>NZ_JCAXEA010000001.1:0-418448 GCF_059759125.1 Arthrobacter sp. GQ119 | reverse complement strand
CCACCACTCGTCCGGTACGGTTGGGTTCATGCAGCAGCGCACCATTGTCATCACCGGCGCCAGCGACGGCATCGGCGCGGCAGCCGCACGGAACCTGGCACGGGCAGGCGAGCGGATCGTCGTCGTCGGCCGTTCTGCGGAGAAAACCAAGGCGGTGGCCTCAGACCTGGGGGCTGACTACTTCCTCAGCGACTTTGCCCAACTGGCGCACGTCCGAGACCTGGCCGCGACCCTGAAGGAAAAGTACGCGCGGATCGATGTCCTGGTCAACAACGCCGGTGGGATCATGGGCCGGCGCGAGCTTACCGTGGACGGCTACGAAAAGACGTTCCAGATCAACCACCTGGCCCCGTTCCTGCTCACCACCGAACTCATGGACGTCCTGCTGGCAAGCCGCGCCACGGTCATCAACACGGCCAGTGCGGCCAACGGATTCGGGAACCTGGATTTTGCCGACCTTCACGGCCACCGCACGTACTCGACGAACCGCGCGTACGGCACGTCCAAGCTGGCCAACATCCTGTTTACGTCGGAGCTGCAGAACCGCTACGGCGAGGCAGGAATCTCGGCGGCGGCCTTCCACCCGGGCGTAGTGGCCACCAACTTCGCCGCGGAGTCCACGAGCTGGTTCCGGCACGCGTACAAGACGTTCATCAACAGGTTCCTGCTGACCCCGGAACAGGGCGCGGACACACTGGTGTGGCTCGCGACGACCATGCCGGGCCGGGACTGGGTTCCCGGCGCCTACTACGCCAAGAGGGCACTGGCCCAGGCCAACAGGCAGGCCTACGACGCGGAGCTGGCGCGGGAGCTGTGGGACCGCAGCGAAGAGATGGTCCGGGCCGGGCAGGCCGCGGAGCATGGGTAGGGCGCAAGCCCGCGCTCAGCGCCGCAGCCGCATCCCCTCCAACGCGTCGATGGCATCGGCTGAGCGGAGGAGGGCGATCTCCAGGCCGGTCTCCGGCTCGGGGAACGAGAACAGGTAGCCCTGCAGGGAATCACACTGCAGGTCCGTCAGGTAGGCCGCCTGCGCTGCAGTCTCGACCCCTTCAGCCGTGACCGTGAGCCCCAGCGAGTGGGCCATGTTGATCATGGAGCTGAGGATCGGGAGTTTCTCGGCGCCTGTACGGATCATGGAGACGAAGGACCGGTCGATCTTCACCGCGTCCACCGGTAGGTCCTGAAGCCGCCCCAGCGAGGAGTAGCCTGTGCCGAAGTCATCCAGGGCCACCCGCACGCCGGCGTGGCGGAGGGTGCCCAGCTGCTGAATCACTTGGTCGTCATGGTCGAAGAACACGCTCTCCGTCACCTCCAGGACCAGTTGCCCGGGGTTCATCCTGCAGTTTTCCGCAAGCCGCAGCACGTCGTCGGCGAACCCGCGTTCCCGCAGCTGAACCCCCGAGACGTTCACGGCGAGGGACCGTTCCCGGGAGCCGTCCAGCCAGGAACGAAGCTGGGTGAAGCTTTCCCGCAGCATGTGCATCCCGATGGCTGAAATGAGCCCGCTGCGTTCCGCCGTAGGAATGAAGTGCGACGGCGGAACCCGTTCGCCGCCCCGGTCCCACCGGGCCAGGGCCTCGAACTGGGTGACCTCGCCGAGCCCGGGCGAGACAATCGGCTGGTAGTTCACGGTGATCTCGTCGTTGTCGATGGCGAGCCGCAGGCCGGCCTCCATGTGCGTCCGCCGAACCAGCGCCGTCATCATCTCCGGCCGGAACCGCAGGTACTGATTCTTGCCGGCGTCCTTGGCGGCGTACATGGCGACGTCCGCACGGCGCAGCAGCTCCGAGGCCGCGATGACGCCCTCACCCATGGAAGCGAGACCCAGGCTGAGGCTGGGCCGAAGCATGGCTCCATCAATCAAGACCGGGACGTTCAGTGATTCCACGATGCCTTCCGCCACGCTGTCAGCATCCCGGGCACCGGTCAGGAGAACCACGAACTCGTCACCGCCCAGCCGTGCGACAGTATCTTCCGGACGGACGCAGGCCCGCAGCCGGCGGGCAACCTCAACGAGCATCTGGTCACCGGCGTGATGGCCGAGGATATCGTTGACCTCCTTGAAATCGTCCAGATCCAGGAGGAGGACGTCGACGGCGGCGCTGCCCTCACCGCTCAGCGCTTCAGTCAGCTGCTCGTGGAACAGTTTCCTGTTGGCCAGCCCGGTCAGCGGGTCCTGGAAAGCCATGGCCTTCAGCTGTGCGGCCTGCTCGGCGAGTTCGGCCATCGCCTGCTTCGCCTGTTCCTGGGCGCGCCGCCGCGGCGTCACATCACGGAAGCTCCAGACCCGGCCCACCACTTTGTCGCCCACCTTCTGGGGCCGTGAGTACCGTTCGAAAGTGCGTCCGTCCAGGAATTCCAGGACATCGTGGCTCTCCGCGGCGGGGTGCGCGTACAGGTCCTGGACTTTCTCCACGAAGGTCTGCGGGTCAGTGAGCTGTCCCAGGACAAAGCCCATCACGGCTTCATCGTCATGGGTGGCAAGCAGCTCGTGGGGAATGTGCCACATGGCAGAAAACTGGTCGTTCATCCCGGCGATCTTGCCGTCGACGCCCACCACGAGAATGCCGTCCGCCGTCGACTCCAGCGTGGCGCTGAGCAGCGACATCGCTTCGCGCAGCCCGTCATCGGTCTCTTCCCGGTGGAACGTCGGGCGGAAGCACGCCACGAGGAATGTTCCCTGCTCCGATTCAAGCAGGGAACAGGCCACCTCGCCCTGGAACTCGCTGCCGTCGCTGCGGAGGCCGTACGTCTCAAAAGGTGACGGAGGCGGAGCGGCGGAGTTGATGCGAAGAGAGGCGAAGTGACGGTCAAAGCCCTCGGGGAAACCGTTGGGCAGCACGAACCGGTGGTCCCGGCTGGTCAGGTCCTGCCGGGCGTACCCGAAGATGGACGCCGCGGCAGTGTTGGCGAGGCTGATCGAGCCGTCATCGGCTATGACCAGCACGGCGTCCGGCAGCGCATCGAAGACTGACTGGAGGCCGATCCCCGGACCTTCCTGCTGCTCGTGCGGCGAAGGAGCCCCCATATCAGGCGTGCTCCGCGTGAGACCAAATTTTCGTCATGAACATCCCCCTCCAGAAATCATAGAGTCCCGGCCAAGCCGGACTCTACCCCTGGAGACTCCGAAGGGAGTCCGGGTGGGTTGCTCAGTGGGCGAACTTGGCCTCGACCGGGCCCATCAGCGGCGCGCCCGCGTTCGTTCCCAGGCCGCGGACTGTCCAGCCCACGGCTTCCCAGCCTGCGGCGTCCAGGACGTTTCGCGCGTCCAGCACCGTCCGGCGCCGTACGAGCTGCCCGGCGACGGCAGGTGACAAAGTGCGGTACTCATCCCATTCGGTGAGCAGCAGCACGAGCTCGGCCCCCTCCAGCGCCCGGGCCGCCGAGGGCTCGAATCGCAGCTGCGGGTAATGCATCCACGCGGTGTTGATGGCCTTCGGGTCGGTCACGGTCACGTGCGCGCCGGCCGCGGCGAGCCGGAGGGCGACGTCGAGGGACGGCGAATCGCGGACGTCGTCCGTGTCCGGTTTGAACGCGGCGCCCAGCACCGTCACCGTGCGGCCGGCGAGATGGCCCTCGCACAGCTCGCGGGCCAGCTCCACTGTCCGGAGCCGCTGACGCGCGTTCACGGAGTCCACCAGCTGCATCCATTCCGTCGCCGACCCAACGCCGAGCTTCGAGGCCTGGGCCTTCAGGCTCCGGATGTCCTTTGGCAGGCAGCCGCCGCCGAAACCCAGCCCCGCGTGCAGGTACCGGCTCCCAATGCGGGGATCGAGGCCCATCGCTTCGCTGAGCTCGCTGATGTCAGCCCCGGACGCGTCGCACAACTCCGACATTGCGTTGATGAAGCTGACCTTTGTGGCCAGGTACGCGTTCGACGCGGACTTAATCAGCTCGGCCGTGGCGAAGTTGCAGACCAGCCGCGGAATGCCGGCAGACAGCAGTGGCTCATACACGGCATCCAGCACCGCAGTGACTCCCCGCGGTGTGCTGCTTCCCGGTTCAAAGGCGGCGTCCCTGCCGCCCGGCACGCCATACACCAGGCGGTCGGGCACCAGTGTGTCCTTCACGGCGGTGCCCTGGCGCAGGAACTCCGGATTCCAGCCGAGGAGGACGTCCCGCCGGCCGGCAAGAATTCCGCCAAGCATGTCAACGGTCCCCACGGGCACCGTTGATTTACCGACGACGGCGGCACCGCGGCTTAAGTGTGGAAGGAGACTTTCGGTGGCCGAGACCAGGTAGCTGAGGTCGGCGCCGTCGGACGTTTTGGATTGCGGTGTGCCCACGCAGAGGAAATGGATCTCGGCGCCGGCGGCGGCGCCAAAATCCGTGGAAAAGCTGAGCCTGCCGGTGGCATGGCCATCGCGCAGCAGCTCGTCCAGGCCCGGTTCGAAGAAGGGGGCAACGCCGCCGGCCAGGCGCTCCACTTTGGCAGGATCAACGTCGATCCCCACCACCGTGTGGCCCATGGAAGCGAGAGTGGCTGCATGTACGGCACCGAGGTAGCCGCAGCCGATTACAGAAATTTTCACAGGCCTGCTCCTTCTGAGGTTGGGCGTCCGGCGGACACTGAGGAGGCGGCGATGACCTCCCTGTAGTGACGGACCAGTTCAGCATTGAGGGCCGGCCATGTCCGGTTTTGGACTGAAGCGTGCGCAGCCGCTGCGAACGCACGGCGCTTGGCGTCGTCGCCCATCAGGTCCATCACGCGGCTCCGCAGGTCGGCCAGGTCGCCTGGCCTGTAAAGCCATCCGGTCCGTGAGTTTTCCACCAGGTCCAGGGGGCCGCCGCGCCCGGTAGCCACCACCGTCACCCCGGACGCCATGGCCTCCTGGATGGTCTGGCAGAAGGTTTCGAATTCACCCGGGTGGACAAACAGATCGAACGAAGCCACCGCCCTGGCCAGCTCCTCGCCGCCCAGGAACCCGGTGAAAACCGCGCTCGGAATGGCTTCTTCAAGGGCCGGCCGCTGCGGACCGTCGCCCACGATGACCAGCCGTGTGCCGGGGACGTCGGCGAGCACTGCCAGGTCCTCGACCTGCTTTTCCACCGCGAGCCGGCCCACATAGCCGATGATCCGCTCACCGCCGGGTGCCACGGATGCCCGCCACGCGCCGTCGCGCTTTTCCGGTGCAAAACGCGCGGTATCCACACCGCGCCGCCACATCTCCACCCGCGGAATCCCGCGGCCGCGCAGCTGGTTCAGCGCGAAAGTGGAGGGCGCCAGCGTCCGGTCGGCAAGCAGGTGAATGTTCTCCACCCGGTTCCAGGCCCAGTTCTCGAGGAACGGCACGCCATAGCGGGCCATGTAGCTGGGAACCTCAGTCTGGTAGATCGCCACGGTCGGGATGCCCAGCTGGGCGGCCGCCTGGGCTGCCCGCCAGCCGAGCACGAACGGCGATGCCAGGTGGACCACGTCGGGAGCGTAATCGGCAAGCATTCTTTTGACCCGATACACGCCACCCACGGCCACCCGGACATTCGCATACCCGGCCAGCGGTACGGAGGGAAGCCGATGCACAATCGCGCCGTGGACAACATCAAGAACATCGGTGTCCGATGTCGACGGCGCAATCACCATCACCTCATCCCCGCGCTCCTGCAGATGTTCGAGCACGCGCAGGATGGAGTGCGTAACCCCGTTCATCAGAGGCAGGAATGATTCAGCGACTATTGCGATCCTCACCCCTCCACCGTGATCGGGGCGTCTGACGTTGCGGCGGAGTGGGCGTGACGCTGAGGCAAAGGTTGGGTTAACAGGAGGACGCGGGTTCCGAGAGGCTTATCCGGCGGCGTCGGGCCGGAAGATGTCCGGCAGTTCATCAACAAAAACCGTTTGGGGCGGTTCAAAGTAGATTACAAGCACCTTGTCGCCGACCGGGAAGACGCTGGTTTTGTCGAACGGGTAGGCATGAAAGGCGCTGGTCCCGCCGCGGAACGGCAGCATCACCTCACCGACCGTGCCCGGGCCTATCCGCCCTGTGACCCTGCCGATCTTGCCTGTCAGGCTGCGGTCAACGTTCCTATGCACTGGGCGGCTTCGGGGATCGTTTTGACGGCTCGTGGCCGTCCTTCAGCGCGCTGGAAAGGCGCGGAAGGAACGTGCCGGCCTGCGAGAGGATGCCGCCGATCATGCCGTTGAGGCCGTCGCCGCCGTTCAGCACCGTCATCTGGCCCACATGGCCGAACGGCTCGGCCGCAGCCGACACAATGGCAGGCATGTTCTCCGCCAGCTGCTGGGCGATGACGGCATCCTGGTTGGTCTCCAGTGCGTCGCCGCGTGCCTTGATGCCTTCCGCTTCCGCCAGGGCCTTCGCCTTGATCGCGGACGCGGCGGCATCACCCCGGGCCCTCGTGGCAGCGGCCTCGGCCTCACCTGTCACACGCGTGGCTCCCGCCATGGCCGCCGCAGCCGAAGCGCTGGCCTGGGCCTCGACTTCAACGCGCCGGGCATTGGCCTGTGCTTCGAGTTCCGTCCGTTTGGCCCTTGCCTCAGCGGCGCTGATGTCCGCGGACTTCTGGGCCTCGGCTTCGGTCCGCTGCGCATAGGCCTTGGCGTCGGCCGGTTTGCGGATGACCGTCTGCAGCTTCTGTTCCTCGCGGTCCGCCTCCAGCTTGGCCACTTCGGTTTCCTGCACTACCACCTGCTGCCGCGCCGTTGCTTCCGCCAGCGGCCCTGCCTGGGCCGCATTGGCCTTGGCCCGCTCGGCGTTTGCCTGGGCAACTGACTGTTTGATGGCCGAGACGCTTTGGGCGTCGGCAATCTGCGCCGCCGCCTCGGCTTCTTTCTCTGCCGCCTCCCGGTTCCTGGTGGCCTCGGCGATGCGGGCCTCCATCTTGACGTGCGCAATGTGCGGTTTCGCGATGTTCTGGATGTATCCCGTGGGATCCTGCAGGTCTTTGATCTGCAGTGAATCGACGACGAGTCCGAGCTTTTCCATTTCCACACCGCTTGCGCCGCGGACCTGCGAAGCCAGCTTGTCGCGCTCGCGGATGATCTCTTCAACCGTCATGCTGCCGATAATGGAGCGGAGATGTCCCTCAAAGACGTTGTAGACCTGGCTTTCCATCTTGGGCTGCTGGCCGAGGAACCGCCGCGCGGCATTGGCGATGAAGGGCGGTGCATCGCCGATCTTGTAGATGACCACGCCATCGACAATGACCTGGATGCCCTGAGAGGTGACACATGAGACCGTGAGTTCCCTCTCATTCAGGGTCAGGGACAAGGCCCTCACCGTTTGCAGCCCCGGGATCACGAGCGCGCCCCGGCCGGTGACAATCTTGAAGTCCATTCCGTCGGTGTTCTCGAGGGTTCCGCGCGTCAGGCCTGAAATGATCAGGGCCTCGTTGGGCTCAGCAACCTTCCACATCAGTTTTATGGCCACCCAAATCACAGCGATTCCGGCGAGGATCCCGACGATGGTGGCGATAGCTGGGAGGAAGGCTGACAGGGCTTCCATGAATGTGTCCTTTCACGTCATTGAAAAAGGCGAGGCACAGTACAGGCCGGCACCGGGCGCGCCGAAACTGCCAGCTGTGATAGACAGTCTTGCCGGGCGCATACGGGAAAGTCCAGCAATTTGATGATCAGGATCCGGGGGCGGGCCGGTGCTCCGCGGGCCCGCCCCGAGGCGTCCGCCCACGAGGCTTTTCAAGAATCGGTGCTGTTCCGGAATCAGTGCTGTTCCAGAATCCGGCGGGCATCCCGCTGGGCTTCCAGTTCTTCCGGCGATAGCGTTTGTCCGGCCAGATAGCCTGCCCCGGCAATGAGCTGCCTGAGCTCTGCCACCGTCCGCGGCGTGCCCACATCCAGATGCGCCATCGCGTGGCAATTCGGGCAGAGCGGAACAAGGTCCGTCACCGGATCGAGCTCATAGTCATTGCCGATCTGTCCGGCAGGCACCAGATGGTGGACCTGGATGAAGCCCGAGCCGGTCTCTCCATAGGCGGACTCAAAGGAGAAGCCGCAGGCGGCACAGCTGGTGCCGTGGTGGGCCACGCAGATCCGCCGTGCCTCAACGCTGCTTTCGAAGCGGTTGGCCTGCACCCGGCTGACCGCTTGCTCCGGATAGCTCCCGGGCACGAGCTGGACGGGGTCCGGCGCCTGTGCCGGTCCCGACTCCCGCCACACGGCCCGGACTCCCGACTCCTGCACCGGGTCAAGGGCGAGCACCGGCTGCGCCAGGTCCTCCCACGGAACCTCCGGCACAGCGTCGGCAAGGACGCCTGGCAGGATCTGGTCGCCGGACCGAAGGAGGGCATCGAACGCCACGGTGATGCGTCGGGAGCCCACGCCCTGCTCGCCGGCCACCGGCTGTGCGGCCCCCGGGGCCTCTCCCGAGACCACCAGACCGTGGCCCAAAAGTCCGTGGCGGCGGCCCTGCAGCCACAGCCAGGCCTCATCACCGGCGTGCACGTCTACCGGGCCGTCAACGGCCCAGCCTGTCAGCACCTGGCCTGTCTCCCGCACACGTTCGACGGCGGCGGCATGGTTCCAGCCGTCGCTGTGGTCAGGATCCCACGCCAGGATGATGGCTGTCATACGCATATTCTTGCAGTGATTCTGCTGCTCCGGGCCTGTTGCCGGCAGCCCGTGAACGGAAGGGGCGAGGCCCCGGCCAGAGCCCTCGGTGCTGACGGCCTACTCGGCGCCGTCGGGGAGTGGGCTCGAGGTGGCAAGGCTCTCCACCAGTTCGGCCAGCTCATCCATGCCCCTCGACTTTCGGATGGAGTTCCCGATGCGGCTGCTTGCCTCGCGGTAGGAATTTTCTGTCAGGACGGTTCGGACGGCCCTGGCCACGGCTTCTGGGATGGGGCGGTTGGAGCGGAGGTTGATTCCGGCGCCTGACCAGGCCACGCGGGCGCACACTTCGATCTTTTCCTCGGTTTCACCCGCCACGACGAGCGGCACGCCGTGCCGAAGCGCGAATTGCACACCGCCATAACCGCCGTTCGTGACCAGCACGTCGGTTCTGGCCAGCAGCTCGTCGTAGGGAAGGTAGGACGCAACGCGCACGTTGTCCGGCAGGGGACCTGCGAGGGCTTCCACCGGGCGTCCGCCAGTGCTCACAACGACCATGACGTCGTCATGAGCGAGGCCGTCGATGGTGGGGCGGATGAGGTCATCGAAATCCCGGTTGGCGACGGTGCCTTGCGTGACGTGCACGACCGGTCGGCCGGCGTCGAGCTCCTCCCACCAGTCAGGCAGCGCGTCCGTGGCGGCGTTTCCTGCAGTGTTCTTGCCGCTTTGGGAGACGGGCCCAACAAAATACACCGTTCCCGGAAGGTCCGAGCGTGGATATTCGAACTCCGGGACCGTGAACTGGACCACGCGGTCGGCGGCACGGGGCCAGTCCATGAAGAACGTCGGGAAGGGGCGCCCCGTGGCCTCAATGGAGACGGCGTCGGCATACTTCTGAACCGGGCCGAAGACAATTTTCTCGGTCAGTGCCTGCAGTGCTCGGTTACGAATCCGGCCAGCCGCACCAGGCATCGGCGGGATGCCCAGCCCGTACGGCGCCGTGTCCCTGCTGGCCAGGCTGAGTGGCACGATGCCGCAGTTGACTACCGCCGGGCGGCGGGACCGCGGGAGGTTGAGCAGCAGCGGGGCGCCCATGAACAGCGATTCGGCCAGAACAGCATCCGCAGGGCGTTCCGCGAGTGCTCTGAGGATGGCCTCGTATTGCGCTTTCCCCGGACGCATGAAGATCTCCTTGATGTCGAACCGGATTCCCTTGGGGCCTTTGAGGCCAATCCGGCCCGGAAAAGCTGCATCAAGGTTCGTGTCGTCGAAGTCGGCTTTCGGCGGCAGGGGCAGGAAGCTTGCTCCGGTGTCCTCCACGCGGCCCTTGTAGCGCTGTCCAGTGAGGAACCGGACATCATGTCCGCGTTGCACGAGGCCCGCAGCCACCGAGAGCATCGGCGTTACGTGGCCAATCAAGGGACTGGAGCAGAGTAGTACCGATGCCATGGCGGTCTCCTATTAGGTTGTTTACGTTGTCACAGTTTTCATTACTGTGGCACAGTAGTCAATATGCAGGACAAGGAAATGCAGCATCACGAAAAACGCCGGCGGTACCGCTCCACGCTCCGGGATGCCCAGGCGGGCGCCACCCGGCAACGGGTCGTCGATGCCGCGGGCACCTGTTTCGCGGCGAGGGGTTTCACGGCCACCACCCTTGGGGCCATAGCGGACGAAGCGGGTGTATCCGTGGAAACCGTTCAGGCCCACGGCCCCAAGAGAATGCTCCTGCTCGCCGCGGTGGAAAGCCGGTCGGCGGGTGTTGACGGCGGGCGTTCCATCTTGGATGTGCCCGAGGCCAAGGCTGTGCTCCAGAAGACCAGCAACGCGGAGGCTCTCGCCGGGCTGGCTGTTTTCGCGGCGGAACTCAACCGCCGTGTCGGACAGCTGTGGCAGGCGCTGGCGGCCGCCGCGCAGGGGGATTCCGACCTCGCCGCAGCATATGCGGAGCTGCAGGAGCGTATCCGGGCAGATTTTGTGAAGGTGGTCAAGGTGCTGCAGACGCGCTCCGGGCTGCGGACGGACTTGGACGCCGAGGACATGGCCGCGACCCTGCTGGTGCTCACCTCACCTCACCAATATGACCTGCTGGTGGTTCAGGCCGGATGGACGCAGGAAAGGTACCTCACGTGGCTGGAGCGCATGCTCGCTGAAGCGGCGCTGGTCCGATAGCCAAACGCACGGGGACGCGAGACGGCCGCCTCACCGAAAAGGGGAGGCGGCCGCCGTCGTGCTTTGGGCCCTTAGGTGTTCCGGACGTGGTCCTTGGCGTCCGCGGCGCTGGTCTTGACGTCGGAGACGGCCGTCTGGCCTTCTCCCTTAACGTGCTCGGCGGCGTCGGCGGCTGTGGCTTTCACGTTTTCCATGGCTTCCTGGGCCGGTTCCTTCAGCCCCTGCGCCATATCCTTTGCAGCTTCGGTGAGCTGGGTGGTGACCGGTTCGGCTGCGGTCTTCAGGGCCTCCGCTGCTTCGCGCTCCTTCTGGCTCGGTGGAATCAGGGAGGAGACCAGGAGGCCCGCGCCGAAGGCGATCAGGCCGGCGGCAAGGGGGTTGCCTTGCGTCTTCGCTGCTGCCTTGTGCGGGGCGTCGGCCACGGCAGTGCCGGCGTCGTGGAGTGTGGAGCTGACGGCTGAGCCGGCGTCACCCATCGCGGAACCGGCACTGCCTGAAGCCCTGTGGGCGTGCTCCGACGTGTGCTCCGCTGCTCCCATGACTTTCTCCTTCACTCCGAAGACGGCCTCTTTGACCTTGTCGGTCTGCCTGTGGACGATGTTGGACGGTGTGACCTTGTCTGCAACCGCGTCGACGTTGGTGCCGAGGCGGGCGCGGGTGGCTTCAATGTCGGCGCGGATGGCGTCCGGGTTTTCACTCATCGTTTGTCTCCATTGGGTTTCAGTGTCGGAGGGATTTCCTGGATGGTCTCGGCGGTCTGGGGCATGCCCTTGATGGCTTTGAGTTCCTTGCGGCCAACCGAGGCCAGGATGGCGGCGATGATGCCCCAAATCACGGCAACGACGACGGCGGACCAGCCCAGGCCTATCAGCTCGCCCAGGGCGTACCAGAGGGCGACGGACAGGAACAGGAGCACGAAGTGGCCGGCTACGCCGGCGCCGGCAAGCATGCCGCCGCCCTTGCCGGCCCTCGTGGCCGACTGTTTCGCTTCTGCCTTGGCCAGTTCCACTTCCTGACGCATCAGGGTGGAGAGGTCGCGGGTAACATCACCCAGGAGATCCCCGAGGGAATTGGCGTCCGCTTTGGCGTGCGCGGTGGTGGGAGGTGTCTCCGGTATCTGGCTGCTCACAGGTGACGTCCTTCACCTTCGGCAAAGGGGTCATCCACGTCACGCTGCGGAACCCCTGCAGTGGAACTTCCCGGAAGGGTCTGGGCAGAGCCGGGAGCGGCCATGCCTGGACGGGCGGGCTCGCCGATTCCAGGCTCACCGTAGGCAGGCTCACCGTAGGCAGGTTCGCCGGCAACCGGTTCGCTGTAGGCCGGTGTGCCGTACTCCTGCTGTCCGTAGCCGGGCCGTGCCGTGGCGGTTTCGTCGAAGAGCGGCGCGCCGACACCCGCTCCCACGGTGCCTTCGGTGACCGGGGGCTGCACGGGCTGGGGCGGAACCGCCGTGCCGGCTGCTGTTGTGCTGGCCGGGGCTCCTGCCTGGAGGCTTCTGCCCAGGCGGCCGGCGAGCATGCCGGCTCCGGCAGCGAGCAGCAGGAAGGTGCCGGGGCGCTGGCGTGCGAAGGACTTGACTTCGTTCAGCAGTGATCCCGGATCCCTGTTGTCGAGCCAGGAGGCGACGGATTCGGAGCGTTCCGCAGCCTGGCGGATGAGGTCGGAGGCAACGCCCTGCTGGTCCGGGGCATCAGCCATGGAACGCAGCTGGGATGAGATGGTGCGGATGCCTTCGGCGGCCTTCTGCTGCTGGGCCCCTGCCTGGCTGGTAAGGTCCGACTTTGCCTGGTACAGAAGGTCCTTGGCGTTGGTTTTTGCTTCGGCAGCCACATTCGCCGCCTCAGTCTTGGCCGTGCCCGCCACGTTCTGGGCTGCGCCGGCGGCCTGTCCTGCGACGTTCGAGGCTTCTTCCTTCGCGGTACCGGTCTTCGAGGCTGACGCCGGGCTCCCGGAGGAAATGCCCGAGCCGTAAGCCGGTGAGTTCTGCGTAGCCGGGGGAACTGTCAGGCTCCCGTCCTGCGGCCATTGGTTCTCTGTCATCTTCGCTCTCTCTTTCCGAAAGGGTCAGCTGCTGCTTCAGGAACCAGCGTTGCTGGCATGCAATGGTAAGCATGTTTACTAAAAAATAGTAAGCACCCTTGGCTTTTTTGTCATCATGCCGCACGCCTGCCGGCGGCGCCGCAGATGCCAGGGCTCCAGAATGGCGGTTCTGCGCCCACGCGCACCGGATCCGTAGGAAGAAAAATGCCAAGCCGCTTGCCAGTCTGATAGTAAGCATGCTTAGGGTATACGTGTGAGGTTGACTGGCGTGACGAACAGCCGTTCCGGCCCGGTGCTGCGAGTCCGCTGGAATTGCCCCCAAAGCAACGAAGTGCACCAGTAGTCAGGATCCAAGGAGGCAGCATGCTCACCAAGGAACATATCGACGATCTGCTCAACAAGGACGGCTGCATCTTCTCCGCGGACGGAGACAAGATCGGCTTGATCGGCCAGATCTACGCTGATGACGACACCGGCCAGCCCACCTGGGTGACGGCACGTACAGGCCTCTTCGGCACGTCCCAGTCCTATGTCCCGCTAGCAGGCGCACGACTCGAGGGCAGCGGCATCGTCGTCCCGTTCAGCAGGAACCAGGTCATGGAGGCACCCAGCGTGGATGCGGACGGGCATCTGGAGCCATCCGAGGAAGACCGGCTCTACGCGCATTACCAGCTTAACGGCGGGGCGGCTGCCGCCGGCGTCGCAACAGGACGCACAGGCACAGAGCGCGACGCCGGATTTGCCGCCGGACGCGGCGGCACCTACAACGTTGCCGACGCGTCGGACACCGTCGGGCGTGAGGCATCCGGCACGTCAGCGGCGGATGCAATCGAGGCCCACAGCGTTGCCGGCAGCGGACGGCGCTGACGCGGCAGGCGCTGGGCGCCGGTGTTTCCCCTGGCCCCGGAGGGCAGTTACCTGCCGACGCGCGGCCTCGGGAAAGCTCATACGTGAATGGGGAGGGCGGAACTGATGGTCCCGAACGCTGATGCGGAGCAGTGGGGTCCACACCAGTTGCTGTCGATGGCTGCCCGGCTTATCCAGCGCCGTCAGGACCAGGCCCTGGCAGAGCTCGGTCTCACCCATGCCGCAGTCATTGCCCTTCAAGGCCTCACCGCAGGACCCCTGAACCAGGAACAGTTGGCAGAAGATATCCATGTCCGCAGCCAGTCCCTGGGCAGGGTGCTGGCCCGTCTTGAGGAGGCTGGTTTGGTCTCCCGCAAGTCCAGCCCCTCGGACCGGAGAAGCAACGAGGTGGCCATCACCGAGGCGGGGCTGAATGCCTTGGCTGCGGCCCGTCAGGTGGAGAAGGAAACCCTGCCGCAGGACATGGTGGAGGGGACCGCCTTGAGCCGTGAACTAGCGCGGGTGATCAGCCACTTTCCCCGGTCACCCCGGCTGGGTGCCCGTCACGGAACGAGGCCGCCGGAGAGCGGCGATGGCCCGGATGAAGGTACCGCGGGAGAGCCCGGGTCCGGGCGAACCGACTCCACGATGCCTGTGGACGCCTCGGAACAGGATCCAGGAGAGTCCGGCAGCAGCCCGTCGGGGGACAAAGCCCCGGAAAGCTGAGGGATTCTCAACGGAACGCAGGAAAACGGAATGTGACGGTGTTTCCCGCGCTGCCCCAGGCAGGGCGGGAAACACCATTTTTAGCGTCGTTGCCCATGCACTTCAGGACCTCGACGTGAGGCTGCTCTTGGTCATGGGATCCGGCCAGTTGCCGATGAAACCGGATGTGAGATTGGGCCAGTTGCCGATGCTTGCACGGCAAGAACGGCTGGGGACAGCAGACAGCGGGGCGTGGGTGAACATGACATTTTCTCCTGAATGAACGTTGGAATCCGTACGCCGGTGGCGCAGGTGGTCGGTTCTGCCGTGATGAGGGCAGAGTTGACCTGTTCAGTCGGGGGAAGACCCCGGATCGAATGCCGGGCTGGCAGGCAATACGGTGGCGGCGTCAAGACGGCGCTCGCCGGTCAACTGGTGCAGTGCGTTCCAGAAGGCCGCGACATCCGCGGCCTGCCCGCCGGAACCCTCAGAGATGGAGGAGCCGGACTGGCCGTGAGTGGCCGCGGGCCCGACCACGTCCAGGCCGGACAGGCTGTGGGGGACCCTCAGCGGACCCGTCTGGACTGCGCTCGTCGCCCAAGGGTGGCTGATGGAGGTCATACGAAGCTGAGCCAGGGTCTGGCCACGGCTACCGGCTTCTTGAATCTCCGCCGCCGCGGGGGCGGCAGAACTGTTGGCGGCTGTGTTGGCGGATGCACGCTTGCTGACGGTGGAAGCTTTAGCGGTGGAAGCTGCCGGGGCCTGGGCCGCAGGGACTGGGTGCACCGCCGCGGCTCGCCGTCCGGCGTCCGGAGTGGACACTGCAGGTGCCGGCGGCACGGCGGGCCGTGCCTCTTGGCCTGTCAAGGGCTTGGGGACGGGAAGCTGGACCACGGGAACGGGAAGCTGGACCACGGGAACCGGAACGGGAAGCCGCGGCAACCGCGGTTCCAATGAGGCAACAGCGTCGTCCACCGAGGCTACTGCGTTGTCGACCTGAGAAAGCGCCGGCGCCGCTGTCTTGGTCACCGTGGAGACGGCAGCCTCCGCCTCGCCGACGATAGCGTCCGATGTGCTGGCGACGGTGGCCACGGTGTCAGCAACCGGAGTCAAGCGGGCCGGCAGGACCTGTACAGCGGGCAGCGACGAAACTGTGGACACGGCCTTGGACGTCGCGGTGCCCGCGCTCGTGCTCAGGACGCCGGATACCGACCCCGCTGGATCACCGGACGTGCCGGGATCGAGCAGCCCTGAAGCGGCGGATCCAGGCGACTCGGGTGATGCTTGGGCGGTGCCTGCGCCCCAGATGAGCCAGGCACATGCAAGCAGGGCGGGCACGAGGAGGGCGCGCACAGAAACTGTGCACCACGAGCGCAGGTGACTGCCCATTCCGATTCACCCCCCCAGAGGCAATGGGAGATCAGGATATGCCCGGGCGGCGGCCGCGTCCAGAGGAAATTTATTCGCCTGCTTATCATCTGCGGGCGGGCGGGAAGAATGCCCCGGATGGAAGCCTCTTTCGGCCGTAAAATTGGCTTAAGGAGTGTTGGAGTCATGGCCGGGTCGATCGTCGTCGTCCTGATAATTCTGGCAGTAGCCGCCGCCGTCGCAATCGTTGCCACGGTGCGGGTGGTCGTGCGTGACGGGCGGGGCCACGTTCCCACCGAGCCGTCCCAGCGGCCGTGGACAGCCGGCAACCTGCCCAGCCAGCCGTACTCTTTGATCCGCTTCTAGGCTTTGACCGGCTCGAGGCTTGCTCCAGCCCAAACCTTGCCCCAGCCCAAACACGGCCCAATCCAGTGGGACGTCTTCGACCCAGGGCTCTTGCTGAAGTACCTCCAACGCAAAGCTGGTGCAGCCGCCCACGAACTTGCGCGGGACACCTGCACCAACCGGTAGTACGAATTTCAGATTGGATATCTACTCATTCGCGGCTCCTATTCCCGGCGTTCGCGTTCCGGGTTTATTTCCTGTCATCAGCCAGATGCCGCGAGAACATCCAGCCGGCGACAATCATGAGAACACCCGCCACCATCAGGGTCCAGCTATCCGTCATGTTCAGCGACAGGAAATTGGCCGCCGAATCCACTCCGACACTGAGCCCGTAGATGCTGAGGATGATGTACAGCGCACCGGCGCCCATAAGGAACCTGCGCGCACCCATTTCACTGCGGGACATGGCCCAGCCGGTTCCACCGATGACCAGGTGCACAATGTTGAGCAGCATGGATACCTGGAACAGGCCAAACAACATGGCGTGCGAATTAGGCCCAAGGAACATCAGTTCGCCATAACGTGCGGTGATGCCCGGAATGAACCCGAGAATACCTACGAGCAACGCGACAATACCAACACCCATGCCAACGTTCTGGACGTCTGTGCGACCAAAGTGAACGCCGTGTGCATGTGGGGATGCGGTCGTCATTTTTCTGCCTCCAACCACTGATTGCGGACAAGCTAATTTTACGTCCGCACACCGTAAAAAGCGCTGGCTGCGGCCACGGCACCACACCGCACGGGATTTGCCGTCGGCCGTCTTCTCCGCCGAAGAGCCTGTCGAAAACAGCTGGGCGAGGGCGCACATGGCACGATGGACCACGATGAAACTGCGCGCTGATCAGACCGGTGACCGTGGCCTTCCCATGCCCCTGTGGCTGCAGGGCGGGCTGGAGTCGGCCCAGGCCGCATTTATTTCCGCCCTGGTGGTTATTGCCCCCGTTGTCGCGGTGTGGGCAACTTCCGGTTTCCGGGACACACAGTTCGACTTCTTGGCGCGCCTGGCCGGCCAGGCCTGGCTGGTCATCCACGGGGTGCCCCTGTACCTGACTACCGTCGTCGACGGTGCCGCCGCCGGACCGGAGACGGGCACTCTCTCGCTCATCCCGCTGGGCATGACGCTCGTTCCGTTCCTGCTCGCGTGGCGGGCGGGCCGGCGCCTGGCCCGCGCCTCGTATACGGACCAGCTGTGGCAGGCGCTGCTGGGCTCCTGGCTGGTTTATGCGGGATTCGGCGTCGCCACCGGATTCGTGTGCCGCACCGAAGACGTCGGGGTGTTCCTCTGGTGGGCCGCGCTGCTGCCCCTGATTCCCTTTGCGCTTGGCATGGTGATCGGAGCACGGCGCGAGGCCGGGTCATGGAGCCGGCTGATCGGCGTCGATGCCGTGGACTGGATCGCGCGGACCAGCCAGCACTCGCGCTGGGCCGGCTCCTACCTGGCCTCCGCGGCCAAGGCCGGCTTCGTCGCGCTCATGGCTGCCCTGGCGCTGTCTTCGGCCCTGCTGGCCGTTGACCTTTTCATCCACTGGAACCTCGTGGTGGCAGTCTATGAAGCGCTCGACGCCGGCGCGGTAGGAGGCGCGGCGCTCACCCTTGCGCAGCTCGGCTTCATTCCCAACCTCGCCGTCTTTGCACTCGCCTGGGTGTCCGGCTCGGGCTTCGCCCTCGGAGCGGGCTCCCAGGTCGGCCCACTGGGCACGGCCGTGGGGCCCCTTCCGTCAGTCCCGGTCCTTGGGGCCATTCCTGCCGGCCCGCTCGACTACGGCTTCGTGGCCCTCGTAGTGCCGGTGCTCGCCGGGGTGCTTGGCGGTTGGTGGTTTCTGCGTGAGGGGGAAAACCACTTTGACGAGTGGCTGTCCATCAAGGTGCGCGTCCGGTGGTTCACGGCTGCAGCCTCCACTCTGGTGCTGGGCATCATCGCCGGAACCGCGGCTGGCCTGCTGGCAGGCACGCTCGCAGGTATAACGCATGGTTCGGCAGGAATCGGCCGCCTCCATGACATCGGGCCCGACCCGCTGTGGACGGCAGTCTGGGTGGCGGCGGAAGCCGGCATCGGCGTCGTCATCGGTTACGCAGCCGGCCCGTGGCTGGAGCGCCGGCAGGAGCTGCGGGAAGCGGATCTCGGGGCCGCCCCCGGCAAGTAACGGCCCCAAGCGCGGCGTGCAGCGGACGCGGTCAGCGGCCCGGCTGGAGCTGGCCAGGCATCGAGTTTTCGAGCTGGACCCGGCAATCGTTGCTGGCCTGGCTCGTCAGGGCATAGCGGGCGCACTGCTGATAGTCGCGCACCTGATTGAAGAACACGGCGGAGACCAGGACCAGCAGCGCCATCACGGCGGATACGGCCAGGCCGGAGATGGACCCGAACAGCACCAGCCTGGACTCCTTGAGCCGGACGGCGCGGACAAGCACGATGATCCCCAGAACGATGCCCGCAAGCGTCAGAATGGCCGTCAGCCAGAGATAGGTAAGGTCGAGCTGGAATACAAAAAACGAGCCCAGCACCGCCACGATGAACATGCGGAACAGGGTGTGTGTTTTCAGCAGCGAGGACTTTGCGCCCTCGCTGAGCGGAAGTTTGGTCCGCTGTGACCCGTCGGGGCCGGGAGTGGGGTTCATGTTTTCCAGCCTACGCGAGCAGCCGCCTAAGCTTGAGCAATGCGCATAGTAGTCCTCGTCTCCGGAACCGGCTCCAACCTCCAGGCAGTCATCGACGCCGTACAAACGGGGGAGCTGGACGTGGAGATCGCCGCGGTGGGCGCGGACCGGCCCGGCACGTATGGAGTGGAGCGCTCAGCCGCGGCAGGAATCGACACTTTCGTGGTGGATTTCAAGGCCTATGCGGACCGCGCAGCCTGGAACGCCGCGCTGACCAAGGCTGTGGCGGCATACCAGCCGGACATCGTGGTGTCCTCGGGATTCATGCGCATCGTGAGCCCGGAATTCATCGACGCCTTCGACGGCAAATACCTCAACACCCACCCCGCACTGTTGCCGTCCTTCCCCGGAGCCCACGGCGTCCGGGACGCCATGGGCTACGGCGTGAAGGTGACGGGCTGCACCGTGCACTGGGCCGACGCCGGGGTGGACACCGGCCCCATCATCGCCCAGGAAGCCGTGACCATTGAGGACGGCGATACCGAAGAGACCCTGCACGAACGGATCAAGGTGGTGGAGCGCCGGCTGCTCGTCTCCACCCTTGCGTCGCTCGCCGCCGAGCACCGCCGCGCGGGATCGATTATGAAAAGCGAGTAGTCCGCGCCAAAAACCGGGTAGACCCCGTTAAAAGACGGGTAGCTGGAGGCGCCTGACCACGCTGGTTGGGGGCCGGATCCGCGCCTTACGCTGACACCGTCCTATTCAGCGTTGTCCTTCCAGGGGGTCTCCAGTGCCGCAATTCAGCTTTGCCAAAACCAGTCCCAAAGTGGTGTGCCTTTCCGTTGCCCTTGTCCTCGGGACGGGGGCCGCGACCGCCGCCTATGCGGTGTCAACGTCTGCAGGCGGTGAGATCAACGCCTGTTACAGCAAGAACAACGGAGGCCAGGTCCGGATTCTTTCCGCTGGCGCCACCTGTGACACCAAGAAGGAGACGCCCATCTCCTGGAATATCCAGGGCATCCAGGGTGAGACCGGGGCGACCGGCGAGACCGGGGCCCAGGGTGAGAAGGGTGACACCGGGGCGATCGGCGAGACCGGGGCCCAGGGTATCCCGGGTATCCAGGGTGAGAAGGGTGACACGGGGGCGACCGGCGAGACCGGAGCGCAGGGAATCCAGGGGGAGAAGGGCGACACGGGGGCGACCGGCGAGACCGGAGCGCAGGGAATCCAAGGGGAGACCGGGGCGATCGGCGAGACCGGAGCGCAGGGAATCCAAGGGGAGACCGGGGCGACCGGCGAAACTGGCGCCCAGGGTATCCAGGGGGAGAAGGGCGATACCGGCGAGACCGGAGCGCAGGGCATTCAAGGCGAGGCCGGGGCGCAGGGCATCCAGGGGGAGAAGGGCGACACCGGGGTGATCGGCGAGACAGGGGCGCAGGGCATCCAAGGCGAGAAGGGCGACACCGGAGCAACCGGTGCGACGGGCGCCGTCGGTCCCGTTGGTGCCACAGGCGCCACGGGGGCTACAGGAGCCACGGGTGCCGCCGCCTCCACGAGTGTTTCTGTGGTGACGGTGACCGGTACGGGCACTACCGTCTCAGCGCTGTGCCCCACCGGCAAGGTCGCTATGGGCGGCGGCTACAGCGCCTTGCTGACGGGCTCCAGCAACCAGGTAACAGCGAGCCGGCCGGCCACTGCCGGGCTGCAGACAGGTTGGTCTGTGACCCAGACCAGGGACGTGTCCATCACCGTCCACGTCACCTGCATCCAGTAGTTCCATCCCTGCTGCGCCACCGCTTGTGGCGGTTCCCATCCCGGCTAATCCATTCGGTCGGAACCGCCACAAGTGATGCAACAAAGCACGGACACTACTCGAGGCGGCGCTGCCGGGTCTCGGGGGCGAAGAACATCATCCACAGCACGGCCAGCAGGACCAGGCCGCCGGCGAGGGCAAATGACGTTGCCAGGCCCAGCTCCGGCCAGAAGTAGTTGGCGAAGATCAGCGGCCCGAAGCCGGCGCCCAGCCGGGAGAACGTGGACGCCCAGCCGAAGCCCGAACCCCTGAGCTCGGTGGGGTAGACCTCGGAAACGTAGGTGTAGAGGACCGGGATGGCCACCTGCACGATGAAGCCGAAGACCAGCAGCCAGACTACGGCCGCCGTCGGAATGTCCACCACGAAGGCCACGATCACCAGGGTCAGCGCTGACAGCGGGCCGGTGATCGCCAGCAGCCATTTGCGGCCCATCCGTTCCACCAGCAGCGCGGCCGCCACCACCCCAAGAAGCCCGACGGCGGCCATGCCCGCCGTCGTCAGGAACGCCTTGTACTCGGCGAAACCGGCGCCGATCAGGATCCGCGGCATCCAGGTCAGGGAGAGGTAGTAGACGAGGAGGATGCTGAAGAACAGGCCCCAGGTTGCAGCCGTGATCTTCCAGTTGAATGCCCAGACGCCGCGCAGTTGCTGCCAGGCGCTGCCTGCCGACAGCCGGGGGACTGCCTGCGGATCCGGCAGGCTGTAGGCGCGCGGCTCCGCACCGGTGGCCTGGACAAGGTCGTCGATGACCTTGGCCGCCTCCTCGCGTCGGCCCTTCCGGATAAGGAAGAGCGGCGATTCGGGTACGCTGCGGCGCACCCAGAAGACGAGGAGGGCCGGCAGCACCATCACCATCATGGTCAGCCGCCAGTCCGCGAAGGCCGCCACCAGTCCGGCCGAGACAAAACCGCACAGTGCGGCGCCCACCGGCCACCAGCCGTCCATGGCGGTCAGGACCCTGCCACGCTGCCGGCGCGGCGTGAATTCACCCACCAGCGCATAATCCACGGGGATGCAGCCGCCCAGGCCGAAGCCGGCCATGAAGCGGAAGAGGCAGAACCAGATGAAGTCGGGGGAGAACGCCCCGAGAACGGTGAAGAGCGAGAAGATCAGCAGCGTGGCGGTGAACGCCTTCTTGCGCCCAATCGTGTCGGCGATGGTGCCCCAGACAAACGCACCGAGGGCCATGCCGATCAGGTTGGCCGTCCCGATCCAGCCTGCCTCGCCCGGCGTGAGCTGCCAGTGCGACGACAGCAGCGGGATCAGAATGCCGTTCAGGGTCACGTCCCAGGCATCGAACATGAACCCCAGACCGCCGATCAGGAAGATCCGGCCCTGCACCCTCCAACGCCACGGCAGTTCCTGGACCACCTGTTCACCGCTGGGCACAGTGGTGAAAATGTTCATCTCGCCTCCTGTTCTAAACCTTACGTTGCGCTGCGCGGCAAGCATGCCGCGTTCACACTCGGGCGGGCAGGAAAGCGATCCCCCGTGACGCGATAAACTGGCCGTATCCCCACCAACCGCGGCATGCCGCCGCGCGATTACGACGGAGACTTTTGTGACCCTGACGCAGCTTGACCGTGTTCCCATCCGCCGAGCCCTGATCTCGGTCTACGACAAGACCGGTCTGGAGGAGCTGGCCAAGGGCCTGCACGCCGCAGGTGTCAGGATCGTCTCCACCGGCTCCACCGCCAAGAAGATTGCCGACGCCGGCATCCCCGTCCAGGAAGTCGAGGAGGTCACGGGCTCGCCGGAAATGCTGGACGGCCGCGTCAAGACCCTGCATCCGCGCGTCCACGGCGGCATCCTCGCCGATCGCCGGGTTCCGGCCCACATGGAAACCCTCGCCAAAATGGAGATCGAGGCGTTCGACCTTGTCGTGGTGAACCTGTACCCGTTCGTGGAGACCGTCAAGTCCGGCGCCGCGCAGGACGACGTCGTGGAGCAGATCGACATCGGGGGCCCCGCCATGGTGCGCTCCGCCGCGAAGAACCACGCCGCCGTCGCCATTGTGGTGGATCCGCAGTTCTACGGCAACGTTGTCCGCGCCGCGGCAGAGGGCGGCTTCGACCTGAAGACCCGCCAGCGCCTCGCGGCCAAGGCATTCGCCCACACCGCCACCTACGACAACGCCGTGGCCACCTGGACCGCCAGCCAGTTCCTGGACGAGGACGGCGACGGGGTCATCGACTGGCCCGCCTACGCCGGGCTCGCGCTGGAACGCTCCGAAGTGCTCCGCTACGGCGAAAACCCGCACCAGCAGGCCGCGCTTTACGTGGACAAGGCAGCCCCCGCAGGTATCGCCCAGGCCGACCAGCTCCACGGCAAGGCCATGAGCTACAACAACTTCGTGGACGCCGACGCCGCCCTCCGCGCCGCGTTCGACTTCGCCGAGCCGGCTGTTGCCATCATCAAGCACGCCAACCCGTGCGGCGTCGCCGTCGGCTCCGCGGACGCCGCAGACCCGATCGCGGACGCCCACGCCAAGGCACACGCCTGCGACCCTGTCTCCGCTTTCGGCGGCGTCATCGCGGCCAACCGCACCGTCACGGCCGGCATGGCCCGCACCGTGGCCGGTATCTTCACTGAGGTTGTCATCGCCCCCGGCTTCGAGCCGGAAGCCGTGGAGGTCCTCTCCAAGAAGAAGAACATCCGTCTGCTGGCGCTGCCCGAGGGCTACGGCCGCTACCCGGCCGAAATCCGCCAGGTCTCCGGCGGCGTGCTCGTCCAGATCACCGACAAGGTGGACGCCGACGGCGACAGCCCCGCCAACTGGACCCTCGCCGCCGGCGAAGCCGCCGACGACGCCATGCTGGCCGACCTCGCCTTCGCCTGGACCGCCTGCCGCGCCGCAAAATCCAACGCCATTCTGCTCGCCGCGGACGGCGCCGCCGTGGGCATCGGCATGGGCCAGGTCAACCGTCTCGACTCCTGCAAGCTTGCCGTCGAGCGCGCCAACACCCTTGGCGTGACTGTGGAGTCCGAAGTGGACGGTGCCGGCGGCGCGTCCAATGTCGGAACCGCCGGCGCCCCCGAGCGTGCACGCGGCGCCGTGGCAGCCTCCGATGCGTTCTTCCCGTTCGCCGACGGCCTGCAGATCCTGATCGACGCCGGCGTCCGCGCCGTGGTCCAGCCCGGCGGTTCAGTCCGGGACGAGGAAGTCATCGCGGCAGCCAACGAGGCCGGCATCACGATGTACTTCACCGGAGCGCGCCACTTCTTCCACTAGTCCCCACGCCGACGGCGGCTGCCCCCTCAAGGGGACAGCCGCCGTCGGGCTTTCATGGGCTTAGTCGTCCCCGGGTTCCCGGTCAGGTTCCTCCCCGGGGGAGGGGAGCAGGATCTCCCGCGGTGTCGCCTCAGCCATGCGCTCCGGCGTCCAGTACGCCAGGATATCCTCCGGCGACTGGCTGACGTCCGAGCTGCTTACCGGGTCCTCCCCGGGCGGCGGTCCGTCCTTAGCTGGCGGCTGCTGCACGGTTATAGACCCGCTCGATGACAGAACCCCAGTACGGGGAGTACATCGCGGTGGAGCGGCTGCCGTAGCCATAGCTGTTGACCGAGTTCTGGAAGCCCAAGGGGCCGTCCGTGCTCTCAGCGAGGAACCAGGGACCGCCGGAGGAACCGCCGGTCATGTCGCAGGGAATGCCTTGCGTGTTGAACTGCGGGTTGACGGCATCATTGCCCGCCTTCCCGTAGCAACTGACGAGTGTCTTGCCGGTGAACGGGGACGCCGCCGGGTAGCCGAACGCCTTGTACGTCAGCCCTCGCGACTGGTTGAACACGACGCCCGTGGCACCGACCACGTCGGCAAGCTTCCGGCCGTCAAGCTCGGCAACCACCGCGAAGCCGGTGTCGTACTGGATGTTGCCGTCGGTGCTCCATTCCTTGGGCGCATAGAGCGTCTTGGCCGCCCATTTGCCGTACGGAGCCGCCCCGTCCTTGTAGGCCGGCACAAAAATGAAGTTCGTGGCGAAGGCACCCGGCCCCTGGTTGAGGCAGTGCCCCGCAGTGGAGACGGTGCTCTTGTTGCCGGCGGCCACTGAGTTGCCGGAGCAGACGTAGTTGGCGCCGCCCAGGGTAAAGAAGACCTTGCCGATGTGGCTCACGGGCAGTTCGTCTTTGTGCAGAGCGCTTGTCTTGCCTTTACGGGATGTGCCGGCGATCTTGGTCAGGGAACCCTGCTCGCCGAGGCCTGCGAGGCCATTGCCGTCGAGCTGCTGGGGACTGTTGAGCTGCTGGGGACCGTTGACCTGCCAGGGAACGATGACCTGCCGGGCGACGGCCATCGCTGCGAGGACATCACCGGGAACGGCGGACCGCATGCGCTCGGGCGTCCAGTAACTCGCCGCGGCTGACGCGGTGAGCGTCGCGCTGGCGATCTGCGGCTGCACGGGATCCTGCGCCTTTGCAGGAGAAGCCGTTGCGCCGCCGGCCGCGGAGAGCGTCAGCAGCAAACCCGCGGAGAGGCTCACGAGGCTAGTGGCCAGAGACTTGTTGCTCGTCATGGTGGTCCTACCTATCGGTGGGCGCCGTAGCAGCGCACCTGTGGAGAATTGAGGCTACCCGGACATGACAAGCTTTGTAAAAGTCGTTTGAAGTTATGTGTTCCAGGTAGGGGTAGCGCCTTCTGCCCCTGCCGCAGGGCATACCGGCTGCATTCAGCCGGTGAGGCGGTTTTCTGTCATGAGCTAAAGATAGGGGGTACGCGGCGCCGGGGACAATGGGCACACCTCGGGCCCCGATAATCGCTGGATTCCGTCACCGAAGTGATACAGCCCACCTTGGTGGGGCTCTGCAGGATGACCTCGGGTAAGTTAAAGGTTGGTGAAATAGACCGGATTCCACATACAGCCGACCTCCAGGGAGACGCCCGAGCATGGCCAAAATTATCTATACCCACACCGACGAAGCGCCGATGCTGGCTACATATTCGTTCCTGCCGATCGTCGAGGCATTCGCGTCGACCGCAGGTGTGCAGGTGGAGACCCGCGACATTTCGCTGGCCGGCCGCATCATCGCCGTGTTCGGCGACTACCTCACTGAAGAACAGCAGATCGGTGACGCCCTGGCTGAGCTCGGTGAACTGGCAAAGAAGCCGGAAGCCAACATCATCAAACTTCCCAACATCAGCGCTTCCGTGCCGCAGTTGAAAGCTGCCATTGCCGAACTGCAGGCCCAGGGGTACAAGCTGCCGGATTACCCGGACAACCCCTCCTCCGATGAAGAGACGAGCATTCGCTCGCGCTACGACAAGATCAAGGGCTCCGCCGTGAACCCGGTCCTGCGCGAAGGCAACTCGGACCGCCGCGCGCCGCTGTCCGTCAAGAACTACGCCCGCCAGAACCCGCACTCCATGGGTGCCTGGACTCCGGACTCCAAGACCAACGTGGCACACATGGAAGCCGACGACTTCCGCTCCAACGAAAAGTCCGTGGTGATCCCGGCCGACGGCACCATCGAGATTCAGCTGGTCCGCGAAGACGGTACGGTCAAGGTCCTTAAGAAGGCGTTCCCGGTCCTGGCCGGCGAAGTGATCGACGGGACCGTGCTGCGCGCTGCCGCCCTTGACGAGTTCCTTGCCGCCCAGGTTGCACGTGCCAAGGAGGAGGGCGTCCTCTTCTCGGCACACCTGAAGGCCACCATGATGAAGGTCTCGGACCCGATCATCTTCGGCCACGTGGTCAAGGCCTACTTCTCCGAGCTGTTCGACACCTACGGCAAGCAGCTCGCCGCCGCCGGCATCAGCCCCAATAACGGCCTCGCCGCCATCCTCAATGGCCTCGAAGAGCTCCCCGAGGACGTCCGCGAAGGCGTGCAGGCGGCCATCGCGAAGGGCCTTGAAGAAGGGCCCGCCCTTGCCATGGTCGACTCCGACAAGGGCATCACCAGCCTGCACGTCCCCAGCGACATCATTGTTGACGCTTCCATGCCGGCGATGATCCGCACCTCCGGCCACATGTGGGGGCCGGACGGCAAGGAAGCGGACACCCTGGCAGTTCTCCCGGACAGCTCCTACGCCGGCATCTACCAGGTAGTGATCGATGACTGCCGCGCCAACGGCGCCTTCGACCCCACCACCATGGGCACTGTACCGAACGTGGGCCTCATGGCGCAGGCGGCGGAGGAGTACGGCAGCCACGACAAGACGTTCGAAATCCAGGCCCCCGGCAAGGTCCAGATCGTGGACGCCTCCGGAACGGTCCTGGTCGAACACGAAGTTGGCCCCGGCGACATCTGGCGCGCCTGCCAAACCAAGGACCTGCCCATCCGTGACTGGGTCAAGCTGGCTGTCAACCGCGCCCGCGCCTCGCAGACGCCTGCCGTCTTCTGGCTGGACGAGACCCGCGCGCACGACGCGAAGCTCATCGAGAAGGTCCGGGAATACCTGCAGGAGCACGACACTGAGGGCCTGCAGATCGAGATCATGTCGCCGGTGAAGGCCACAGCCTTCACCCTCGAGCGCATCCGCAGGGGAGAAGACACCATCTCCGTGACCGGCAACGTGCTCCGCGACTACCTGACCGACCTGTTCCCGATCCTCGAACTCGGCACCAGCGCCAAGATGCTCTCCATCGTTCCACTGATCAACGGCGGCGGTCTGTTCGAGACCGGCGCCGGTGGCTCCGCACCGAAGCACGTTCAGCAGCTCCTCAAGGAGAACCACCTCCGTTGGGACAGCCTCGGCGAATTCCTCGCCCTGGCCGTCAGTTTCGAGCACTTGGCCAACACTGAGGACAACGCCCGGGCGCAGGTTTTGGCTGACACTCTGGACCGGGCCACGGGCACGTTCCTGCTGGAGGACAAGTCCCCGAAGCGCAAGGTCGGCGAGCTCGACAACCGCGGCAGCCACTTCTACCTGGCGCTGTACTGGGCGCAGGAACTGGCCAAGCAGACGGAGGACTCAGATCTGGCAGCGTCCTTCTCAGCGGTCGCTGAAGCTCTGGGCTCCAACGAGGACGCCATCGTGTCCGAACTCCTGGCTGTCCAGGGTTCACCGGCCGACATCGGCGGCTACTACCGCCCCGACGCCGAAAAGGCTGCGGCTGTCATGCGGCCGTCTGCGACGCTGAACAAGGTTGTCGCGAGCCTGGGCTAAGACCAAGCAAGCGCCCCGCCACTCGTTTGAGTGGCGGGGCGCTTCTTCGTTAACTCTCAGCATTCACGTTCAGCGGGGCGGAAGGCGGCGCCGACCAGTGCGGCCCTTACCGCTCCGGGGTTTCGTCCCGCCTGGTGTTGCCCAGCCTGGGTTCGTTGCGGGGTTCGCCCTCCTCAGTGTCTCCGTAGGGGGCGTCGACGGCCATGTCCGGATCCGCATCCACCGGCCTCTCGGTGGCGGCGGCATCGTACGCGTCGCCTGACTCGTACGTCCGGCCCGGCGTCGCATCCATTCCGGGCCCGGCAGCGTAGCCCGTGGCGTCATCTGCCGCCGAGGGGGCTGTGCCGATGGTTTCGTCGCTCGCGTCCGCGGTGCCTGACGTGCCGGCACCGTAGCCGCCCAACCCTGCACCTGCTCCAGCAGCCCCAAGTCCTGCACCTGCTCCGGCGGCACCGGCCATGCCAGCGGTCCCGGTGGCCCCTCGCTGGTCGTCCACCTCGCCGTCGTGGACGCTCTCACGCCATGCGCCGGTTTCCGAACCCTGGCTCTCGATGAACTTCTTGAACTTCTTCAGGTCTGAAGCAACCTGGCGGGAGTCAAGACCAACGGCAGCGCCCATTTTCTCCATCGCGGACTCGGGCTCCCAAGTGAGTTCGACGTTCACCTTCGTCTGCTCCGGCCCCAAGGACTCGAACCAGACGGTTCCGGCGTTGCGTGGCTCATTCAGGCTTTCCCAGGTGACACGCTGGTCAGGTTCCTGAACAGTGATCTGGGCGTCGTACTGACGTTTGACGCCGGCGATGCTCGTTTCGAAATGAACGGTGGTGTCATCGAGCTGGCGCACCGAGTCGACGCCGCTCATGAAATGTGGGAAGTCCTCAAACTGGGTCCATTGATTGTAGGCCGTGCTGACGGGCACATCGACTTCGATGGATTCCTGCACAGTTGCCATGCGTAGTTCACTCCTTCAGCGAGCGGGCTGTCGCCCGCGGTTCTGATTGCTGCATGTTGGGTGGAACACCTCCAACGTAGTCCGAAGCGCCGGGCAATTGAAGAGAGCTGCGGCTGCCGCCAACGAAGACGGCTGATCCGGCCTTGAACTCGGGTCGCAAGGGGCCTTTGCCGAGAGTGCTAAGACAGTAAGGACTCTTTAGTCCTTGTCTTTTGCCGATCCTTTGGCGTCGTCGTTGTCCTCGTCCGCGTTGTCCTTTCCGGGATTCCCCCGGGCAGTGTCACCGGAGACGCGAGCCGGCGCGGGGGCCACAACCGCCGGCGTCGTGGCCGAGGCGGGGTTGGCAGCTTTCGCAGCTGCCGCCGCCTCGGCCTTCTTGACAGCCACCGCTGCCGTAAGGTCGGCACGGACTGCGTCGACGGCCACGGTGATGCTCTGGTGGCGCTTGAACGAAACATGGCCGTCCGCGGCGGCGGCATCCAGTTCGGCCGCCAGCTGCTCCAGCGACGTGAGTGCGCCGGCGGGATCACCGCCCGCCGCTGCTCCGGTGACGGCGAGGACGCGCTGCTGAAGCTGCACCGCGGCGTCGGCCTTGAGTTCGGGAGCGGCACCGCCGCAGCCCGTCAGGCCCAAGGCAAGCACGCCGCCCGCGAAGGCAACCGCCGCCCGCCGCCGCAGGGCAGGCGGCAGGCGGAGCGGGCCGTGCACCGTCACGGTTCCACGCTCTTTTGCAGCTCCAGGAGGTGATCGCCCAAGGTGCCGGTCACCGTGGGGTAAGTCACGACGTCGGGCGTTCCAG
Source organism: Arthrobacter sp. GQ119 (assembly GCF_059759125.1). Classification (NCBI taxonomy): domain Bacteria; kingdom Bacillati; phylum Actinomycetota; class Actinomycetes; order Micrococcales; family Micrococcaceae; genus Arthrobacter; species Arthrobacter sp. GQ119. Next base: position 389,126 of record NZ_JCAXEA010000001.1, on the reverse strand, counting down.
GTGCAGTGACTGCGAGGGTTACCGCCAACACTCCGGCGGCCACGGCAGCCGCAGCGACAGAGGACGCCAGCCAGGCGCGTCGGCTGCGCCGGGGGCGGGCGGCAGGGCGGACGCGGTCCTGCGTAGCCGTGGCGTGACCGCTGTCCGCGAGAACGGACGGGGGCCGGGCCGGCAGGGCGGGGAGGGCACGGGTGTGCTCCCCGGCAACGTTCCCGGGGACACCTTCCGGTGAAACCAGCGCCTGGCGCAGGGCGATCTCCAGGTCCGGGGCACTCGGCCGGTCCAGCGGTTCGAAAGCCGTCATGGACGTCAGGAGTTCTTGCCACTCAGCCGGCAGGTCTCCGGGAATCTCAGGCGCACGGTGCAGCCGTGCCACCGCCGATTCCACGGCACTGCCTGGATATTCCAAGGTTCCCTTGATGCATTCCAGCAGCACGAGGCCCAAAGAGTAGATGTCCGTGGCGGGCGAGAGCGGTGAGCCCATCGCCTGTTCGGGGCTGAGGTATGCCGCCGTCCCCACCATGGTGCCTGTGGCAGTCAGCCGCGTACCGTCGGCGATCCGGGCGATGCCGAAGTCTGTGAGCTTGGGCCGCAGCGGCTCCCCGGGACGCACCTGGACGAGGAGGATGTTGGCAGGTTTGATGTCCCGGTGGATGATGCCAAGACCATGGACGTAGGCCAAGGCGTCGGCGATCCCGGCGCCGATCACGGCGAGTTCGTCGAGCGGAACCCGGCTGTGGCGCAGCCGGCCGCGAAGGTCCTGGCCCTCCACGAGTTCCATGGTGAGAAACGGTCTCGGCTGGTCAGGCACACGCGTGTCCACGCCGGCGTCGAACAGTGTCACGAGGCTTGGGTGGTTGAGCGTCGCGAGGAGCCTGATTTCGGCTTCCTGCCGCTTGAGCTCGTCAGCGTCTGCAGCTTGCGGAGCGAAGAGCTTCAGCGCCACGTCCCGCCCGAGGTTTTCGTCGCGGGCCGTATAGACCGATGACATTCCTCCGCGGCCTATTACTTCTCCGAGCCTGTAGCGCCCGTCCAGTACATCGGTCACGCTGCCGGGCGAATCTTCCAATACTTTGCCGTCCTTATCCGCCAGTGGGTCCCGTTAAGGGTAATACGGGAGCGGGGCGGCGGACGCCGCGCAGGTTGTGCCCGGAATCCGGGGGTTGGAAGCACAGCCCGGCCGGCGGTCCGGCTTCCGCTGGTCTTCTGACCATCCGAAGCCGGACCACCGGCAATGGGTCCGTGATGTTCATCTGGGCCCGCCCCGGGCGGGCCCAGACCGCTATTTATGCCTTCTTCCTCCGGATGACCATCAGCATCCCAACGGCCAGGAGGGCGAGGGCGAGTGGCAACAGGCCCCCGTCTGCTCCGGTGTTTGCCAGGGACTGAGCGCCGCTGGGCGTCTGGCCTGCGGCCAGGGCCGCCATCGGGGCGTTGGCCGCAACGGAGCCGTTCGTCGTCACAGCACCTGCAGGCAGAACCACGATCCCGCTTCCGTCAGAGCCCGCACCGGTAGCAGAGCCGCCGGTGGTGCCGTCCGTGCCGGTGCCTTGGCCGCCGGTGGCGTCGTCCGTACCCGAGCCCGCGCCGCCGCCGTCCGTGCCGGTGCCTTGGCCGCCAGTGGGGTCGTCCGTACCTGAACCCGTGCCGCCGGTGGGGTCGTCCGTACCCGAACCCGTGCCGTCCGTGGGGTCGGATCCGCTTCCGGAACCATCACCCGGGTCCGTTGCCGGTGGTGTGGTCCCCGTTCCGGTGCCAGTCCCGAGGTCGATGCCCAAGTCGATGCCCAAACCAACAGAGGGATCCGTTCCCGTCCCCAGACCGATAATGACGGCGCCAGCAGCGGCCGGGCCGCCGTCCCCGAGCAGCCCTGATTCCCCAAGGCTGACGTCGATCACGGCGTCGGCGGTGGTGCCGTTGCCTGTGGCGTTGCCGAGGTTCACACCAACGACAGCGTCGGCAGTCGTGCCGTTGCCCGTTGCGGTTCCGATGTTGCCGAGATTGACGTCCACCAGGGCGTCGGCGGTGGTGCCGGTGCCTGCAGCGTTGCCCAGGTTCACGTCGACCACAGCGTCGGCGGTGGTGCCGGTGCCTGTGGCGTTGCCGAGGTTCACACCAACGACAGCGTCGGCAGTGGTGCCGGTGCCCGTTGCGGTTCCGGTGTTGCCGAGATTGACGTCGACGAGGGCGTCGGCGGTGGTGCCGGTGCCTGCAGCCTTGCCGAGGTTCACGTCAACGACGGCATCGGCAGTGGTGCCGGTGCCCAGGTTGACGTCGACGAGGGCGTCGGCGGTGGTGCCGGTGCCCGTTGCCGTTCCGGTGTTGCCGAGGTTGACGTCCACCAGGGCGTCGGCAGTGGTGCCGGTGCCTACAGCGTTGCCGAGGTTCACGTCAACGACGGCGTCGGCGGTGGTGCCGTTGCCTGTGGCGTTGCCGAGGTTGACGTCGACCATAGCGTCGGCGGTGGTGCCGTTGCCTGTGGCGGTTCCGGTGTTGCCGAGGTTCACGTCGACCACAGCGTCGGCGGTGGTGCCGGTGCCTACGGTGTTGCCGAGGTTGACGTCGACCATAGCGTCGGCGGTGGTGCCGTTGCCTGTGGCGGTTCCGGTGTTGCCGAGGTTGACGTCGACCATAGCGTCGGCGGTGGTGCCGTTGCCTGTGGCGGTTCCGGTGTTGCCGAGGTTCACGTCGACCACAGCGTCGGCAGTCGTGCCGGTGCCTACGGTGTTGCCGAGGTTGACGTCGACCATAGCGTCGGCGGTGGTGCCGTTGCCTGTGGCGGTTCCGGTGTTGCCGAGGTTGACGTCGACCACAGCGTCGGCAGTCGTGCCGTTACCCGTTGCGGTTCCGGTGTTGCCGAGGTTGACGTCGACCACAGCGTCGGCGGTGGTGCCGGTGCCTACGGCGTTGCCGAGATTCACATCGACGACTGCGTCGGCGGTGGTGCCGGTGCCTGTTGGCGCCGCTGTGGTGTTGCCGAGGTTCACGTCGACCACAGCGTCGGCGGTGGTGCCGGTGCCGGTTGCGGCGTTGCCGAGGTTCACGTCGACCACAGCGTCGGCGGTGGTGCCGGTGCCGGTTGCGGCGTTGCCGAGGTTAACGTCAGCGACAGCCGCGATTTGGGAAGACCCCGACGTCGTTGGACCACCCAGCAGGCCCAACGACGTCGAAGCAATGACGTCCGCCGAAACGGACTCGGATCCGGCGGCAACAGTGCCGGTGACGGTTGTGTCCGCGTTAGCCGCGGTGGCGCCGAGGGCTAAAAGCCCTCCGGCAAAGAGGGTGCCCAGAAGGCCCCTGCGAAGGTTCTGATGCATTTTGATGTCTCCTGAAGAGTTGTTGTCGGGCGCTCAAGGCGGCCCGAAATCGGCCATGTTTCTGCACAAGGAATGGCAGAGCAGGCCCAACTAGTCAGGCGAGGAGCCGGGGTCGATAGCCACCGGTGAGGGGATGTGCTGAGGCGGACCGCTGGCAGGCACACGGCCCGCGGGCGGAAGGAAGTCGAACGGACTGGTCAGCCAGGCGGCTGACGGTGAGGGCCCGCCGGGAGACTGGCCGTTGCCCGATCCGGAGCCAGCGGGCGGAGCCGGGAGCGGGGCAGCCGCCGGGTCCGCCTCGCCACCGGAAGGCGTCCCTTCTCCTGCGGACATGCCGGGAGGAGACTGCGCAGCACCCAACGGTTCCAATGAAGGGAAGGCAGCAGCGTGGAACAAGGGCCTGAGCCCAGAGATGCCAGCGGCCACGGGAACCGGGACAGGGGAATGCGCAGTGGAAACACGGGCACTGTCAGCGCTTTCCGAGGAAGCGGGTCCCGGGACTGCCGGGAGCGGTAGAACGCCGTCGGACTTCTGCGACGGGGTGAGTGCCTGAACGACGTCCACAACGGGAGCAATGGCTGGTGCCGCGAGCGGCGGCGCCCCTTCGAGGACATCCGCAATGGATTCGAGGTGTGGTTCCAACGCAGGTGCCGCTTCCGTCACCGGCCGCACAACAGTTCCTGCCACCTTCTCCGCGATGCCGCTGACTGCCGTGTCCGCCAAAGTGGTCACGGGCGCAGTGAGGAGCGACGCAGTGTCAGCCGGGAGCACGTTGACCGGGGCCAGGGTGTCTGCGGCCGCCTGAAGCGGGGGAGCGAGCTCATTCGCGAGCGAGGGTATGGCCCGGGGTGCCGCTTCAGGAGCGGAACGTACCGGCGCAGGCTGTGGAATCGGGGCAGAACCGGGTGCGGGAGCAGCCAAAGCACGCGTGTGCCTGGCAGGCGCTTCCGCCACGGAATGAATGGTTTTCTGTGCCGTTTGAGCGACGCGGGCAGCCTTGGATTCGCTGTTGAGTGACGAAGTCGCCGCAGAAGAGATTCCGCCGAGTAGGGAGTCCTGCCCCTGCTGGGTGCTGGCATCGGCGGCCGGCGCCGCGAAGGAAAGCCAGGCCACGGCTGCCGCGCCCGCAATGAGCACTGGACGCAAGGGGCGCAGAGCGGACCACGACAATGCACTGCTGGCCATGCTCGACACCCCCCGGTCTGCGAACACTCTGACGATCTTTTACAGCCTATGCCTCCTTGAAAGGCAGAGTCCAGAGCCAAATGTATAAAAATCCATCGAATCGACAGTCCCGCGCCGGAGCAGAGCGCTGTCAGCGGGCATCGTTTGGGTAGCTGACGCCCAGCTGCGCCCGGACGCCGTCGAAAAGCCGCATGGTGTTCAACGAATCTTCCAGCGGCATGACCGGGCTTTCCGTCAAACCCTGTTGGACGCACCGCGTCACCTCGCGAAGCTCGTAGGTGTAGCCCAGGCCGGCTATGTCGAAGTGCTCTGTGCGAAGCGGTTCGCGGCCGATTCCGATAACAAGCTGCTTGGGGTTATTAATGGAGCCGAGCGTTTGAAGATAGCCCAGGCTTCCGGCCACGGTGGCGGCGCGGGGACCGTAAGCCAGGAGAGACGAGGTCAGCTGTGCCTGTGCCCCGTGGTGGTACTCCAGCGTCAGGGCGTTCTGTGCGTCCACGCCGTCCTCATTAAGTGTGCCCGTGGCACTGACGGCATGTGGGAATCCCAGTGTTCCCAGAGCCCACAGCAGGGGGTAGACGGTCAGGTCGAGGAGCGCCCCGCCGCCGTCCTTGACGGCCCATAGGCGCGCGGTGGGCGAGTACGGTGCCGGGAATCCGAGATCCGCGGTGACCCACTGTACGGTTCCAAGTTCGCCGGAGCATGCGATTTCAAACGCCCGCTGCATGCTGGGAAGGAAACGGCTCCAGACGGCTTCCATCAGGAACAGCTTCTTTTCACGGGCGACGGCTATGAGCTCGGCGGCCTCGCTGGCATTGATGGTGAAGGCCTTTTCGCACAGGACGTGCTTTCCCGCATTGAGGGCAGCGAGCACCATCTGGTGATGCTGGGCGTGAGGTGTGGCCACGTACACGATGTCCACCGCGTCGTCGGCGAGGAGCCGCTGGTAGCCCTGCTGGCCGCCGTCGTCCCCATATGCCGTGGAGAAGCCGAACTCCGCGGCAAAGGCCTCCGCTGCCTCCTGCCGGCGCGAACTGACCGCGTACAGCTCGGCGTCAGCGAGGAGAGCCAGGTCCCGGGAGACGAGTGACGCGATCCGGCCGGTGGCGATCACTCCCCAGCGCAACGCAGCACCGGTAGCGGCGCGAGGATCCTGGTTGGACTGGCTGAAAAGCCACGGCGTGGCGATGGGCGAAGTCATGACGCCATCCTCTCACCGCGCGCAGGAGCGTTGTGGCATTACGCGCAGGAGCAGCGGGAGGGTTGGGGTTCGGGCAGCGGGAAGTGCGGGAGGGCTTGCGCCGACCCGCACTTGCCGCCCGGGACCTACACCCCCGCGGCCGCCATCCCTGAGGCTGCACCCGCACGGGCACGGGCGGGCTCCTCGGCCAGCTTGCCTTGCTGCAGCCTGAAGCGCCTGTCGGTCTTGTTGGCGAGATGCCGGTCGTGCGTGACCACGAGAATGGTGGTGTCGTGATCCGTGCTGAGCGAACTCAGGAGCTCGATGATGTGCTCGCCGGTCTGCTCGTCAAGGTTGCCGGTGGGCTCATCGGCAAGGATCAGTTTGGGTTCGTTGGCCAGCGCCCGGGCGATGGCAACGCGCTGCTGCTCGCCGCCGGAGAGACGGTTGATCCGGCGGACGTGCTTCTCCGCGTCGAGCTGCACCTGCTGGAGGAGCTCGCGTGCCCGCTGCTCCCGAACAGCCTTCCGAACGCCGGCGAACTCCATCGGGAGCATCACATTGTCCAGCGCCGACAGGTTGGGGATCAGGTTGAACTGCTGGAACACGAAGCCGATGTCCCGGCGCCGGTACTCTGTCAGCTTGCCATCGGGCATCCCCGCCAGGCTGACGCCGTTGACGACGACGTCTCCGCTGGTGGGTTTGTCCAGCGCACCGAGAAGGGACAACAGGGTGCTCTTGCCGCTGCCGCTCTTCCCGACGATGGAGGCCAGCGTCCCCTGTTCCAGTTCGAAGCTGACGCCGTTGACCGGCCTGATGGTGCGGTCTCCGGTTTTGAACGTGCGGACGAGGTTCTTAACTTCAATCATGGCTATTCTCCTCGGAGGACTTCGATGGGACGGATTCGGGCGGTGAGCAGGGCCGGGACCAGAGCCCCGATGATGGCGACGCCGAACACCGCCGCGATGCCGGCGGCGATCACGTCCGGGGAAGCGCTCGCGGTGACGGAGGTCAGGAGCTGGGAGGCGCCGCCCAACGGGCCCCCGCCGGGGAAACCTCCCGCTGCACCGCGAAGCCCGGGGGCTGCTGCCGGCGTCGTGCTGGTGCTTGAACTGACGAGCGCACTGGCGATCCCGCCGCTGGCAAACGAGGCGATGGCCGCGCCCACTGCACTGCCCAGCGCCACCAGGACCAGCGCCTCCAGGACGAACTGGAGGCCAATGGTGCGGTTGGGGGCACCGATGGCTTTCAGCACTCCGATTTCGCGGCGGCGCTCGCGGACCAGCATCACCATGATCAGAAGGATGATCAGGCCGGCGGTTCCGAGGGCGGCCACGAAGGCGATGAAGGAAATGTTCCGCACGCTGTCCAGCGAACTGACAGCAGTCTCCAGGTTCTGGGGCTGGGTGACGTCCGCCTTATCCGCGCCGAGGGTGGCCTGGAGGTCGCTCTTGGCCGTGTCAACGTTCTCCATGCTGTTGACGGTAACAATCATGGTGGAGAGTTCACCGGGCAGTGCAGCCAGCGTTTGGGCCTGCGGGAGCGTGATGTAAAGGGCGTTGTTGCCGAATGCCGTCCCGGCGTCAAACAGACCGGAAACGGTAAAAGTCTGCTCATTGATGACGAATCTGGATCCCACCGTCAAGTCGTTCTTTTCCGCCAGGGTAGTGCCCAGCAGCGCCTGGGTGGACGCAGCCGCGTAGTCACCCAGCCCGGTTCCCGCCGTGATCTTCAAAGGCACCCCGGTGCTGTCCACCTCTGCTCCGGTGCCGGTGGCGGTAATAGGCAAGGCGAAGGCGCGTGCCGCCTGGTTTCCGGTGGTTCCGGTCTCCTGGTTTCGATTACCGAGGGTCCCGGCTTCGATCGCTGGCAAGAGGCTTGTTGTCATTGTGGTGGTGGCTGCACCGCCAAACCCTGCACCCGGTCCGCCCGTCTGGCCTGCCGCCGCCTGTGCGGCAGCTTCGGTGGCGTTGCGCAGCCGCAGCGTTTGGGTTCCGACGACGGCGGTCACGTTGGGGACGGCGGCTGCCGTCGCGGCCTGCTCCGAGGTCAGCGGCTCGCCGCCGCCCTCGAAGCCCTGGCCGCCCGCGGGGTTGACGGTGAGCACAGTCCCCACCGACGCATTCAGCTCCTGGACCTTGGCGCCGACCGCCTGGTTGGCCACCAGCATCGCCAGTGCCAGTCCGATTGCTACGGCAAGAACGGCCACGACGGCTGCCGTCCTGACCTTGTTTCTGAAGGCATTGCCTACACTCCGTGCGAGGACGCTCACTGTACTCCTTGGGTCGCTTGCCGGCTGACGTGCCGGCTTCACATCCACCCTCGTTCGGGCGGCTGTGCAGGAAACGGGTCCAGGCTGTGTTTGCGCTGTGAAGCAGGGAAAGCGAAAAGTGAGGGAGGGGCGGGTCAGAACCGGCAGGAAGTGCGGAAGGGGCGGGGTGGGACGTCAAGAGCCCCGGCCCTCCTTTGCGGGGGAGCCGGGGCTCTTGGGTGGAGCGTTTGGTGTTACGCCGTCGGTGCGGCTACTTGGTGATCGGTCCGAGTACCGGATCGTCCACGTAGGCCGTCTTGACGTTCTCCTGGGTCACGATGACCGGCTCCAGCAGGTAGGCCGGAACGGTCTTGACCTTGTTGTTGTAGGACTTGTCGTCGTTGATCTCAGGCGTCTTGCCTGCCTGGATGTCCTTGACCATGACGATCGCGTGCTCAACGAGCTTGCGGGTGTCCTTGTTGATGGTGGAGTACTGCTCCCCGGCCATGATGGACTTGACCGACTCAACCTCGGAGTCCTGGCCGGTGATGACAGGCAGCGGCTTGCCGGCACCCTTCACGGCGGTCAGGACAGCGCGGGCCAGGGTGTCGTTCGGGGACAGCACGCCGTCCAGCGACGCGCTGCCGTAGCTGCCGGTCAGCAGGGTGTCGGCGCGGCGCTGGGCGTTTTCTGCTTTCCAGCCCTGCGTGACGGCCTGCCCGAACGATGTCTGGCCGGACAGCACCTTGAGGGTGCCGTCATCGATCTTCGGCTGGAGCACGCTCATGGCGCCGTCGAAGAAGACCTTCGCGTTGGCGTCGTCAGGGGAGCCGGCGAAGAGCTCGATGTTGTACGGGCCCTGCGGCTTCTTCTTCTGCATGCCTTCGAGGAGTGCCTGGCCCTGCAGTTCACCGACCTTGAAGTTGTCGTAGGCCACGTAGTAGTCCACGTTCTCGGTGTTCAGCAGCAGGCGGTCGTACGCGATGATGGTCGCGCCGGCGTCCTTGGCCTGCTTCAGCTGGGTGCCGAGCTGGGCACCGTCGATCGCGCCGACGACGATGACCTTGGCGCCCTTGGTGATCATGGCACTGATCTGGTTCTGCTGTTCGGAGACGCCGCCGTTGGCGAACTGGACGTCCGGCTTGAAACCGGCTTCCGTGAGCCCGTCGTTGAACAGCTTTTCCGCCAGGACCCAGTTCTCGCTGGTCTTCTGTGGGAGCGCGACGCCGATCGAGGAGTCCTTGGGGAAAGCCTCGCCGCCTGCGGTGCCACCACCCGTTGTGCCGGTGTCGGAACGGCCGCAGGCTGTCAGCGCCAGTGCCGCAATGGCAGCGACTGCTGCCGCCTTTCCTGCTTTACCAATCATTCGCATTGCTTGGTTCACTTTCTATAGGGGTGGGAAATGCGTCCGGGGAGCGATCAGTGCTCAGGCTTCCCGGGCGATGGTTTCTTTGGTCGAGGTCACTTCGTCGGGCTGAAGCGGCGTTCCACCGCTGGGGCGGTTGAAGTTCTGGGTCAGCATGCCGATGATGGACCGCTTGCCCTGGCTCTTGTTGTAGACGTCGAAGGCCACGGCGATCAGCAGGACCAGGCCCTTGATGATCTGGGTGAGGTCTGCGCCGACGCCGAGGAGCTGCAGGCCGTTGTTCAGCACAGCCATCACGAGGCCACCGACGATCGAACCGATAACCGTGCCCACGCCGCCGGTCACTGCCGCGCCGCCGATGAACACAGCCGCGATGGCGTCGAGTTCCCAGCCAACGCCGTCGAACGGGCCGGAGGCGGTGGAACGGCCGACGAAGATCATGCCGGCGAGGCCGGCCAGGACGGACATGTTCATCATGACCAGGAAGTTGACCTTCTTGGACTGGACACCGGAGAGCTCGGCTGCGTGGCGGTTGCCGCCCACCGCGTAGACGTGGCGGCCGACGACGGTCTTGGAGGAGATGAACCCGTAGATCAGGACCAGCACGGCAAGGATGAGGCCGGGGATCGGGAAGGACGTTCCCGGGCGGCCCGTGGCGAACAGGTACGTCGCGTAGAGGATGGCACCGCCGACCAGTACGAGCTTGGTAACGGCCACCCACGCCTCGGGGACTTCTGCGCCGAGCGCCTTGGCGGTGCGCCGGGCCCGGAGTTCGCTGAAGACCACGAATGCGACGCCCAGCAGGCCAAGCAGCAGGGTCAGGTTGTTGAAGCCGGTGTTCGGACCGACCTCCGGAAGATAGCCGGAACCGATGTACTGGAAGTCGGCGGGGACCGGGATGGTGTTGGATTTGCCGACGAACTGGTTGAAACCCCGGAACAGGAGCATGCCCGCAAGCGTCACGATGAATGCGGGTATCCCTACATACGCCGTCCAGAACCCTTGCCAGGCGCCAATTAGGATTCCCAGGCCAAGTCCGAGCAGAATACCCGCATACCACGGGATTCCCCAGTCACGGATGGCCAGCGCAACGGTGACGCCTACGAACGCCGCGACGGAGCCGACTGATAGGTCGATGTGGCCGGCGATGATCACCAGCACCATGCCGATGGCCAGGATGAGGATGTAGGAGTTGCCGTTGAAGAGGTTGATGACGTTGCCTGGAGTGAGTGTGCGGCCGTCGGTAGCGAATTGGAAGAAGATGATCAGTGCAACCAGGGCGAAGATCATGCCGAATTGGCGGGTGTTGCCGCCAAAGAGCTTCTTGAGCGCGTTCATTGTGTCAGTCCTTGTTCTGGAAGGTTCTGGAGGATTCCAGAGGGTCAGGCGGCGGCTTTGCGGGCGGAGGTCATCAGCTTCATCAGGCTTTCCTGGCTGGCCTCGTCTTTGTTCAGTACACCTGTGATGGCGCCTTCGAAGATGGTGTAAATGCGGTCCGAGAGGCCCAGCAGTTCAGGCAGTTCGGACGAGATGACGATGACTCCCTTCCCTTGGTTGGCGAGCTGCTGAATGATGCCGTAGATCTCGTACTTGGCCCCGACGTCGATGCCGCGTGTGGGCTCGTCCAGGATCAGCAGGTCTGGGTCCGTGAACATCCACTTGGCCAGGACCACCTTCTGCTGATTGCCGCCGGAGAGCTTGGCCACGCCTTCCTCCACGGACGGCGTCTTGGTGCGCAGGGACTTGCGGTACTGCTCAGCCACTGTGAATTCCTTGTTGGAGTCCACAACGAAGTGCCTGCTGATCTTGTTCAGCGCAGCGGAAACAGTGGTGGTCTTGATGTCATCCAGCAGGTTCAGGCCAAGGGACTTCCGGTCCTCCGTAACGTAGCCGAGGCCGGCGTCGATGGCCTGTTTTACGTTCTTGAGTTGAAGTTCCTTGCCGTTCTTATAGATGCTGCCGGTGATGTACCGGCCGTAGGAGCGGCCGAAGACGGAGCGTGCCAGTTCGGTGCGGCCGGCTCCCATGAGTCCGGCGAAGCCCACGATCTCACCGCGGCGGACGAAAAAGTTGGAGCCCTTGCAGACCAGCCGGTCCTGGATCTGCGGGTGGCCGACGGTCCAGTTCTTGACCTCGAAGAGGACCTCGCCGATCTTGGGCTCGTGGTCCGGGAAACGGGATTCCAGGGTCCGCCCCACCATGCCCTTGATGATGCGGTCCTCGTCAACTCCGTCTGCCTTCACATCCAGCGTCTCGATGGACTTGCCGTCACGGATGATGGTGATGGAGTCTGCGATCTGCTCGATCTCATTGAGCTTGTGCGAAATGATGATGGAGGTTATGCCGCGGCCCTTCAGGCCCAGCATCAGGTCCAGCAGGTGCTGCGAATCCGACTCGTTCAGCGCGGCAGTGGGCTCGTCGAGGATGAGGAGCTTCACAGACTTGCTCAGCGCCTTGGCGATCTCCACGAGCTGCTGCTTCCCGACGCCGATCTCCTTGATGGGGGTGTCCGGGTTCTCCCGGAGTCCCACGCGGGCCAGCAGCTCGCGGGTCCGGGTGCGGGCTTCGGCCCAGTCAATCACGCCGCGCTTGACCGGCTCGTTGCCGAGGAAGATGTTCTCCGTGATGGACAGTTCCGGGATGAGCGCCAGTTCCTGGTGGATGATCACGATGCCGGCGTGCTCGCTGGCCCGGATGTCCCTGAACTGCTGGACCTCGGACTGGTACACGATGTCGCCGGTGTAGGTTCCGTACGGGTACACGCCCGAAAGTACCTTCATCAGGGTGGACTTGCCGGCACCGTTCTCTCCGCAGATTGCGTGGATCTCTCCCGCCTTCACCCGCAGATTCACATCAGCCAATGCTTTAACGCCGGGGAATTCCTTGGTGATGGAGCGCATCTCGAGGATTACGGGTTCTCTGTGCGTGCTGTCGGACGTCATATGCCCTTACGCCTCCAATGCGTGACTACGTTGTCCGCCCCGCAAACCGCAGGGGCCGTCTGATGAAAAAGTAAACTGGATCACAGCCATTGTCGTCAAGTCTTTAACGCAACGGCCCGATAACGAAAAGCTACGAGCGCCGGATTCCCGCATGCTGGAAGACCAAGGCGGCGGCTCCCAAGGCCTCGGCGCGGTCACCCAAGGACGACATCGTCAGGGTGGTGGTTTCCCCGATGACGGGAACGGCATGTCGCACCAAGCCCCGGCGGATAGGGTCGAGCAGAATGTCGCCGAGGCCGGCCAGTGGCCCGCCCACGACGATCACCTCCGGGTTGATCAGATTGGCAACATTGCCCAGGGCGCGGCCCACTGCCAGACCGACGTCGTCCACCACGCGCAAAGTGGCCGAGTCCCTGGCCAGGGCCTTGTGGACAATGTCTTCCGGGCTCATCGGCGTGTCCCTGCCCCGGCTCAGGAACTCGATCATGGTGGTGGTGGACGCGATGGTCTCGAGGCAACCCCGGTTCCCGCAGCGGCAGATCAGGCCGTGTTCGTGGATGGTGGCATGGCCGATTTCACCGGTAATGCCCACATTCCCGTAGTACGGCGCGCCATTGAGGATGAGCCCGGCGCCGATGCCCGATCCGATCTTCATGAACATGAGGTTGCTGATGCCGCTGTGCGGCCCCCAGGTGACTTCCGAGAGAGCGCCAAGATTGGCGTCGTTGTCGATGAAAACGGGGAATTGCAGCGTGTTTTCAAGGTGCTGCAGGATGTTAATGCCCACCCATTCAGGCAGGATGGCGCCCTGCGCCACTGTGCCCGTCCGCCGGTCGATAGGGCCCGGAATCCCGACGCCGGCGCCCACGATCGCGCTGCGCTCCACACTGCTCGCGGCCAGCAGCTTGGTCAACAGCGCGACGGCGGCCTCGATGCCCTCGTCCGCGTGGTGGCCCAGGGGCAGGAGCACGGATTCCTCGGCGATGATGTGGTAGCTCAGGGTGGCCAGCACGACGCGCAGATGCCGACGGCCAAAATCGATGCCCACGGCCACGGCGCCGTTGCTGTTCAGCCGGACATTGAGGGCCCGCCGCCCCGAACTGGTGATTGGTTCGGTCGAGGCCAGGCCGGAGTCCTGCATGATCTTGACGATGTTGGAAACCGTGGCGGTGGACAGGCCCGTTTGCCGGGCGAGCTCCGCCTGGGTGGAGGGGCCGTTAAGCAGGCATTCGATGATCCGCTGCTGGTTCAGGTGCCGGAGGGCAGACTGTGACCCCGGGTTTTTGGTTCGGCTCCTCGTTGAGCGCGATGTTGAGGGCATGCTTAGAAGAGTGCACCACCGGCGCGTTGTAGTCAAGAAGTTAACGCATAGCCACGGTTGTCCGGATGTTCTGGAGGGCGGACAATACGTCCCGCGGCCGGCCACGGAAGGTGCAAATGGCCCGTCCCCGACAGTGGAAGGCGGGGCTACGCTGAGGAGGAAGGCGGTCCGGAAGCCGCGGACGTAGACACAATCTCTCGAGGTGATCATGGTGTTGCTGGCACTGATGCAGGCGAATTCCAGTGTTTTGGACGTGGAAGGCAACTGCCGTGCGGTCGAGGAGGCGGCGCGTCAGGCTGCGGCCGCCGGTGCGCGCGTTTTGCTGACTCCGGAGCTGTTTCCGGTGGGCTATGCCCCGCTGCGTGTGCGAACCGAACTGGACCCCGCCGACCTTCCCGCAATCCGGCGGACCCTGGCGGACATTGCGAAGCGCCACAACATCGCCCTCGTATACAGCCTCCCTGCCATCGCGGCAGACGGGCGCTGGCACATCTCGGCCACTCTCACCAGCAGCCGGGGGGAGGAACTGCTCAGCTACGCCAAAGTGCATTTGTTTGGTGCCGAGGAGCGGAAGGCCTTCAGCCCCGCTGAAGCAGCTCCCGCCGTCGTCATGCTGGACGGGATCCGGACATCACTGGCTATCTGCTACGACGTGGAATTTCCCGAGACCGCCAGGGCGGCCGCGGCCCGCGGCGCCGAGCTGCTCCTGGTTCCCACTGCACTGGCCCACGGCTTCGAAGAGGTGCCCCAGATCCTGCTCCGTGCAAGGGCACTGGAAAGCCAGCTGACCGTGGCCTACGCCAACCACTCCGGGGCGGAGGACGGCTGCGAGTTCCTCGGCGGGAGCGTGATAGCCGCGCCGGATGGCTCCCTGATCGCCGCCGCCGGGCCGGGGCCGGAGCTGCTGTTCGCCGAAGTCAGCGCGGAGGCAGCCCGGCAGGCCCGCGACGCCGTGCCCTACCTTGCCGAGCGCCGTCCGCACGTCTACCGGGCCTGGGAGGACAGCATGAACCAGGAGCACGCGCCAATAACGTAGGGAAAACTTTCTACGGCAACAGCTCGTCCACGTACTGCAGGGCAATCCACAGCTCGGCCCGTACCTGTGCCTGACCCAGATCAGCGTCCAGCAGCTCCGCTACGGCATTGATCTGCCGGCGGACGCTGTTCCTGTGCAGCCCCAGCGCCTTTGCCGTGGCATCCCAGCTCCCGTTTTCGCCCAGCCATGAGCGCAGCACTGCCAGTTGCGCGTCCCGGCGCTCCGGCTCCTGGCTGAGCAGTGGCTCCAGCAGCCTGCCGGCCAGCATGGTGCCGGCCTCGCGGCCAAGAAGGCCGGCCACCGTCCACGACACGTCATCCACCCGGGCGCTCTTGCCCGTGTTCCGGACGCGCGAGCGCAGCGACGTGGCGCGCTGGTAGGCACCCGCCAGCCCCGCCAGCTCCGTGGCCTCCCCGATGACCAGGAGCCAGCCAAGCCTCTCGATCTCGCCCACCAGGGCATCATCAACCTTCAGCCGGGTCACGGCGGCGAAGCCATAGTCCGTGGTCTCCACGAGCTTGGTGTCAAACAGCCGCCGCCACTGCAGCAATTCGCGGACGGGGCTGTCGCTGCCGGAGCCGGTTGCCGCTGCCGCCTTGATGCCCTGCACCACGCGAAGCGGGGAGGAGCGCGTGGAGGAAGTGCTCTGGGCCAACAGGTCCCGGAGTGCATTGACATGCCGCGTTCCTCCGCTGACGAGGCTGTCCGGGTGCAGCAGCAGCGCAGTGGCGAGCTGGCTCGGTGCGAGGGAGCCGCTGGTCCGCTGCCTGACCAGCAGCTCCAGGAGCCCGACGGCGGCGGACACCACGCTGTTCTGGGCCGGCGTCAGCTGCCGGTCCGTTCCCAGGATCAGGGCGCCCAGGTTGGCATCGCGCGTGCTGCGCAGCGGATGGCCGAACACGAATTCGGATCCGGGAACATCGAAGGAGTCCATTTCCACCCGGGGCCCGCTGCCGCCCAGAAGCCGGTCCAGGAGCTGCTGCAGTGCGGAAAGCTCGACGCCGGTGCCGGCCCGGGCACGGGCCTTTCCGTCTGCGCCGACCAGGACCGCCCACACCGGCACCCTCTGGGTCAGGGCGGCCAGGAGTTCGTGCTCGGGGCGGGCAGACAGGACCGCGCGCATCAGCTGCCGGTTGATGTCCGCCAGCTGCCTGAAGACCTTTGCGTTTTCCGATTCAAGCAGCTGTGAGAACTCCAGCCCGATAGCCGCAAACGGCACGGTGGCGGGCACCTCAACCAGGGTCAGGTTGTGCCGTACACACGCTTCCACCAAGGCCGCCGGCACGGCGTCGAAGTACGGTTCCAGGCCGAAGCCCAGGGCGTCCACGCGGGCTTCCACCAGGCGCCGGACGTAGGCGTCCACCCGGGTCTCGCCGCCCGCCTCACCCACAAACGGCAGCCCCGCCGTGAGGACGAATTCGCCGTCGAGCAGGTAGGGCGTGGGGTCCTCCAGCTCGCTCGGCTCCACCCACCGCAGCAGGCCGGATCCGTTGCCGCCGTCGTGAAGGATCTTCAGCTCCGGCGGCAGCTTGCCCAGGAACTGCTCCAGCGTGACCACGCTCAGCCGCTCGGTTCCTGCGGCTCCCCGTTGTGCATTGCGTCTCATGCCAGCACACTATAGGGCATTTTGCACAACGGTGAGAGGCGGCTCACACCCCTAGGGTGGGGTGAGGGCAATGGACAACTACTCACGAACGGACGTCAACGATGACTGTGCCAACCTACACAGAACAGCGGCCGGCCGCGCCGCCCCGGAGGCCCGGCCTGGCAGCCCAGCTGCTGCGCCGCAAGCCGATCGGACAGATGGTCAATGAAGCCGAAACCGGCCACGGCGGAAACCGCCTGATCCGCAGCTTCGGCGTTTTCCAGCTGACCATGATCAGTGTCGGCGCGACATTGGGAACCGGCATCCTGGTGATCCTCGGGGAATCCGTTCCGGTGGCCGGGCCGGCCATCTGGATCTCCTTCGCCATCGCTGGACTCGCCGCACTGCTGTCCGCAGTGTCCTACGCCGAAATGGCCGGCCTGGTTCCCGTGGCCGGCTCCAGCTATTCCTACAGCTACGCCACTTTGGGCGAGGGCATGGCCTGGGTCTGTGGCTGGTGCCTGGTGCTCGAATACGCCGTCTCGGTCGCGGCCGTGGCAGTTGGCGCCGGCCAGTACGTGAACGAGTCGCTGGCGGTCTTCGGCCAGATCCTGCCTGATGCCATCACCCAGCCGCCCGGAGATGGCGGTGTCGTGAACATCCCGGCCATGATCATCGTGCTCTTCGCCATGATCCTGCTGGTGCGGGGCGCCAAGGAAAGCGCGTGGATTAACACCGCCATCGTGGTGGTCAAGGTGGGCATCCTGGTCTTCTTCTGCGCAGTGGCCTTCACCGCCTTCAACGCCGGCAACTTCGAGCCGCTCCTGCCCATGGGTGCAGCCGGTGTCTCAGCCGCCGCTTCCAGCGTCTTTTTCTCCTACATCGGCTTCGACGCGGCATCTACAGCCGGTGAGGAAGCACGCAATCCCAAGCGGGACCTGCCGCGGGCCATCATGCTCTCCATGCTGATCGTTACCACGATCTACGTCCTGGTTGCCGTGGCCGCGGTCGGCGCCCGTCCCTGGGGTTGGTTCGACGGCAACGAAGCAGCACTGGTCAAGATCCTCGAGGAAACCACCGGACAGCCGTGGATCGCCTTGGTCTTCGCCGTCGGCGCGGTCCTTGCCATCGCCAGCATCGTGCTGACTGTCCTTTATGGACAGACCCGCATTCTTCTCTCCATGGCCCGCGACGGGCTCATTCCCAGAATCTTCGGCCGGATCTCCGCGAGGACTGGCACCCCAGTTGCCGGCACCCTGATCGTGGGCATTCTCGTGGCAGTCACCGCCGGCCTGGTTCCGCTCGGCGCCCTGGCTGACGCCACGAGCATCGGCACGCTTTTTGCCTTCGCGCTGGTGAACGTTGCCGTCATCTACCTCCGCCGTGTGCGGCCCGAACTCAAGCGGACCTTCACGGTCCCGCTGTTTCCGCTCACTCCCATCCTCGGGGCCCTCATGTGTGCGTACCTGATGGCGAACCTCGGGGCGGATACCTGGGTGACCTTCGGCATCTGGATGTTGGTGGGCCTCGCGGCATACTTCGGCTATGGCCGCCGCAATTCAAGGGTGGCTTCCCTGACGCACGAGGAATACCGTGAATTGTCCAGCCGCGAACTTTCGAGCATCCCGTCAAACCCTGAAACCATGAAGGCAGAGCTTCCATGACAACCGCTACCGAATTACCGGCTTCCGATCCGTCCAGCACGGCCACCTTCGCCCCGATCGGCGCCGCTACAGCCGTAGCCGACAGGCTGGGCCAGGCACCCGTCACGATGCTGAACCCGGATTTCCCGTTCAGTTATGACCACTACCTTGCCCATCCGGATGGCCTGGGTGCTGTCCCGCCGGAGCTGTACGGCACCGAGGTGGCTGTGGTGGGCGCAGGGCTCTCCGGCCTGGTCACGGCCTACGAACTCATGAAGCTTGGCCTGCGTCCGGTGATCTATGAAGCGGACCGGATCGGCGGCCGGCTGCGGACTGCCAGCTTCCCGTCTGCTCCCGGCGTGGTGGCGGACCTGGGCGGCATGCGCTTCCCGGTCTCCGGCAAGGCCTTCTACCACTATGTGGATCTGCTGGGCCTGGAAACCCAGGACTTCCCGAACCCGCTGGCACCTGCCACGTCCAGCACGGTCATCGAACTTGCCGGCCAACGGCACTATGCCAGCACCGCGGCCGATCTGCCGCCGTTCTTCCGCGAAGTGGCCGACGCCTGGAAAGCCGCGGTGAACGACGGCGCCAAGTTCAGCGAAATGCAGAACGCCATCCGGGCACGCGACACAGCCCGGATCAAGGAACTCTGGAACGAACTGCTGCCGCTGTTGGACGAACAGACCTTCTACGGCTTCATCGCCGCGAGCGAGTCGTTCAGGGAAGCGGGGTTCGCCCACCGCGAGGCCTTCGGCCAGGTCGGCTTCGGCACCGGCGGGTGGGACACCGACTTCCCCAATTCCATCCTGGAAATCCTTCGCGTCGTCTATACAGACGCCGATGACCAGCACCGCCTGATTGCCGGGGGAGCGCAGCGGCTCCCCGAGGCGCTGTGGCACCACACGCCGTCGGGCATGACCCATTGGGCCGACGGCACATCCCTGGCCTCCCTGCACTCCGGCTCCCCGCGGGGAGCCGTGGACCGGATCAGCCGCGACCCCAATGGCGACCTCCGCATCCGCGAACGGTGGGGCCGCGAATCCTCCTACCCGGCCGTGGTGACCACCTGCCAGTCATGGCTCCTGTCCACACGGATCCACACCGAGGAAGCGCTGTTCCCCGCCGAACTCTGGACAGCGATTGAACGCTCGCACTACATGCAGTCCTCCAAAACCTTCGTGATGGTGGACCGGCCGTTCTGGAAGGACATTGATCCCGCCACGGGACGCGAAACCATGTCCATGACCCTGACGGACCGGCTGAACCGCGCCACCTACCTGCTGGACAACGGCCCGGACAAGCCCGCCGTGATCCTGCTGTCCTACACTTGGAACGACGACGCGCTCAAGTGGCTCGCGCTCGACGCCGACCAGCGCGTTGAGCTGATGCTGCACTCACTGGAACAGATCTACCCTGGTGTGGACATCGCCAGCCATATCGTGGGACAGCCCATCACCGTCTCTTGGGAAGCGGACCCCAACTTTATGGGCGCGTTCAAGGCCAACCTGCCTGGCCACTACCGCTACCAGCAGCGCCTCTTCACCCACTTCAAGCAGGACAACCTGCCGGAAGGCCAGCGCG
The DNA here is from genome assembly GCF_059759125.1 of Arthrobacter sp. GQ119. Lineage (NCBI taxonomy): Bacteria > Bacillati > Actinomycetota > Actinomycetes > Micrococcales > Micrococcaceae > Arthrobacter > Arthrobacter sp. GQ119. The sequence goes on along the minus strand of NZ_JCAXEA010000001.1, from coordinate 369,716 downwards.
GAATCTTCCTGGCCGGCGACGATATCTCCTTCACCGCCGGCTGGGCCGAGGGCGCCGTGACCACCGGCCTCAATGCGGTCTGGGGGGTGGTGAACCACCTGGGTGGTTCATCGTCCGTGTCCAACCCGGGTCCCGGTGACCTGCTAGACGCCCTGGGGCCGATCAGCCTCGACTGAACACAGCTGGACTGAACACCCGGATCAGTCCGCGTGGACCTCGCGGTGTGCCTGCGCGAGGTCACGGTAGTGTGCCGCGTTCCGCTTCACGCCGTCGAACTCCTCATCCGTGAGTTCCCGGCGCACCTTGGCGGGGACCCCGGCCACGAGGGAGCGCGGCGGAACCACGGTGCCTTCCAGCACCACGGCGCCGGCCGCCACGAGCGAGCCGGCGCCGATCACCGCACCGTTGAGGATGGTGGCGCTCATTCCGATGAGGCAGTCGTCCTCAACGGTGCAGCCGTGAACCACCGCGCTGTGCCCGACGCTGACCCGCGCCCCGACGCTGCAGGGGAAGCCCGGGTCGGCGTGCAGCACCACGTTGTCCTGCAGGTTGCTGCCGGCGCCGACCGTGATAGCGGCCGTGTCCGCCCGCACGGAGACGCCGTAGAACGCGCTGGCGTCCTCGGCGAGCGTGGCGCGCCCGATGATGGACGCCGTCGGCGCAACGAAGACGGAGGGGTGGATGTCCGGCGTGTCGCCGGCGAAAGGGAAGATGGGAGCCATGCCCCCAGCCTAAGACACAGCGGTGACGGCGAATCTCAGGGAAGCGCGACGGCGATCGGCGCGCCCGGTTCCGCCACCCGCTCAAGCTCCCGCACGACGTCGTCCGCCTGGTCCGCGGTGAGGCCCGCCAGTGACTCGACCGCCCAGACGGCCGGGAAGGTGTTGTCCGCGAAAGGCAGGCGTGCAGGCTCCGCCACGGACACGCTGAGGCGGCGGGCGACGGCGTAGCGGACATTCCCGTCGTAGGGGTCCACGCCCGTGTAGTGGATCCCGGCCCGGACAAACCTGAGGCCGTCGTCGCCAGGGCCGCAGCACACATCCAGGACGGCGTGCCGCCCCTGGGACTTGAGCAGGGCGATGAAGGGCTCCAGCGGAGTATCGGTGAGCAGAGGCATCGTGTTAACCAGTCTCAGTTAAAACACTGCCGCTGGGAACCGCTGGCCGCTGTTGTCAGCCACGCGACCGCAACAACCTAGCTGGGCCGCGGAGCCCGGAGGATCAGGAACTGGTAATGCTGCGTCCAGTGGCCGGCGCCGGGGCCGGACTCTGCGCCGGTGCCTTCCGGCCACGTCACGAATTCCTCAATCTCGCCGTGACGGCCGAAGATCTGCCGCAGCGCAGCGTCACTTCGACGGCTGAAAAAACGCGGCGGTCGGATCTGGTCTTCGGGGTTCAGCACCTCTTCGTCTTCCCCGGACCAAACGCCGACGGCGATCGGCGCACCCGGCGCGGCCACCCGCACGAGTTCACGGACGACGTCGTCGATGTCCCGGTTGGGGATGTGCAGCAGCGTGCTCATGCTCCACAGTGCAGGGAACACGCCGTCGGCGAAGGGAAGGTTCCGGGCACTGGCCACCGAGACGTCCAGGCCCCTGGCTGTGGCGATCCGCACGTGCTCTTCGGACAGGTCAACGCCGGTGTAGCGGATACCCGCCTGGACGAACCTCTGCCCGTCGAGCCCGGAGCCGGTGCCGATTTCCAGCAGGGCGTGCCGGCCCTCGGCCTTCAGCCGGGCGATGAACCGCTCCCGCTGCTCCGCACGCTGTGGCGTCAGCGGATGCTCGGGGTGCAGGACCGCGCGCTGGTTGTAGTACGCGGCCAGTTTGTCCTCGCCGCTGTCCTGCGGCGCGGGGTAGTCCCCGGCCGGCGCCACGTCCTGCTCCCCGGATCCTGGTTCCGCGGACTCTAGTTGAAAACCACGGTCCGGTTGCCGTCCAGGAGCACCCGGTGCTCGGCGTGCCACTGCACCGCCTGGGCGAGCGTCCGGCCTTCAACGTCGCGGCCCATCTGCACGAACTGCTCGGGGGTGCGGGCGTGGTCCACACGGATCACTTCCTGCTCAATGATGGGGCCTTCATCCAGCGCTGCGGTGACGTAGTGTGCCGTGGCGCCGATCAGCTTCACGCCGCGGGCGTGCGCCTGGTGGTAGGGCCTGGCGCCCTTGAAGGACGGCAGGAAGGAGTGGTGGATGTTGATGGCCTTGCCGGTCAGCTCCCTGCACAGATCGTCCGAGATGATCTGCATGTAGCGGGCCAGGACGGTCAGCTCAATGCCTTCCTCCGCGATGATCTTCCGCAGCTGGTCCTCGGCCTGGCCCTTGGTCTCGGGTGTCACGGGAATGTAGTGGAACGGGATTCCATAGAACTCTGCGAGCCCGGCCAGGTCATTGTGGTTGGAGACGATGGCCGGAACCTCGATCGGCAGGGTGCCGGAGCGCTGCAGGAACAGCAGGTCGTTGAGGCAGTGCGCGGATTTACTGGCCATGAGGAGGGTGCGGACCTTCTGGCCCACCGGATGCAGGCTCCACTGCATGCCGAAGGCCTCAGCGACGGGCTCCAGGGCAGCCTGGACCTCGGCCCTGGCAGCGGATGTGGTCGCCTCAACACGCATGAAAAAGGTTCCGGTGGACTGGCTGCCGTACTGCTGGGAATCCGTAATATTGCAGCCCGCTACGAGGAGGGCGCCGGCCACGGCATGGACAATTCCGGGGCGGTCCGGGCAGGACAGGGTAATTACGTACGCTTTGGCGGGCTGGTCTTCAATCACGAAGAACAGCCTACCCGCGCCGAGGGCGGGCTTTTGGTAGTCTGGTGGCGTCGCAACTGGCGTTGGGTGGCTAACCACCAGGGAGCGGCAATCACGAAGACCACGGATCGTACGCCTGGGCCGAGGGTCATGTTTTGCCGGTTGAGCACTGCGCTTCCTGAGGTGCGCGGTCTCCCGGGTGCGCTGCGGCGCCCTGCACGGAGGAGTTCTGGGACTGCCCGGAACTGTCATCCAGGGGCGGAGCCGCGCCCCAGCCGGTAGCCTGACCTTAGCAGTGCCCATCCCTAGCCAGGAGTTCTTCGTGACTACTTCACCGACTTCCGTCAGCACTTCCGCCACCGTTAGCAACCAGCCGCTGGCTGAACTCGACCCCGAGATCGCCGCAGTTCTGGACCAGGAGCTGGGCCGCCAGCGCGGCACCCTGGAAATGATCGCCTCCGAAAACTTCGCGCCGCGCGCCGTGATGGAAGCCCAGGGCTCCGTCCTGACCAACAAGTACGCCGAGGGCTACCCGGGACGCCGCTACTACGGCGGCTGCGAATACGTCGATATTGCCGAGCAGCTGGCGATCGACCGCGTGAAGAACCTGTTCGGCGCCGAATACGCCAACGTCCAGCCGCACTCCGGCGCGCAGGCCAACGCTGCAGCACTCTCCGCCATGATCACCCCGGGCGACAAGATCCTGGGCTTGTCCCTGGCGCACGGCGGCCACCTGACGCACGGCATGAAGCTGAACTTCTCGGGCAAGCTCTACAACGTGGCTGCCTACCAGGTTGAAGAGGACAACTTCCGGATCGACATGGACAAGCTGCGCGAGCAGGCCATCGCCGAGAAGCCGCAGGTCATCATCGCCGGCTGGTCCGCCTACCCGCGCCACCTCGACTTCGCCGCCTTCCGCTCCATTGCCGATGAAGTCGGTGCGCTCCTGTGGACGGACATGGCGCACTTCGCCGGCCTCGTGGCCGCAGGACTGCACCCGAGCCCGGTGCCGCACTCCGACGTCGTCACCTCCACCGTGCACAAGACCCTCGCCGGCCCGCGCTCCGGTGTGATCCTGGCCAAGCAGGAGTGGGCCAAGAAGCTCAACTCCAACGTCTTCCCCGGCCAGCAGGGCGGGCCGCTCATGCACGTCATCGCAGCAAAGGCCGTCGCCTTCAAGATCGCCGGCAGTGCCGAATTCAAGGAGCGCCAGGAGCGCGTTCTCGAGGGCGCCAAAATCATCGCCGACCGCCTTAACCAGTCCGACGTCGCCGAGGCCGGCGTCTCGGTCCTCACCGGCGGCACTGACGTGCACCTGGTTCTGGTGGACCTGCGCAACTCGCAGCTGGACGGCCAGCAGGCCGAAGACCTCCTGCACTCCGTGGGCATCACCGTCAACCGCAACGCCGTGCCGTTCGACCCCCGCCCGCCGATGGTCACCTCCGGCCTGCGCATCGGCACGCCGGCCCTGGCAACCCGCGGTTTCGGTGCCCAGGAATTCACCGAGGTGGCCGAGATCATCGCCACCGCGCTGAAGGCCGGCTCCGCCACCGATGTGGAAGCCCTGCAGGCACGCGTGGACAAGCTCGCCGCCGACTTCCCGCTGTACCCGCAGCACGAGCAGTGGTAACCGATGGCCGCTGACACCACCAAAACCGCACAGGTCCTTGACGGCAGGGCCACCGCCGCTGCCATCAAGGCCGAGCTGACCGAACGCGTGGCCGCACTCAAGGCCAAGGGCGTCACGCCGGGACTGGGCACCATCCTCGTCGGCTCCGATCCAGGCAGTGTCTGGTACGTGGGCGGCAAGCACAAGGACTGCGCCGAGGTGGGCATCAACTCCATCCGCCGCGACCTGCCCGAGGAAACCACCCAGGACGAGCTCCTGGCCGTGGTCCGCGAGCTGAACGGGAACCCGGAATGCACCGGCTACATCGTCCAGCTGCCGCTGCCCAAGCACATCGACCAGGACGTCATCCTGGAGGCCATGGATCCGGACAAGGACGCCGACGGCCTGCATCCGATGAACCTGGGCCGGCTCGTGGCCAATATCAGCGGACCCATGAAGTCCCCGCTGCCCTGCACACCGAAGGGCTGCGTGGAGCTTCTGACCCGCCACGGCATCGACCTCAAGGGCAAGCGCGTCCTCGTGGTGGGCCGCGGAGTCACGATCGGCCGTCCGGTGGGCCTCCTGCTTACCCGCAAGGACGTCAACGCCACCGTGGTCCTGGCCCACACCGGCACCGTTGACCTGCCCGCCGAACTCCGGCAGGCCGACGTCGTGATCGCTGCGGCGGGCTCGCCGCACATGATCAAGGCGGAGGACCTGAAGCAGGGCGCCATAGTGCTCGACGTCGGCGTCAGCCGCGTGGACGACGGTACCGGCAAGGCGGTGGTTACCGGAGACGTGCACCCCGACGCTGCCGACGTCGCCGCCTGGCTGTCCCCGAACCCCGGCGGCGTGGGCCCGATGACCCGGGCCATGCTGCTGGCCAATGTGGTGGAAAGCGCCGAACGCCAGGCAGGCCTTGCCTAGCCTCTCAGGCCTTGCCTGACAGCACCACCGTAGGGCGGCTACTCTTGCTGGAGTAGGCGCCCTACGCCGTTAAGCAGACGACGATCAGCGCGCGCCAGACGCACCTGGCGCCGCAACCACGAACGGCCAACCGCCCGGGGCGGAGAAAGCGTCCTGCGGGAGCGCTACGCCCGGGGCGAGATTGACGAGTCGGAGTACCGCGAGCGGCTTCAGGTCCTGCGCGGCGAGGGTAAATAGCGCCGGCTCACGGACTTCAGCCGCGGACTCGGAAAACGAATGGATTTTTTGAGACCGAGCTATTCCTTTGGCCCCGGGCGGGTATTAGCGTGATGGGGTGCCCGAACTCCACTCTTCTGAAGAAACGTCCGAAAATCCTGTGTCCAGCGAGGAATCCGGGTCTGTCCCGCGCCCGTTCGTCATCGCGGCTGAGAATCTGACCAAAACCTATGGCGACGTCACCGCCGTCGACGGCATTTCCTTCAGCGTTCCCGCGGGGGAGTCCTTCGGGCTGCTGGGCCCCAACGGCGCCGGCAAGTCCACGACGATGAAGATGATCGGCGGCGTGGCCCAGCGCACCTCCGGCAGCCTGACCATCATGGGCCTTGACCCGGAACAGCACGGTCCGGAAGTCCGTGCGCACCTGGGCGTTGTGCCGCAGCAGGACAACCTGGACGAAGAACTCAGGGTCCGTGACAACCTGCTGGTGTACGGGCGCTACTTTGGGCTGCCGATGAGCTACCTGCGGCCCAAGGCGGACGAGCTGCTCGAATTCGCGCAGCTCACAGACAAGGCTAAATCCAAGGTTGACGCGTTGTCTGGCGGCATGAAGCGGCGCCTCACCATCGCGCGGTCGCTCATCAACGAGCCCCGTATCCTCCTGCTCGACGAGCCCACCACAGGCCTTGACCCGCAGGCACGGCACATCCTCTGGGACCGCCTGTTCCGGCTCAAGGAACAGGGCGTCACGCTGATCCTCACCACGCACTACATGGACGAGGCCGAGCAGCTCTGCGACCGCCTCATCGTGGTGGACAAAGGCCGGATCATGGCAGAGGGCTCGCCGGCCAGCCTGATCCGCAACTATTCCACCCGCGAAGTCCTGGAACTGCGCTTCGGCTCGGAGCGGAATGCCAGTATCGGCCGGGAGCTCGAAGGAATCGGCGAGCGGCTGGAGACCCTCCCGGACCGTGTCCTCATCTACACGCAGGACGGCGAGGCGGCCCTGGAGGAAGTCTCCGCCCGCGGCCTGCGCCCGCTTACCTCACTGGTGCGCCGGTCCTCGCTCGAGGATGTTTTCCTCCGGCTCACGGGCAGGAGCCTCGTTGACTGAGCCGCTTTCAGGAAAGGACCGACTTTCAACGGACGTTCCAGGAGGTCCGACGGCGCGGCCAACTTTGCGTGCCCACTCACCGGAGGTCTCTGCCGCCAGGGCGCGGCGGTGGGGCGCCTTCTATTTCGCGGAGCAGGTCCTGCGCGTGATGAAGGGCTACGGCTGGTCCATCTTCCTGTACAGCGTGGGCCAGCCGGCTGCCTACCTGTTCGCGATGGGCGTCGGCCTGGCCACACTCGTGGAAGCCAACGCGGCGGGAGCCTTTGGCGGGGTCAGCTACCTCGTGTACATCGCTCCGGCGCTGCTCATCTCGGCCGCCGTCATGACGGCGGCCACAGAATTTACCTTTCCAGTGATGGACGGCTTCAAATGGCGCCGGGTCTACTACGGGCCACATGCCTCACCGCTGACGCCCGAGCAGATCGCGGCCGGCCAGATCATTGCCGTTACGGTGCGCTTCTTCGCGCAGTCGGTCATCTACTTTGCGATCGTGGCATTGTTCGGTGCCTCGCCCAGCGGGTGGGGGTGGATCTCCATCTTCGTGGCCACCTTGGCGGGACTGTCCTTCGGGCTCCCGCTGATGGCATACGCCGCCACCATCAAGGACGATAAAGGCCAGTTCGCCATGGTGATGCGGTTCATCGTGATGCCGCTGTTCCTCTTTTCCGGGACGTTCTTCCCGCTGGACACGCTGCCGCTCGCGGTTCGCTGGGTTGGCTGGATTTCGCCCATCTGGCACGGGACGGAACTCGGCCGGGTCCTGAGCTACGGCTACGACGAATCCCCCGTGCTGACCATCATCCATATCGCCTTCCTGCTGGGGCTCGCCTGGTTTGGCTGGGTGCTCACCAAGCGCCAATTCGTGAGGAGGATGGGGCAATGACAGTCCTGACCCAGGGCCACAGTGTCACCGAGGAGGCACGCAACAGGCATTTCGGACCGCTGTACTCGCGCAACGCCAGGGCTGTGATCGGCCGGGGGCTGATGGCCACCAAGAGCAGCAACTGGCTGGTCATGCTGTCCGGGTTCTTCGAGCCGGTGCTGTTCCTGCTGTCCATGGGCATCGGAATGGGCGCGGTGGTGGGTACGGTCCAGGGGCCGGGTGGCCAGGAGATCACGTATGCCGCCTACATTGCGCCGGCCCTGCTGGCGGTGTCGGCCATGAACGGCGCCGTGTACGACTCCACCTGGAACGTCTTCTTCAAGATGAACTTCGCCAAGCTCTACCAGGGGATGCTCTGCACGTCACTGGGCCCGCTGGACGTGGCGGCGGGGGAGATCTTCCTCGCCCTCCTGCGCGGACTCCTGTATGCCACCGGCTTCACGGCCGTGATGGGCTTCCTGGGGCTCATCACCACGCCGTGGGCGTTGCTCATGATCCCGGCCTCGGTCCTCATCGCTTTCGGCTTTGCCAGCTTCGGCATGGGCATCACCAGCTTCATGAAGACCTTCCAGCAGATGGACTGGATCAACTTCATCATGCTGCCCATGTTCCTGTTCAGCGCCACGTTCTATCCGCTGAGCGTCTACCCGCAGTACATCCAGTGGCTGATCCAGGCGATGCCGCTGTGGCACGGCGTGGAGCTGCTGCGCCAGATCAGCGCGGGAGCCTTCACCCCGGCCACAGCCATCCACATCGGCTATTACCTGGTGATGATCGTGCTGGGGCTGATGCTGACCACCGGCCGGCTCCGGAGCCTGTTCCTGAAGTAGCTGTTCGCCTCCGGGGGAAGCATTCCTGACCACGCCCGCAGGTTTGAGACAATGGCACCATGCAATCTTTGGGCAGCTCCAAATCTTCCTCACAGCCGGGCAGGGGCGGATTCTCCATGTTCCGCATCAGCGGTCCCGGCCTCCTCGTCCTGATCACGGCTTTCCTGGTGGCCGTCATCTTCGCGGCCAACCAGAACGACGTCGTCGGCTGGGTCGTGGCCGTCATCGCACTGTTCTGGCTCCTGCTGGCATCGTTCGTGGTGTTCAGCATCCAGAAGGCAGCCAAGAAGGCCGGAGCGAAGCTGAACGAAGCACAGAATGCCTTCAACGCGGCAGCCGGCCGTGCGCCGTCGCGCGGTTCAGCCGACCAGGGCGGAACCCGCCTGGTGCGTGAACGCGGCGAAGCCGAGGAGATCCGCGACATGAAGCTTGACCACTCCTTCAAGATCGTCCAGGTGCAGGTCCGGGTCGTGGAGCAGGAGCGGGCCAAGGGCGCCGCCGCGGACCAGGACACGATCCGCCGTGCCCTGGAGACCATCGAAATTACGGCTACCAACGCCAGGGACATGATCAAGTCCTCCGGCGGCTCGGGTGAGCCGGTGACCGGAACCATCATCGACTAGAGTGGAGCGGGTGAGCTCGGCATTGAAGAAGGACCACCTTCGCATCGCAACAGTCAACGTCAACGGCCTTCGGGCTGCCTACAAGAAGGGCATGGCGGAGTGGCTGGCGGACCGTGAGGTGGACATCCTCACCCTGCAGGAAGTCCGTGCCCCGGACGCGATTGTCCGGAAGCTGCTGGGCGACGGGTGGCACATCCTGCACGCCGAGGCGGAGGCCAAGGGCCGCGCCGGCGTCGCCATCGCTTCCCGCGAGGAGCCCCTCGTGACCCGCGCCCACATCGGTGACGACTACTTCGCCACCGCGGGCCGCTGGGTTGAGGCGGACTTCCGGCTCCGGGACGCTGCGGGCAACGCCTCACAGCTCACCGTGGTGAGCGCCTACGTGCATTCCGGTGACGTCGGGACACCCAAGCAGGTGGACAAGTACCGTTTCCTGGACGTCATGACCACGCGCCTGCCCGAACTGTCCAAGCACAGTGACCATGCCCTGGTCACCGGTGACCTGAATGTCGGCCACACCGAGCTGGACATCAAGAACTGGAAAGGCAACGTCAAACGCGCCGGCTTCCTGCCCGAGGAGCGCGCCTACTTCGACCGCTTCTTCGGCGAGGAAATCGGCTGGAAGGATGTCCACAGGGGCCTGGCGGGCAACGTCAACGGCCCCTACACCTGGTGGTCCCAGCGCGGCCAGGCCTTTGACAACGACTCTGGCTGGCGCATCGATTACCACATGGCCACCCCCGCCCTCGCCGCCGCAGCTGTTTCGGCGGTCGTGGACCGGGCGCCCTCGTGGGACACCCGTTTCTCTGACCATGCACCGCTGGTAGTGGACTACCGGCTCTAGTCTTAAGGCCTCCGACAGAATGACCTCCACCCCCATCGTGACCGATTCCGCAGCCTCCGAAGAGCCCGATGCCGCCGCCAGCCTCGAACAGGAGACCGCGGCCGGGCAGGACACCGGAATCCGCCACCGCATCCTGTCGGGGATGCAGCCTTCCGCGGACTCGCTGCACCTCGGCAACTATCTGGGCGCCCTCGTCAACTGGGTGCGGATGCAGGAAGAGTACGACGCCATCTTCTTCATCCCGGACCTGCACGCCATCACCGTTCCGCAGGACCCGGCCGAACTGGCACACCGCACCCGCGTCACGGCCGCCCAGTACATCGCCGGCGGAGTGGACGTGGACAAGTGCACCCTGTTCGTCCAGTCCCAGGTGCCCGAGCACGCGCAGCTGGCATGGATACTGAACTGCATCACGGGCTTCGGCGAGGCCTCCCGCATGACGCAGTTCAAGGACAAGGCCCTGAGGCAGGGCTCGGACCACGCCAGCGTCGGTCTGTTTACCTACCCCATCCTGCAGGCCGCGGACATCCTGCTGTACCAGCCGCACGGTGTCCCCGTCGGCGAGGACCAGCGCCAGCACGTGGAGCTCAGCCGCGATCTCGCAACCCGGTTCAACACCCGCTTCGGCCAAACCTTCACGGTGCCCAAGCCCTTCATCCAGAAGGAGTCTGCCAAGATCTATGATCTGCAGCAGCCCACAGTCAAGATGTCCAAGTCTGCTGAATCGCCGGCCGGCCTGATCAACCTGCTCGACGAGCCCAAGGTCACGGCCAAACGGATCAAGTCCGCGGTGACCGACGCCGAAACCGAGATCCGTTTCGACCGCGAAACAAAGCCTGGTGTTTCGAACCTGCTGACCATCTACTCGGTCATCACCGGCCAGAGCGTGGAGCAACTCGTGGCGGCCTATGAAGGGAAAATGTACGGCCACCTTAAGGTGGACCTGGCCGAAGTCGTGACTGAGCGCCTGACGCCTATCCGCAACCGGGCCAACGAACTGCTCGCAGACCCGGCAGAGCTGGACCGACTCCTGGCACACGGGGCGGACAAGGCCCGCGAAATTGCCTCGGCCACCCTCAAGGACGTCTACGCCAAGACCGGCTTCCTTCCATACGCTGGAGCCCGCTAAGCCGATGCCCGTTCCGAAGCCTGCCAACAGCGACGCCAGCGACGGGATGAGCCTTGGGGTCATTCTGGGCTTCCCGCCTGGAATCGCAAAGGAACTGCAGCGGTGGAGGGCGTCCTTCGGGGACCCCCTGGCCACGGTCATTCCGGCGCACATTACCCTCGTCACCACCACACCCACCCAGGACTGGGAGGCCGCACGGAACCATGTGCGTGAAGTAGCGCGCACGCAAGCACCCTTCATGGTCACCATCGCCGGCACCGGCTCTTTCCGGCCGGTTTCCCCGGTGGTCTTCATCAACGTGGAGGAAGGGTTCGAGGAGTGTGTCGAGCTGCACGAGAAACTCCAGACCGGCCCTTTGGAACGCGAGCTGCCCTTCGCCTACCACCCGCACGTTACCGTCGCCCATGACGTGGCCCCGGAAAGCCTGGACGAGGCCGAAACGGTACTAAAGGACTACAGGGCGACCTTCCCTGTGGTTAGCATGGGACTCTACGAGCACGATACCGACGGTATTTGGCAGCTACGGGAAGAGCTTGACTTTGGTACCGAACCTGAAGACCAACGGAGGCAGCTCCGAACAGCCGAAGCTGGCGGGGCAACCACTTCCCACTGAGCGCGCCCGCCTGAAGCTGGAGGTCATCCGCAAGAAGGTGGAGTGGGGCAAGGTCCGCGGGTCGGGTAAGGGACCCGTGCCGCAGCTCCTGGCCCTGGTCCAGTGGCTGCTCGCCGGGCTGAACGCCTTCCGGCCCATGCGTGCCTGGCAGCATTACAATCTTCAGCGCGGACCGCTGCTCAGCGCCGGCATTGGCTTCAACATGTTCTTTTCCATCACCGGTCTGCTCACCACCGGATTTTCCGTTGCCGGACTCTTGCTTCGCGGCCAACCAGCACTTTTGGACCAAATCGTCAGCAGTGTATCGGCAGCTGCGCCGGGACTGTTGAAAACCGAGGGCCGGGAAGGACTGGTGGCCCCGGAGGAACTGCTGAACCCTGACGGACTCGGCTGGACCGCAGTTATCGCCGCCGCGGTGACAGTCGTGACGTCTCTCCGCTGGATAGCGGGGATGCGCGGTGGCCTCCGCATCGTACATCAGCTGCCTCCAGTGAAGCTGAACCCTGTGGTCCTCATGCTCAAGGACGCGGGAATCCTCCTGCTGCTCGGAATCGCTCTTGTGCTCAGCGCAGGGGCGTCGCTGGTCTTCGGTACTGCAGCAGGCTGGGTGGCCGGACAACTCCGGCTGGATCCGCTGCTCTCCTGGCCCCTGACCACGTCGATCAAGATCGGTGTGCCGCTGTTGCTGGGCTGGGTTACGGCGCTCATCATGTTCCGGTTCGCCGGAGGACTCAAGCTGTCCCGCCGGGCGCTGCTGGAAGGGACCATCCTCGCGGCGCTGGGGACCGCCGTCCTTCAGATCTTCAGCACGGAATTACTGGCAAACGCCGGTCGGAATCCGATCCTGGCCCCATTTGCCATCATCATCGGGCTGCTTATCTGGTTCAACCTGGTGAGCCAGGTGTATCTCATAGCGGCTGCCTGGGCGGCCATCCGCGAGGAGGACCTGAAGGCGGCTCCGGCAGCGAAACCCACCGGCTGGGGTCCACGGCAGGTGCAGCCCGGGAAAACGCCCGTCGAGAAGCACCACACTGTCGAACGTCCCCGTCCGGCGGGGGTTACCGCCCGGCGTCGAGGTACTGATCGGCCCACGCCGCGATAATCTTCGCGGCCCTGGCCGCCTGGCCTTTGCCGGTCAGCAGGTGGTCGCTGCCTTCGAGGGACACGAAGTTCCGCGGGTGGCGGGCGGTCTGGAAGATGCTGCTGGCGTTTTCGATGCCCACGGTGTTGTCGGTGGGGGAGTGCAGCACCATCAGGGGCTTGTGCAGCCGCTTGATGCAGTCGGTGAGGTCGGCGTTCTCGAGATCTTCGACGAAGTGCCGGCGGATCTCCACGCGCTTGCCGCCGAGGTCAACCTCCGCGCTGCCTTCGCTCAAGATCTTGTCCAGGGCGGCGTCGAAGACATGGGCCACGTGCTTGGGTGAGAACGGGGCGGCGACGGTGGCAACGGCGTCGAGCTCCGGAATCTCCGAGGCGGCAGCGAGCACGGCGGCGCCGCCGAAGGAGTGGCCCACCAGCAGGGAAATCGGCTTCCCTTCGGCCCGCATGAACTCGGCCGCCTTGACCGTGTCCGCCACCTTGTGGCTGAACGAGCCCTCGGACCAGAATCCTGCGGAATCGCCGAGACCCAGGTTGTCGAAGCGCAGCATGCCCACGTCGTTATCCGCCAGCGCTTTGCACATCCGGGACGCGGACGGGCTGTCCTTGCCCAGGGTGAACCCGTGCGAGAACACGCCCCAGCCCTTCACAGGGCCTTCCGGCATGTCGACGATGCCGGAGAGCAATTCGCCGGTGGAACCTTCGAAACTGACTTTTTCGGAGCGGGACACCGCGTCCCCTTTCGTAAGTGGCTGTCTGGAGTGAAACGACGACGGCGCCACACACCTCACAGGTGAGCGGCGCCGTCGGCTGCTGTTTCCGTTCGAAACGCGTGCTAGATCTTGCGGGAGAGAATTGCCTGCTTGACTTCGGCAATCGCCTGCGTGACCTGAATGCCGCGCGGGCAGGCTTCGGAGCAGTTGAAGGTGGTGCGGCAGCGCCACACGCCTTCCTTGTCGTTCAGGATTTCCAGGCGCATGTCACCGGCATCATCGCGGGAATCGAAGATGAAGCGGTGGGCATTCACGATGGCGGCCGGGCCGAAGTACTGGCCGTCGGTCCAGAACACCGGGCAGGACGAGGTGCACGCAGCGCACAGAATGCACTTGGTGGTGTCGTCGAAACGCTCACGGTCTTCAGCGGACTGCAGGCGCTCCTTGGTGGGCTCGTGGCCCTTGTTGATCAGGAACGGCATGACTTCGCGGAAGGACTGGAAGAACGGCTCCATGTCCACGATCAGGTCCTTCTCCACCGGCAGGCCCTTGATGGGTTCAACCGTGATGGGCTTGGACGTGTCGAGGTCCTTCAGCAGCGTCTTGCAGGCAAGGCGGTTGCGGCCGTTGATGCGCATGGCGTCGGAGCCGCAGACACCGTGCGCGCAGGACCGGCGGAAGGAGACGCTGCCGTCCACTTCCCACTTGATCTTGTGCAGGGCGTCCAGCACGCGGTCCGTGCCGTACATGGTCAGCTTGAAGTCGTCCCAGCGGGCTTCTGCGGAAACCTCGGGGTCGTAGCGGCGCACACGGAGCGTGATGTCGAACGTGGGGATTTCCCCGCCGCCGCCGACGCCCGCGGGCAGTTCGATCTTGGAGGCTGGCTCAGCAAGTTCAGCGGACATTTTAGTACTTCCTCACCATCGGCTCGTAGCGCGTAAAGACAACCGGCTTGGTGGCAAGCCGAACACCGGCGATTGCCTCCTCCGCGGAACCGTCGGCCGGTGCGTGGTCTTCTTTGTACGCCATGGAATGCTTCATGAATTTTTCGTCGTCGCGGTCCGGGAAGTCCTCGCGGAAGTGGCCGCCGCGGGATTCCTCGCGGTGCAGGGCTGCGACCGTCATGACCCGTGCCAGTTCCAGCAGGAACCCGAGCTCGACGGCCTCCAGCAGGTCAAGGTTGAAGCGCTTGCCCTTGTCCTGGACGTTGATGCGCGTGTACCGCTCCTCGAAGGACTCGATGTCCCTGAGGACCTGGTTGAGCGTGTCAGCCGTGCGGAACACCTGCATGTTGGCGTCCATGGTGTCCTGCAGTTCCTTGCGGATCTGGGCCACCTTCTCGTCACCGGTGCCGTTGCGGGCGATGTTGAGGAGCTCAATTGTGTAGGCCTCCGGATCTTCCGGGAGCTCCACGAAGCCGGCCGTCTTGGCGTACTCTGCGGCGGCGATGCCGGCACGCTTGCCGAAGACGTTGATGTCCAGCAGCGAGTTGGTGCCAAGGCGGTTGGAGCCGTGGACCGAAACGCAGGCTACCTCACCGGCGGCGTAGAGGCCCGGAACCACGGTGTCGTTGTCCTGGAGGACCTCGGTGTTGATGTTCGTGGGGATGCCGCCCATGGCGTAGTGGGCCGTGGGGAAGACCGGAACCGGCTCCGTGTAGGGCTCCACGCCGAGGTACGTGCGGGCGAACTCGGTGATGTCCGGCAGCTTGGCGTCGATGTGCGCAGGCTCAAGGTGCGTCAGGTCGAGGAGGACGTAGTCCTTGTTCGGGCCGCAGCCGCGCCCTTCGCGGACTTCGTTGGCCATGGAGCGGGCCACGATGTCGCGGGGGGCAAGGTCCTTGATGGTCGGGGCATAGCGCTCCATGAAGCGCTCACCTTCGGAGTTTCGCAGGATGGCGCCCTCGCCTCGTGCGGCCTCGGAAAGCAGGATGCCCAGCCCGGCAAGGCCGGTCGGGTGGAACTGGAAGAACTCCATGTCCTCCAGCGGAATGCCGCGGCGGAAGGCGATACCCATGCCGTCGCCCGTGAGGGTGTGGGCGTTGGACGTGGTCTTGAAGACCTTGCCCGCTCCGCCGGAGGCGAACACCACGGACTTGGCCTGGAAAACGTGCAGCTCGCCGGAGGCGAGGTCGTAGGAAACGACGCCGGCAACGCGCTTCTGCTTGTACGGCGTGCCGTCCTCGCGCACTGCGTCCTCTTCGACGGTGAGCAGGTCCAGGACGTAGTACTCGTTGTAGAACTCGACATTGTGCTTGACGCAGTTTTGGTACAGCGTCTGCAGGATCATGTGGCCCGTGCGGTCGGCCGCGTAGCAGGCACGGCGGACGGGAGCCTTGCCGTGGTCGCGGGTGTGGCCGCCGAAGCGGCGCTGGTCGATCCGGCCCTCGGGCGTGCGGTTGAACGGCAGACCCATCTTCTCGAGGTCCAGCACGGCGTCGATGGCTTCTTTGGCCATAACTTCGGCGGCGTCCTGGTCAACCAGGTAGTCGCCGCCCTTGATGGTGTCGAAGGTGTGCCATTCCCAGTTGTCTTCTTCGACGTTGGCCAGGGCTGCACACATACCGCCCTGGGCCGCACCCGTGTGGGAGCGGGTGGGGTAGAGCTTGGTCAGTACTGCTGTTCGCGCACGCTGACCGGATTCGATCGCGGCGCGCATCCCGGCGCCACCGGCACCGACGATGACGACGTCGTACTTATGGACCTGCATACCAGACGCTCTTTCTCTCAAAATTCGCAATAAAACAACGGGCGGGCTGTGGCCTGCTCCGCAAACAGAAGCCCGCCGGAGGGGGCGGGCAGCCGCGGTCCGCTACGCGGGGCAGAAGCCACCGGGGAGCTGGACGCCGTCGACGACCGGGCACGGGTTGAATGTGAAGATCACCAGGGTGCCCAGGATGATGATGACGGCGGTGGCGGTGTAGAGGACCATCTTCAGCCAGAAGCGGGTGGAGTCCTTCTCGGCGTAGTCATTGATGATGGTGCGGACGCCGTTGGTGCCGTGCAGCATGGCCAGCCAGAGCATGGCGAGGTCCCAGAACTGCCAGAACGGGTCAGCCCACTTGCCGGCAACGAAGCCGAAGTCGATGGCGTGGATACCCTCACCCACCAGCAGGTTGACGAAGAGGTGCCCGAAGATCAGGACAACCAGCACCACGCCGGAGAGGCGCATGAACAGCCAGGCCAGCATCTCGAAGTTGCCGCGGGAACTGCCGGTGCGGCGGTACTGCGGGGAAATCTTGCCGCTGCGCGGGGACTGAATCTGTGTTGCAGTCATGGCTTAGTGACCTCCGAGTGCGAGGGACAGGTGGCGGATGGAGAAGGCCACCATCGTGACGATCCAGAGGCCGAGCACAACCCACAGCATCTGGCGCTGGTACTTGGCGCCCTTCTTCCAGAAGTCGACGGCGATGATCCGCAGGCCGTTGAAGGCGTGGAATACGATCGCTGCGACAAGGCCCGTTTCACCCAGGGCCATCAGCGGGTTCTTGTAGGCACCGATCACCGCGGTGTAGGCCTCCGGCGACACCCTCACGAGGGAGGTGTCCAGCACATGGACCAACAAGAAGAAAAAGATCACAACACCGGTGATGCGGTGTCCTACCCAGGACCACATGCCTTCACGGCCGCGGTACAAGGTGCCAGCTGGTTTCGTCGGCACTGAATAAACCTCCCTGCAACACAGCGGCGCTGGCACGGGATCCATGCGGGGGGAACGCCTGCTGTGAGAGCACTTGTAGCTCAGGCCTAAATCTAGGCTTCGCTCACAGCTTATTCAATTTAGGCTTTCCAGCCCTTTTTTTGAGACGAAGGCCACATTTAGAGTCCTGTATTTGATTCTGCGGGCCCTTCGTGGTCGCACCTTGAGGGTCGTCAGCTAAAGTAGCCCGTGATGAGTAAAGACAAAGTGACACGCCAGGATTCACCTCTCAGCCGTTTTATTGCTGTGATTCCTGCGGGCGGGGTGGGGACCCGCCTCTGGCCTCTGTCACGCGCAGCAGCTCCCAAGTTCCTTCACGACCTCACCGGCTCGGGGAGCACGCTTCTGCGTGCCACCTATGACCGGCTTGAGCCCCTGGCGGGCAACCGGGTCCTCGTTGTCACCGGAAACGCGCACCGTGCGGCCGTCTGCCGCCAGCTGCCCGAAGTCCAGGACGGCGACCTCGTGCTGGAAAGCGAGCCGAAGGATTCCGGCGCCGCCATCGGCCTCGCGGCAGCCATCCTGCACCAGCGGGATCCGGACATCATCATGGGATCGTTTGCCGCCGACCACGTGATCAGCCCCAATGACGTCTTCCAGGACGCCGTCCGGGAAGCGATTCACACCGCCGCGGCAGGCAAGATTGTCACGATCGGCATCAAGCCCACCCACCCCTCCACGGGGTTCGGCTACATCCGCTCCGGCGCTTCCCTGCACATCCCCGGCGCGCCGAGCGCGCAGGCAGTGGTGGAATTCGTGGAAAAGCCGGACGAGGAAGTCGCCCAGCAGTACGTGGACAGCGGCGACTACGTCTGGAACGCCGGCATGTTCGTGGCGCCCGTCTCCCTCATGCTCAAGCACCTCGAAGCGAACCAGCCCGAACTGTTTAACGGCCTGCAGGAAATCGCCGAGGCCTGGGACACGCCGAAGCGTGACGAAGTCACCGCCCGCATATGGCCCACCCTGCCCAAGATCGCCATCGACTACGCGGTGGCCGAGCCCGCGGCGGCAGCCGGCGATGTCGCCGTCGTGCCTGGAACCTTCCGCTGGGACGACGTCGGTGACTTCGCCTCGGTGGGGCGGCTTAACAGCGCCAAGGAAGTGGACGAGGTCACCGTGCTCGGCGAGGGCGCGCGCGTGTTCACCGAAAACGCCAGCGGCGTGGTGGTTTCGGACACCAAGCGTGTTATCGCGCTGATCGGGATCAAGGACGTGGTCATTGTGGATACCCCGGACGCGCTGCTGGTCACCACCAAGCAGCACTCCCAGCGGGTGAAGCAGGCTGTGGATGCCCTCAAGGCCAAAGGCGACACCGACGTTCTCTAGCAATCCGTAACGCGGCGAGGGCGATGCCGTTATTCTTTCGCGCCTCGCTAGAGTTGTGGTGTGCGCAATTACACTACTGAAGCTGAGCCCACCGCGCTGGTGGGGCCGTGGCTCGAGCCGCTCCTGCCGGAACTGATCGATTTCCGCCGGGACCTGCATGCGCACCCCGAGCTGTCCTTCAAGGAGTTCCGGACCACGGACAAACTCGTGGAGCGCCTGCTCGAGGCCGGACTGGAACCGCGCCGCCTCGACGGCACCGGCCTCACCGTGGACGTCGGAGAGGGACCCATCGCCACCGCGCTGCGCGGCGACATCGACGCCCTGCCGATCATTGAAGAAACGGGCCTGCCTTTCGCATCAAAGAACCACGGTGTGACCCACGCCTGCGGGCACGACGTCCACACCACCACCATGCTGGGCATCGCCCTGGTGCTGCACCGCATGCACCTGGAATCGCCGCTGGGCGCCACGGTCCGGATCATCTTCCAGCCGGCGGAGGAGACCATGCCCGGCGGCGCCCACTCATGCATCGAGCAGGGTGTCCTGGAAGGCGTGCCGCGCATCCTGGCGCTGCACTGTGACCCGCGGATCAACGTCGGAAAGATCGGCACCCGCATCGGCGCCATCACCTCCGCCTCGGACACCATCAAGATCGAACTCAGTGGACGCGGCGGCCACACCTCGCGACCGCACCTCACCGAGGACCTCGTCTTCGCGCTTGCCCAGATCGCGGTGAATGTGCCCGCAGTGCTTTCCCGCCGCGTGGACGTCCGCAGCGGCGTGTCCGTTGTCTGGGGCCAGATCAACGCCGGCTCGGCGCCCAATGCGATTCCGGGAACCGGCTACATGTCCGGGACCATGCGGTGCCTGGACCGCGACGCCTGGCACAGCGCCGGCGAACTCCTGGACGAAGTGGTTCATCAGGTGGCCGAGCACTACGGCGTGGACGTGCACCTGGAACACACCCGCGGAGTGCCCCCGGTAGTGAACTCGGAGCACGAGACTGCCCTCATCGAGGCTGCGGCCCGGGCCGAGATCGGCGAAGGCGCCGTGGTCCTGACCCCGCAGTCGATGGGCGGGGAGGACTTCGCCTGGTTCCTCGCCGAGCTGCCTGGCGCCATGATGCGCCTGGGCACGAAGACGCCGGGCGGAGAAGAATACGACCTCCACCGCGGCGACTATATCGTCGACGAACGCGCCCTCGGCTACGGCATCCAGGTGCTCACCGCCGCGGCTCTCCGCACCATCCGCGACCTCGACCCGGCCGCGCGAACGGACACTTAAGCCCCGCCCCGCGCTTATGTTTGTCGGGGCTGCCGACCGGCTCCGAGGCCAGCGTGACGCCGGCCTACTCGTAGGTAACAAGTTCTCAACAATCTTCAGTTTCCGCCATGGATGTGGTTTTCGGGCGTGGTGCAGGCCACTACAGTGGCTTGCATAAGGCGCTTTAGCGCAGTGCTGCGAAACCATCAGTGAAAACAGAATTTCAGTGTGGAGCATTAGAAACGGACACTCATTGACTCTCCGTCGTGGCGCCCCTCTCTTTCTTCCTGGAGGAAATTTGAAGAACTCAATGCTTGCAAACATCAAGCGCGGTTCACTTAAGCGCGGTTCAGTCGCCGGCCTGGCTTCCGTTGGGGCGGCGGCCCTGCTGCTGACCGGCTGCGGCCCTGCGCCCGAAGCAGGCAGCCCCACGGCCACGGCCAGTGACTACAGCGGCTGCATCGTGTCTGACTCCGGCGGATTCGACGACCAGTCGTTCAACCAGTCGTCCTACGAGGGGCTCAAGAAGGCGGAGAAGGATCTTGGCATCCAGGTCCGCCAGGTCGAGTCCAAGACCAACAACGACTACGATCCGAACCTGCGCGCCATGGTGTCCGCGGGCTGCGACCTTACTGTCACTGTGGGCTTCCTCCTCGGCGACGCCACCAAGAAGCAGGCCGAAGCCAACCCGGACAGCCACTTCGCCATCATCGACTTCGGCTACCCCGAGCCGATTGCCAACGTCAAGCCCATCATCTATGACACGGCGCAGGCTGCATTCATGGCCGGTTACCTGGCCGGGGCCACCTCGAAGACCGGAACTGTTGCCACGTTCGGCGGCGTCAAGATCCCCACCGTCACCATCTTCATGGATGGCTACGCCGACGGCGTGAAGTACTACAACGAGAAGAAGGGCAAGGACGTCAAGCTCCTCGGCTGGGACAAGGCCAAGCAGGACGGCAGCTTCACCGGCGACTTCGAAAAGCAGGACAAGGGTAAGCAGCTCACCCAGAACTTCCTGGACCAGGGGGCGGACATCGTCATGCCCGTTGCGGGCCCGGTGGGCAAGGGCGCCGGTGCGGCGCTGAAGGAAGCCAAGACCGCAGGCAAGGACGTCAAGCTCATCTGGGTCGACTCCGACGGCTTCCTTACCGCCCCTGAATACAAGGACATCATGCTCACGTCTGTCATGAAGCAGATGGGCTCTGCCGTGGAGACTGTCGTCAAAGAGGACAAGGACGGCAAATTCAGCAATGAGCCATATGTTGGCACGCTCGCGAATGAGGGTGTCCAGCTGGCCCCCTTCCACGACCTTGATTCGGCTGTTCCCGCCGACATCAAGACCGAGCTGGACCAGATCAAGAAGGACATCGTCGACGGCACGCTGAAGGTTGAGTCCGCCGCCAGCCCCAAGGTGTAACTTCCTCCGATAGCGCCACCGCCCGGATGGTCATTGACTGCACGGGAGGTGGCGCTTTTCGTTGGGCCGCTTTTGGTGGCGCGATGTCCGGCCCACCCATGACTGCAGGCACTAGGCTGGTCCTGCAGCCACATATCCCGTCCGGCCTGCACTTCCGGACGCAACGAGATTGGTCAGAGTTTTGAAACTTGAACTCAAGGGGATCACCAAACGCTTCGGCTCCCTGCTCGCCAATGATCACATAGACGTGGTTGTTGAATCCGGACAGATCCACAGTCTGCTGGGCGAAAACGGGGCCGGAAAATCCACCCTGATGAATGTCCTGTACGGGCTGTACGAGCCCACCGACGGTGAAATCCTCATCGACGACACGCCAGTTAGCTTCCGCGGCCCCGGAGATGCCATGGCGGCCGGCATTGGCATGGTGCACCAGCATTTCATGCTGGTGCCAGTGTTCACGGTGGCTGAAAACGTAGCGCTCGGCGCCGAGTCCACCAAAGCGGGCGGGCTCCTGAACCTTGACGACACGCGCCGCAAGATCCGGGAGATCTCGGACCGTTACGGATTCGACGTCGACCCCGACGCCCTCGTGGAGGACCTCCCGGTGGGCGTCCAGCAGCGCGTGGAAATCATCAAGGCCCTCGTGCGCAACGCCAGAGTACTGATCCTGGATGAGCCCACGGCGGTGCTGACGCCCCAGGAGACCGACGAACTGCTGGACATCATGCGCCAGCTCAAGGAGAGCGGCACGTCCATCGTCTTCATTTCCCATAAGCTCCGCGAGGTCAAAGCCATTTCGGACATCATCACGGTGATACGCCGCGGCAAGGTGGTGGGCACCGCCGAGCCCGGCACCGCCACCACGGAGCTGGCTTCGATGATGGTGGGCCGTGCGGTGAGCCTCACCCTGGACAAGGCGCCGGCCAAGCCGCAGGAAACCACGTTCGAGGTCAAGGACCTGACCGTCATCGCGCCGAACGGCCACCACACCGTTGACGGCATCAGCTTCAGCATCGCCCGGGGCGAGATCCTCGCCGTCGCCGGCGTCCAGGGCAACGGCCAGACCGAACTCACGGAGGCGATCCTGGGCCTGCAGGAGCGGGTCCATGGCTCCATCCTGCTCGACGGAAAGGAACTCCTCGGCCGCAGCGTCAAGGAAGTGCTGCACGCCGGCGTCGGCTTTGTCCCGGAAGACCGCAAGGTGGACGGCCTGGTGGGAACCTTCTCCGTAGCCGAAAACCTGGTGCTCGACCTCTACGACAAGGCTCCCTTCGCCAAGGGCATCAGCATGAGCCCGGCCAAAGTCTTGGAGAACGCCAACTCGAGAATCGGCGAATTCGACGTCCGCGCGCCCTCGGCGGCCGCGGCGGCCGGAACGCTTTCTGGCGGCAACCAGCAGAAAGTGGTGATGGCCCGGGAGCTCTCGCGGCCGCTGCGGCTGTTCATTGCCTCGCAGCCCACCCGCGGTGTCGACGTCGGCTCCATCGAGTTCCTGCACCGCCGCATCGTGGCGGAACGGGACGCGGGTACCCCGGTGATGATCGTCTCCACGGAACTGGACGAGGTGATGGAACTCGCCGACCGCATCGCCGTGCTCTACAAGGGCAAACTCGTGGGCATCGTGCCCGCCGGAACGGGCCGCGACGTCCTGGGCCTCATGATGGCAGGGCTTTCACCCGACGAGGCCCACGCTGATGCCACCCATCACCCCGCCGCCCCGCAGAGCAGGCAGGAACCGCGCAGCGGGCAGGAACCGCACAGCAGGCAGGAACCGCGCAGCGGGCAGGAACCGGCGTCCCCCTCCCACGCCGAAGGAGGCGACCTTGACTGACCAGAACCAGCCGCAAGACCCTGGCGGCAACCCCGCAGGCCCCGGTGCCGACAAACACCCCGGCAAGCACCCCGACCAGCACCACCTGCCGAAGCCCGCTGACGAGGAAACCGCAGCAGTGGTGTCGCTGGACACGGCCGGCGGAGCCATGGAACCCTCGGCGGTGCCGGCAACGGCCCAGAGCGGCAAGATTCCGGGTGGCCCGGAAACCCTGGCGCGCAGGATCTTCACTGGAAGTGGCATGGTGTCCCTCCTTGCCGTGCTGCTCGCGTTGATTCTCGGCGGACTATTGATCGCGTTCACGGACAAGCAGGTGGGTACCACGGCCACATACCTGCTGGCCCGCCCCACCGACTTCCTGTCCGCGGTCTGGAATGCGGCCACCCGGTCCTACGTGGCGCTGTTCCAAGGCTCCGTGTTCAACCCCCGCGGTGCGGGAATCGGCGGGCAGTTCGCCCCGCTGCTGGAAACGCTCACCATCGCCACGCCGCTGATCACCGCCGGCCTCGGTGTTGCCCTGGCCTTCCGGGCCGGACTGTTCAACATCGGCGCCCAGGGCCAGATCATCATGGCCGGCATTCTTGCAGCGTGGGCGGGGTTCGCCCTGCATCTCCCCGTGGGCCTGCACCTTCTGCTGGTCCTCGTGGCCGGAATCATCGGCGGGGCCTTCTGGGGCGGCCTGGTGGGGTACCTTAAGGCCCGGACCGGAGCCCATGAGGTCATTCTCACCATCATGTTCAACTACATAGCCCTGTACCTGTTGAGGTATCTGCTCAACACGCCGGCGTTCCAGCGGCCGGGGGAGTCCAACCCGATTTCCCCGATCCTGGACCCCAGCGCGGTGTACCCGCAGATTCTCGGCAGCCAGTACCGGCTCCACCTCGGCTTCCTGCTGGCCATCGCCACCACGGTTTTCGTGTGGTGGCTCCTCAACCGTTCCACTGTGGGATTTGAGTTCCGTGCTGTCGGGGCCAACCCGAAGGCGGCACAGACCGCAGGTATCAACGTGTCCCGCTCGACGGTCCTGGCCATGGCCATCGCCGGCGGCCTCGCCGGCCTGTCCGGCGTGGCGCAGGTTGCCGGTACGGAGAAGGTCCTCACGGACGGCGTCGCGGCCACCTACGGTTTTGACGCCATCACCGTGGCACTGCTGGGACGTTCGACGCCGTGGGGAACCTTTGCGGCCGGCCTGCTGTTCGGCGCCTTCCGCGCCGGAGCCGTGCAGATGCAGATCCAGACCGGAACCCCGATCGACATCGTGCTCGTGGTCCAGTCGCTGATTGTGCTGTTCATAGCGGCTCCGCCGCTGGTGCGGGCGGTCTTCGGGCTGAATCCGCGGCGCAAGAAGCAGCCAACCGCAGCGAAGTCCAAGGCGGCAACCACCGGAGGTGCAGCATGAGCACAACAGCAACGTCGCCCCGGCCGGGAAAAGGGGAGCCGGGAACCTCTCAGCCCGCTGACGGGCGCCAATCGGCAAGGTCGGCGAAGCCGGTCACCTGGAAGACCCCCGTCCTGCTGACCATGTTCGGGGTCCTGGCCCTGATCTTCTTCGGCCTCATGGGACCCAACCAGACCGCGCGTTTCGGTCTCTCCTCCAGCGGGGACTTCTTCCAGCTCCCGGCCCTGGAGGTCCCGGGGTTCATGGGCGGCATCGTCCTGTCGGTCCTGATGCTGGGCCTGGCGGCGTACGCCGTGTACCTCAAGACCAGGGACCAGGCCGCGCCCCGCTGGTTGCCCGTCGCGTTCATCGTGCTCTTCGTGGCCGCCTTCCTCATCTGGGTTGTTGGCGGTGCCCGCACGCCGAGCATCTCCCTCGCCGGCCTGATCGCCGGTTCGGTGACACTGGCGGTGCCGCTCGTGTTCGGCTCGCTCTCGGGCGTGCTGTGCGAACGGGTGGGTGTTATCAACATCGCCATCGAGGGCCAGCTGCTGGGAGGCGCCTTTACGGCGGCCATGGTGGCCACGATGACCGGGAATCCCTTCATCGGGCTGCTGGCGGCTGCGGTGGCGGGCGCCGTCGTCTCCATGGTCCTGGCGCTGTTCAGCATCAAATACCTTGTCAACCAGATCATTGTGGGCGTGGTCCTGAACGTGCTGGTCTCGGGCCTGACAGGCTTCCTGTTCAGCACCGTGATGCAGGCCGACAAGGCAGCGTTCAATTCCCCGGGGAGGCTGCCCATCATCGACATCCCCGTGCTGTCCAGCATCCCGGTGCTCGGGCCCATCCTGTTCAAACAGTCCTTGGTCGGCTACCTCATGTACATCGCGGTAATCGTGGTGTGGATCGGGCTGTACAAGACCAGGTGGGGCCTGCGGGTCCGCGCAGTCGGTGAGCACCCGCAGGCCGCGGACACGATGGGCATCAAGGTGAACGCCACACGCTTCTGGAATGTCACGCTTGGCGGCGCCGTTGCCGGGATCGGCGGCTCATTCTTCACGCTGGTGGCGATCGACAGTTTCACCAAGGAGATCTCCGGCGGGCGCGGCTTCATCGCACTTGCTGCCCTGATCTTCGGGCGCTGGAACCCCATCGGTGCGTTCTTCGCCGCGCTGCTGTTCGGTTTCGCGGACAACCTGCAAAGCATCGTGACCATCATCGGAACCCCGGTGCCCAGCCAGTTCATGGCCATGCTGCCTTATCTGGTGACGGTCCTGGCGGTGGCGGGCCTCGTCGGCAGGTCGCGTCCCCCGGCCGCCAGCGGCATTCCGTACGTCAAGGGCTGACGGCCATGGAAGAAATTCCGGCGCCGCCGCGAGCTGTGGCCGGCCAATCCGACGTCGACTGGCCGGCCCTGGAGGCGGCCGCCGTCAGTGCCATGAAGAACGCCTACGCCCCCTACTCGAAGTTCCCGGTGGGGGCGGCTGCGCTCACCGCGGACGGACGAATCGTGAGTGGCTGTAACGTGGAGAACGCCAGCTACGGCCTGACGCTGTGCGCGGAGTGCGCGCTGGTGGGCAATCTCCGGATGACAGGCGGCGGACTCCTGCGGGCGTTCTATTGCGTCGACGGCGGCGGCAACGTACTCATGCCGTGCGGGCGCTGCCGCCAACTGCTGTACGAATTCCGGGCACCCGGCATGGAACTCATGACCACGCACGGAATCAAAACCATGGACCAGGTGCTGCCTGACGCATTTGGCCCCCAACACCTGGAGGAAACCCGGTGACCCAGAAGAGCGAGCCGTTCGACGCCGTCGACGTCATTCGAACTAAACGTGACAAGGGTGTCCTGAGCCCCGAACAGATCGACTGGACCATCGACGCCTACACGCGGGGTGTCATCGCCGACGAGCAGATGGCCGCGCTGAACATGGCCATCCTGCTCAACGGCATGGACCGGTCCGAGATTTCCCGCTGGACCGCCGCCATGATCGCCTCGGGTGAGCGGATGGACTTCTCCAGCCTCCGGCGCCCCGACGGCGGGGTGAAGGCCACGAGCGACAAACACTCCACCGGCGGTGTGGGGGACAAGATCACCCTTCCGTTGGCGCCCCTCGTGGCGGTGTTCGGAGTGGCCGTGCCCCAGCTCTCCGGCCGCGGGCTCGGGCACACGGGCGGAACGCTGGACAAGCTGGAGTCAATCCCGGGCTGGCGCGCCGCATTGAGCAACGAGGAAATGCTGGCACAGCTCCAGGACGTCGGCGCAGTCATTTGCGCCGCCGGAGCGGGCCTGGCCCCCGCCGACAAGAAGCTGTATGCACTCCGGGACGTCACCGGAACCGTTGAAGCCATCCCGCTGATCGCCTCGTCCATCATGAGCAAGAAGATCGCCGAAGGCACGGGCTCCCTGGTGCTCGACGTCAAGGTGGGCAGTGGCGCCTTCATGAAGGACGAGGCCCGCGCCCGCGACCTGGCAGAGACGATGGTGGCCCTGGGCAAGGACGCGGGGGTGAACACGGTTGCCCTCCTGACCAACATGAACACCCCCCTTGGCCTGACCGCGGGCAACGCCATCGAGGTGGAGGAGTCTGTGGAGGTGCTGGCCGGCGGCGGCCCGGAAGACGTCGTCGAACTGACCGTCCGGCTGGCGGAGGAGATGCTGGCGTGTGCCGGGGTCAACGGCGCCGACCCTGCCGCGGCGCTCAAGGATGGCCGCGCAATGGACGTCTGGAACCGGATGATTGCAGCCCAGGGCGGGGACCCGAGGGCGAAGCTGCCCGTGGCGAAGGAGTCGGAGACCATCTACGCCCCGGCGGACGGTGTCCTCGTGGAGCTGGACGCTTTGGCTGTGGGCGTTGCGGCCTGGCGCCTCGGGGCGGGCCGTGCACGGAAGGAGGACACGGTGCAGGCAGGCGCAGGCGTCCGTGTGCATGCGAAGCCGGGGGCGGTTGTGCGGGCGGGGGAGCCGCTCATGACCCTGCTGACGGACACCCCGGACAAGTTTGCCCGCGCCAAAGAATCACTCGAGGAAGCATTCACGATTGCTCCGGAGGGGTCGCGTCCGGCACAGCAGCTCATCATCGACCGCATCGCGTAGCGCCGTGCAGGCCATCAACGACTTCATCCTCGCGGCCGCGGGGCAGCCCTGGGTCCTGTTCATTGTCCTGGCTTGCTGCTTCATTGACGGATTCTTCCCGCCCATCCCGAGCGAATCCGTGGTGGTCGGGCTGGCCGCCGTCGCGGCGACGGCGGATGTCCCCAATCCATGGCTCCTTATGGCGATCGCGGCGCTGGGCGCCTTCACCGGGGACAACACCGCGTACCTCATCGGCCGGGGCGTGGGCATCCAGCGCTGGCGCTGGATGCGGGGACCGCGCATGCAGCGGGCATTCCGGTGGGCCGGGCGCGAACTCCGGAAGCGGCCCGCGTCGCTGATCCTCGTGGCGCGGTTCGTTCCGATCGGCCGCGTGGCGGTCAACCTGACAGCCGGGGCCACGCACTACTCCCGCGCCCGCTTCGTCGGACTGACGCTGCTGTCCGCGTCACTGTGGGCCAGCTACTCGGTGGCCATCGGGTTGTTTTTCGGCCAGTGGTTCGAGGAAAACCACCTGCTCGGGGCCGCAATCGCGATTGTCTGCGCGATCGTGCTGGGCATCATCGTGGACATCGTTATCACCAAGCTGCGCGGAAGAATTCCCGAGCCATTAGCGGAAGAGTGATTTTCCTGAAAGGGGCATAGCGGATATTCTCCCGCCATGCGACACTGAAGAGCGATTTACGTCACTCTCAGTTCTTGTCATTGTCGAGGAGCAACACCCGCGTGGAGTTTATAAATGAGGCCGTGCTCCATGCAGCGGGTCAATGGTGGATTTATCCCATTCTGCTTTTGTTTTTCTTCGTTGACGGCTTCGCCATGGTCGTGCCCAGCGAGACGCTCATCGTCGCTTTGGCGGCCTTCTCCCGGCACAGCGGAGAGCCCAATCTCTGGATCCTGGGGCTGACTGCACTTGCGGGTGCGATGGCCGGCGACAACATGGCGTACCTTCTTGGCCGGAAGATCGGTCTGAACCGCTGGAAATGGATGCGCCGCCCGAAGGTCCAGAAGGCCTTTGCCTGGGCACGCTATGAACTGGAGAAACGCGGGGCGGTGCTGATTTTCACGGCACGCTACATCCCATGGGGTCGCGTGGCGGTCAATTACGTCGCCGGAACCACGGGCTTCCCGCGCCGCAGGTTCTTCCTGCTGGACGCGTTCGCGTGTGTGACGTGGGTGGGATATTCGATCGGCATCGGTATTGTGGCCAGCTCATTTCCATTGCTGCACCACAACCCGCTGCTCGGAGCCGGCATCGCGGTGGTCTTCGCCGTCATCCTGGGAATAGTCATTGACCACCTGCTGCGCTGGTGGCATAAGCGGCTCGGACGCAACGACGTTGTCCCGGAGCCGCAGGGCGCCGACGCCGATCGCCTCACCGCCGCGCTGCCTGTTGCCCTTACCGCGGATGCGGAGCCGGGCCGCTGACGCTGGCCATTGACGCAGGTCGCTGACTCCGGCCCAAATACGGCCGGGCCGTTGGCGTTGCACGCCGTCCAACCCTACAGTTGGCATGTGACTGAGCCAATCGTTGACGCCGCCCCTGCCCTTGACTTCGACCTGAAGAGCCTTCCCAAGGTATCCCTTCACGACCATCTGGACGGGGGCCTGCGCCCCGCCACCATCATTGAGCTGGCGGAGGCTGCTGGCCACACCCTTCCCTCAACGGACCCTGCCGCACTGGGGGAGTGGTTCCGGGAGTCCGCGAACTCCGGCTCCCTCGTGCGCTACCTCGAGACCTTCGACCACACGGTCGCCGTGATGCAGACGAAGGAAGGCCTGTTCCGTGTGGCCAAGGAGTTCGTCGAAGACCTCGCCGATGACGGCGTGGTCTACGGAGAGGTCCGCTGGGCACCGGAACAGCACCTCCAGCAGGGCCTGACCCTGGATGAAGCGGTGGAGGCCGTCCAGGAAGGCCTCGAAGCGGGCGTGGACGCCGTGTCCGAGAGCGGCCGCGAAATCCAGGTGGGCCAGCTCATCACCGCCATGCGCCACGCCGACCGTGGCCGCGAGATTGCGGAACTCGCCGTCCGCCACCGCGACAAGGGCGCCGTCGGCTTTGACATCGCCGGCGCCGAAGACGGCTTCCTGCCGTCGCGCTTCCGCGATGCCTTCACCTACCTGGCTGAAAACAACTTCCCCGCGACCGTCCATGCGGGAGAGGCCGCCGGCCTGGACAGCATCCAGTCGGCCCTGGTGGACGGCCGCGCCCTGCGCCTGGGCCACGGCGTCCGCATCGCCGAGGACATCATGGTGGAATTCGACGAGACCGACGACACCGGTGAAGACGATGACAACATCGGGCTGGTAACCCTCGGCAACCTCTCCAGCTGGGTCCGGGACCGCGGCATCCCGCTCGAAATCTGCCCCTCCTCCAACCTGCAGACCGGTGCTGTGGCCGGGTTCGGCGAAGGCATCGAGAGCCACCCGCTGGACATGCTCTACCAGCTGGGCTTCAACGTGACCATCAACACGGACAACCGCCTCATGAGCGGAGTGACCCTCACGGACGAGTTCGAGCTCCTGGTGGAAACCTTCGACTACGACCTCGATGACCTGCTGGAACTCACTCTCAACGCAGCCGAGGCCTCCTTCCTCCCGCTCGAGGAAAGGGAAGCCCTGGTGGAGTACATCAACGACGCCTACGCGAACCTTGGCTAAGGACTCGCCCGACGGGGTGGGGGAGCTGCTGCGGGTGGTCGCCGCTCTGCGTGAGCACTGTCCCTGGATGGGCGCCCTCACCCACGCCTCGCTCGTGGAGTACCTCCTCGAGGAGGCCTACGAGGTCGCCGAGACGATCGAGACAGGTGCAGACGAAGCGGAACTGAAAGGCGAACTGGGGGACGTGCTGCTCCAGGTCGTGCTGCACTCCCGGCTGGCCGAAGAGCGCGGCACCTTCGCGTTCACCGACGTCGTCAGGGGCATCACCGCCAAGATGATCCGCCGCAACCCCCACGTGTTCCGGCCGGACGGCTCCCTGCAGGACACGTTCCCGGCCACCGTCGAGGAGATTGTGCTCAAGTGGGACGCCGTCAAGAAGGCCGAAAAGCCCGATCGGGCCAACCACTTTGAGGGCATCCCTGAAGCCCTGCCTGCCCTTGCCCGGGCGCAGAAGACCCTGGACCGGGCCGACCGGGCAGGGCTGGCCCACGCTGCGCACCACAAGGCCCCGGTTGGGCCGGCCCGTCCGCCGGTTGAGCTTGCCGGAACCTTCACCACCGAAGCGGAGCTCGGCGAGCTCCTTCTCGCCCTCGTGGGGGTTGCGCACCGTAAGGGTTTCGACGCCGAACGGGCGCTCCGGGGCGCCGTCCGCCAGTACCAGAACCAGATTCCGCCGGGATCATGACGTCCGTGTGCTGGATAGGTTTCCGTAACGTTCACCACTCTCGACTACGCTAGTCCCTGACGAGGACGTCGAGTCTTTCCGCTAGTTTCCCAGTAAATCGCTTCACCATAAGGAGCATATTCATGGCGCTTATCGATGCCATCCACGCCCGCGAGATCCTCGATTCCCGTGGCAACCCGACCGTAGAAGTTGAAGTTCTGCTGTCCGACGGCCAGATCGGCCGTGCGGCAGTTCCCTCCGGTGCTTCCACCGGCGAACACGAGGCCGTCGAACTCCGCGACGGAGACAAGGGACGCTACCTCGGCAAGGGTGTCCAGAAGGCCGTTGACGCCGTCATCGACCAGATCGCTCCGGCCCTGACCGGCTTCGACGCCACGGACCAGCGCAGCATCGACCAGGCCATGATCGACCTGGACGGCACCGCCAACAAGGCCAAGCTCGGCGCAAACGCCATCCTGGGTGTTTCCCTGGCCGTCGCCAACGCAGCCGCGGCCTCCGCTGACCTGCCGCTGTACAAGTACCTGGGCGGCCCGAACGCCCACGTCCTGCCTGTACCGCTCATGAACATCCTCAACGGCGGCTCGCACGCAGACTCCGACGTCGACATCCAGGAATTCATGATCGCCCCGATCGGTGCCGAGACCTTCTCCGAGGGCCTGCGCTGGGGCGTTGAAGTCTACCACAACCTCAAGTCGGTACTGCAGGCCAAGGGCCTCTCCACGGGCCTTGGCGATGAGGGTGGCTTCGCCCCGAACCTGCCGTCCAACCGCGCTGCACTGGACCTCATCCAGGAAGCCATCACCAACGCCGGCTACACCCCGGGCAAGGACATCGCCCTGGCTCTGGACGTCGCCTCCTCCGAGTTCTACAAGGATGGCGCCTACCAGTTCGAAGGCAAGGCCCTTAGCGCCGCCGAGATGAGCGCCTACTACGCCGAGCTCGTTGCCGATTACCCGCTGGTGTCCATCGAGGACCCGCTGGACGAGAACGACTGGGAGGGCTGGAAGATCCTCACCGACACCATCGGTGACAAGGTCCAGCTAGTGGGCGACGACCTGTTCGTCACCAACCCCGAGCGCCTGCAGCAGGGCATCGACGCCGCCACGGCCAACTCCCTGCTGGTCAAGGTCAACCAGATCGGCTCGCTGACCGAAACCCTGGACGCCGTGTCCCTGGCACAGCGCTCCGGCTACACCACCATCACCTCGCACCGCTCCGGCGAGACCGAGGACACCACCATCGCCGACATTTCCGTCGCGACCAACGCCGGCCAGATCAAGACCGGTGCCCCGGCCCGCTCCGAGCGCGTTGCCAAGTACAACCAGCTGCTGCGCATTGAAGAGGAACTCGACGACGCCGCACGCTACGCCGGCCGCAGCGCCTTCCCGCGTTTCAAGGGCTAATAGCCGGAATAACAACTGACCGGTGGCTATGGTGGAAAGACCGTAGCCACCGGTTTTGTTTAAGGCCGCACGGTTTTAAGGGAGCTCGCTTTTAGGGGAGCCCGCATTTGAAAGCATGGTGGCGCGGCCCATAATGCAGCTCAAATAGAATCCAGCCCAACCAGTGTCGAGCCGTCCAGCGCCTCAGGCCAGCGTCCCGCGTTTACAGGAGTGTCATGGCTACCCGCCGTCCCAAAGTTCCCCGGGTGACCCCAGCCACCCGGCAGCCCGAGACAGATGCCGCAGGGGGGGATGTCATCCAGGCGGACTTCGGCGGCCACCGGCCGGTCGGGGCGGCCAGGGATGCGGGCACGGGGAACACCGCGGCCGGGGAAAAGGGTGCGGCCGGCACGGCAGCCGCGGGTAAGGCAGCAACGGCGGGCAGCGCAGCTACCGTGGGGAAGGCAGCGGCGTCCGGCAGCGGCTCCGCGAAGGAACCAGGGAAGAACGGCAGCAAGTCCGCGGCGTCGGCTGATTCGGGAGCCGATGAAAACCTCGACCCCATCCCCGCCAAAGCATTTTCGGGACGCATGCTGGCACTGGCCGTCGTCATGATTGCCATCACCATCATGCTGGCTCCCACGGTGAAGATCTTCATTGACAAGCGGGCCGAAATCGCCGCCCTCGAAGCAGACATCGCCGCCAGCAAGGCAGACCAGGACGACCTCAAGAGGCAGGTCTCACGCTGGCAGGATCCGAACTACGTCAAGCAGCAGGCCCGCGACCGCATTAACATGGTTATGCCGGGTGAGACCGGCTACTGGGTGTTCGGAAGTGACCTGCCGGCCGGCGAGTCAGCCGGCCCGCCCGGTGCAGCAGCAAAAGACCCCGCCAACCTGCCGTGGGTGGATTCCCTGTGGGAATCCATCCGGCGTTCGGCAACAGACTAAGCGGCGCCCGCCGCAGGACTGTCCCAGACACCTTTGGAACAGCCACATCCGGGCAGGAAGGACGGCCGCGCCAGTGGACGACAACACGGCACCTGCGCCGGAGGAATCCCGACGCCCGTCGGCACGCGACCTGGAGGTGCTGAGCCGCCAGCTGGGCCGGCCGGTCCGTGACGTCGTGGAGATCCCGGCGCGCTGCGTGTGCGGCAACCCCCTCGTGGCGGCCACGGCTCCGCGGCTGAGCAACGGGACGCCGTTCCCCACCACGTTCTACCTGACGCATCCGGTAATCACCTCCGCCGTGTCACGGCTTGAGGCAGCCGGTCTCATGAATGAGATGAACGACCGCCTCGCCGCGGACGAACCGCTGGCGGCGGCGTACCGTTCCGCCCATGAGGCATACCTGCTGGCCCGCGCCGAGATAGGGGGCCGGTCCGGCATCGGCGAAGTCCCCGAAATCGACGGCGTCTCCGCCGGTGGGATGCCAGCCCGGGTCAAGTGCCTTCATGTGCTCGTGGGGCACTCGCTCGCTGCCGGCCACGGCGTGAATCCTCTCGGCGACGAAGCCATTGCGGCCATCGGCGAGTGGTGGACCGCCGACCGCTGCTACTGCGACGGCGCGTGGGACACCGAGGGCGAAGCTCCGTCCAGGGATCTTAGCCGGCACGGGCCGCAGGGCCTGCCGGCCATCGTGGGGCGGCCGGCTCCGGTGCGGAAGTCCAGGAAGGAGACCAGCGAATGACCAGGGTTGCAGCCATTGACTGCGGAACCAATTCCATCCGCCTGCTGATCGCCGACATCGACCGCGGCAACGGCCCGACAAAACTCACCGACATCGTGCGGGAAATGCGCGTTGTGCGGCTGGGCCAGGGTGTGGACGCCACGGGCGAGCTGGCTCCCGAAGCCCTGGAGCGTACCTTCGCGGCCGCCGCGGACTACGCCGAGACGATCCGCGAGTACCGGGCTGAGAAAGTCCGCTTCGTGGCAACGTCCGCCACCCGTGATGCCCGCAACCGCCAGGTCTTCGTGGGCGGCATCCGCGGCCTCCTCGGCGTGGAGCCGGAAGTGATTTCAGGCGACGAGGAAGCGGCACTGTCATTCGCCGGGGCCAGCAGCGTGCTGCCGATGTCCGGTGCTGACCGCGTACTCGTGGTGGACCTGGGCGGCGGGAGCACGGAATTCGTCCTGGGGGACCAGAACGGCGTGATCGCCGCGAAGTCAGTGGACATCGGCTGCGTCCGGCTGACCGAACGCCACCTCACAAGCGATCCCCCCACCGCTGAACAGATCGCCGCCGCGGAGGCTGACGTCGACGCCGCGATCGCCGAAGCGGGACTGTCCGTTCCGCTGGAACGCAGCACCGCCGTCGTCGGCGTTGCCGGCTCCGTTACCACGATCACGGCGCATGCGCTGCAGCTGCCGGAGTACCTGCCGGCCGCCATCCACGGCGCCGAGCTGTCCATTGGAGCCATCGAGGAGGCAGCCAGCAGCCTGCTCGGCATGACCCGGGCGCAGCGGGCAGCGCTGCCCTACATGCACCCCGGCCGCGTCGATGTAATCGGCGCCGGTGCCCTGGTCTGGCGGCGCATCCTCACCAGGATGCGCGAGCTTACCGCAGGAGAGGTCATTACGGCCACCGCCAGCGAACACGATATTCTTGACGGAATTGCCCTGAGTGTCAGCTAACGAGGCACCAGCCCACCGAGTATTGGATCGTGAATGACCAGAGCAACAGCCCGGTTCCGCCGGACGGTCTCGGCTCTGCTGTCGGCGGCGCTGGCCGGCGGCGTCGCTGCAGCAGCAATAGCAACAGCCCCCGCAGCGCAGGCCGACACCTGGCGAGACAAGGAATACTGGCTCAAGGAAGCCGGCATCACTAAGGCCTGGGAGATCTCCAAAGGCGCCGACGTGAAGGTCGCTGTCATCGACAGCGGCGTGGACGGCAACCACCCGGACCTCAAGGGCGCCATTGCCGGCGGCCATGACGTCTCGGGGGCGGGAACACCGGACGGGCAGAAAAGCATCGGCGCCAAGCCCGAGCACGGCACGCTGGTGGCCACCATGCTGGCGGGACGGGGCCACGAGGCGCCGCCCAAGAAGTCCACGGCCAGCGCCAAGCCGTCGCCGATACCGTCAGCTTCGAAGACCAGGTCCGACGGCATCATCGGCGTTGCCCCCGAAGCCGAGATCCTGGCGGTCTCCACATGGCTGGGCTCCGAGAATCCCGGCGGCAAGACCGACCAGGACCAGATTCCCGAGGCTGTCCGCTGGGCGGTGGACAACGGGGCCAAAGTGATCAACATCTCCTTGGGCAGCACGTCCCCGGAGTGGCCACAGACCTGGGACGCGGCATTCCTGTACGCAGAGCAAAAAGACGTGGTGATCGTGGCCGCGGCCGGCAACCGGCTCGGCGGCAACGTCCAGGTGGGTGCACCCGCCACCATCCCCGGTGTGCTCACCGTGGCCGGACTGGACCTCAAAGGGCAGGCCAGCGTTGACTCCTCATCGCAGGGCATCAGCATCGGGGTGGCAGCGCCGGCTGAAAAGCTCGCTGGCGGGCTTCCCGGCGGAAGCTACGCGGAATGGGCCGGCACGTCGGGCGCCACACCGATCGTCTCCGGCGTGGCAGCCCTCATCCGCTCCAGGTGGCCGGAGATGAGCGCCGAGCAGGTTATCAACCGGATCGTTTCCACGGCCAAGGACGCCGGGGCACCCGGTAAGGATCCGCTGTACGGTTTCGGCGTGCTGGACGCCGAGGCCGCGCTGAAGGACGATGTCGCGGAGACCAAGATCAACCCGCTCGGGTCGATCTCGGACTGGATCCGTGTCCACCGCCGCGGCAACTTCGCTACCCCCACGCCCCCGGCGGCTGCGCCTGCCGAGTCTGCGGCGGCACAGCCCACCCTGCCCCGGGCCACGGTACCGGTCGCGGAGCCGCCGTCGCAGCTGGACAGCGCGCTTCCTGCCGCCGTCGTCATCGGTTTTGGTGGCCTCTTCATTGCCATCATCGCGGCCGGCGCCATACAGCTGGGCCGCGCGTACCGGGCGTCCGGCGACAGCGCCGAGGACCCCGAAACCGGGGTGCTGAACAAGGTGGATTCCGGCGGCCCGGGCAGTTAGTGAAGATTTTCACAAACTACTGTATTCTGGATTCATGGCAACCACCCCTCAGCTCCAGGACCGTCCCCGGGTACTCGTCGTCGGCGGCGGGTACGTCGGCCTGTACGTAGCACTCAAACTGCAGAAGAAGATCGCGAACGCCGGTGGCATCGTCACCGTCGTCGATCCGCTGCCTTACATGACCTACCAGCCTTTCCTGCCCGAAGTTGCCGGCGGCAACATCGAGGCGCGCCATGCCGTGGTCTCCCACCGCCAGCACCTCAAGCAGACCGAGCTCATCCAGGGCCGCGTCACGTCGATCGACCACGCCAACCGCACGGCCGTGGTTGCCCCGGCCGACGGCGGCGAAAACTTCGAGGTGCCCTACTTCGACGTCGTGGTGGCCGCAGGTGCCATCACCCGCACGTTCCCCATCAAGGGCCTGGCGGACAAGGGGATCGGCCTGAAGACCATCGAGGAGGCCGTTGCGCTGCGCAACAAGGTCCTCGAACGCATCGAACTCGGGTCCACCATGACGGACCCCGTTGCCCGCGCCCGCGCCCTGACCTTCGTGGTTGTCGGCGGCGGCTTCGCCGGCATCGAGTGCATCACCGAAATGGAAGACCTCGCCCGCGCGGCCGTCAAGAACAACCCCCGCGTCAAGCAGGAGGAAGTCCGCTTCGTCCTCGTCGAGGCCATGGGCCGCATCATGCCCGAGGTCACCGAGAAGCAGGCAGTCTGGGTAGTGGAGCACCTCCGCAGCCGCGGCATTGAGGTGCTGCTGAACACCTCCCTTGAAAGCGCCGAGGGCTCGCTCAAGCTCATCAATCTGCCGGACAAGTCCCTGGCCCAGGAATTCGAGTCGGACACGCTGGTGTGGACTGCCGGCGTGCAGGCAAACCCGATGATCCGCTCCACCGACTTCCCGCTCGAGCCTCGCGGTCGTGTCCGCGTCCTTCCCGACCTGCGCATCGCCGGCGACGAAGGCATCATCGAGAACGCCTGGGCAGCCGGCGACATCGCCGCCGTGCCCGACCTCACCGGTGGCGGCCTTCCGGACGGCACCTGCGTCCCCAACGCTCAGCACGCGCTGCGCCAGGCCAAGCGCCTTGCCAAGAACCTGTGGGCTTCCCGCTGGGAAAAGCCGCTGACCGACTACAAGCACAAGAACCTTGGTGCAGTGGCTGGCTTCGGCGAGTGGAAG
The DNA here is from genome assembly GCF_059759125.1 of Arthrobacter sp. GQ119. NCBI lineage: Bacteria > Bacillati > Actinomycetota > Actinomycetes > Micrococcales > Micrococcaceae > Arthrobacter > Arthrobacter sp. GQ119. Next base: position 332,379 of record NZ_JCAXEA010000001.1, on the reverse strand, counting down.
GGTGTTGCCAACATCAACCTCCTGGGCCGCATCGGACTCAAGGGCGGCCTCGCGTGGCTGGCACACCGCGGCTACCACGGCATGGCCATCCCCACCGTTGAGCGCAAGATCCGCGTGATCTTCGGGTGGATCCTGAGCTTCTTCATGGGCCGCGACACCACGCAGCTGGAAGACCTCGACAACCCCCGCGGCGCCTTCGTTGCGGCTGCCACACCGGCGCCCAAGCCGGCTGCCGCTCCGGTTGCACCGCCGGAAGCGAAGCCCGCCGTCGCCGAAAAGAGTTCCAAGGATCCTGTTGCGGCGAAAGCCAAGTAAGAGCCAGTAAATAACGACGGCGGCCGTTCCCTTCCGGGAGCGGCCGCTTCGTTGTTTGGGCTGCTGTTGTCCGGCCTGGTTCCGCCCCGGGTGTCCCGGCTGCCTGTTGTCGGTATGTCTAGACTGGCTGCATGACCGGTGAAACGAATCTCCAGACGCTCCTGGCCACCATGCATCCGGTGCTCCGAAGCGGCGAGTACGTGTACGTGCTCTGGCCCCACGGAAAGCCCCTTGCCCCGGGAATTGAGGCCGCAGTGCGGGAGGCCGAAGGGCTGACGGCTGTGCTGCCCAGGGCGGAGGCGGATGCGCTGGGGCTGAAGTACGACTTTGTGGCCGGCTGGATCACGCTTGAGGTTCACTCGGAGCTGGAGGCCGTGGGCCTGACGGCAGCGGTGAGCAGGGCACTGACGGACGCCAGGATCAGCTGCAATGTGCTGGCGGGCTTCCATCATGACCACCTGCTGGTGCCGGTTGGTGATTCCGCCCGTGCCCTTGAGGTGCTGGCCGAGCTCTCTGCCGCGCACGCAGCCGATCAGGAACCAGCGCGTGAGGTGAAGCTGCGGAGCGAGAAACCGGAGGACCGGGAGGCGATCCTCCGATTGACGGCGGAGGCGTTTTCCGTGTCACCGGTTACCGGGCTGCCCGTGGATGGTGAACCCGTGGAGGTGGACCTCCTGCGTCGCCTCTTTGACTCCGACGAATACCTGCCGGAACTCAGTGTCGTCGCCGAAATCGACGGTGAAATCGTAGGCCACGCGATCAGCACGCGTGCTTGGGCGGACGGGCTTGAGCTGCTGGGTCTTGGACCCATAGGAGTCACTCCCAGGCTGCAGCGCCTCGGCATAGGCTCAGCACTGATGCGGGAAACGGTGATCCGGGCCAACGCGGCGGGGGAGCGGGGCATCGCGCTGCTGGGCAGCACGGACTACTATTCCCGCTTCGGCTTTGTTCCGGCGTCTTCGATGGGCATCGAGGCACCCGACAAGCTCTGGGGCGACGCCTTCCAGTTCCTGCCGCTCGCGCTGTGGCCAGGCGGCGTTCATGGGGCTTTCCGGTACGCAGAGCCCTTCTCTGCAATTGAAAGTACCGCCGAAGGCGGGAAGCGCTAGCGGAAAGCGATAGCATTGACCGGGCGCCCCAGTAGCCCAATTGGCAGAGGCAGCGGACTTAAAATCCGCGTGTTGTGGGTTCGAGTCCCACCTGGGGTACACAGTTGACTGGCCGGACCAGGCCGGCCGTGGCCTGACCGGCCGGAATGGTCTGTTTTCCCCTTCTCTCTCCTCCTTTGGCGCGGGTGTCCCATATGCAACGAGTGTTATAAGGATGTGACCTTACTCACTTATGTTCACGCTCAAATTGCACTAGCTTGAAAACTAACTCAGGAACACCTGACCAATCGCATCAAAGGCCGTTCGCACCTTTCGATCGAGGAGACTCTCAAATGATTTCACTCCCCCAGGCGGCGCCCCGAGTCGCTAAGCTAACCGCGCTTAGCATCGGCGTCGCCCTTCTGGCTACGGCCTGTGGCGGCAGCCCCACCCCGGGCTCGACGGAAACCACAGCTGCGGCAGGCGGCATCGCCTGCCCCGCACCCAGTGCCACTGCCGGAGCCACGAGCACCGCAACAGAGACCGGTTCCGTGCCGGCTTCGACCACCACCACGCCGACGCCGCTGAAGATTGGATCGCTCCTGCCGACAACGGGGTCGCTGGCGTTCCTCGGCCCGCCTGAGATCGCCGGTGTGAATCTCGGCATCAAGGAAGTCAACGCCGCGGGCGGCGTCCTGGGCAAGCCGGTCCAGGTGGTCCACCGCGACTCCGGCGACACGAAGACCGATATCGCAACGCAGTCCACCACGGCTCTGCTGGGCCAGGGCGTCAGCGCCATTATCGGAGCGGCATCCTCCGGTGTTTCCAAGACGGTGATCAACCAGATCACCGGTGCCGGCGTGGTGCAGTTCTCGCCCGCCAACACCTCGCCGGACTTCACCACGTGGGAGGACAAGGACCTCTACTGGCGCACGGCTCCGTCCGACGTACTGCAGGGCAAGGTACTGGGCAACTACATGGCAACGTGTGGCGCACAGACTGTCGGCATGATCGTCCTGAACGATGCGTACGGCACCGGTCTGCAGAAGAACGTCAAGGAAGCCTTTGAAGCAGCGGGTGGCCAGGTTGTGGCCGAGGAACTCTTCAACGAGGGCGATTCGCAGTTCAGCAGCCAGGTGGACAAGGTCATCGCCGCCAAGCCGGATGCCATTGCCCTCATCACCTTTGACCAGGCCAAGAGCATCGTGCCGCTGCTGACCGGCAAGGGCGTCAAGCCCACGCAGCTGTTCATGGTGGACGGCAACACGTCCGACTACAGCAAGGACTTCAAGCCCGGAACGCTGAAGGGCGCCCAGGGAACCATCCCGGGAACGTTCGCGAAGGAGGACTTCAAGAAGAAGCTCCTCGCCATCGATCCGGCCCTGAAGGACTACAGCTACGCCGGTGAGTCCTACGACGCAGTCAACCTGATCGCGCTGGCTTCAGAGGCTGCCAAGAGCACCAAGGGCACCGAGATTGCCAAGCAGCTTAAGGCGGTGTCGGAAGTCGGCGAGAAGTGCAACGACTTCGCGTCCTGCGTCACGCTTCTCCGCAACGGCCAGGACATCGACTACGACGGCCAGTCCGGCCCGGTGACCTTCTCGGACAAGGGTGACCCCACCGAGGCCTACATCGGAATCTACGAGTACCAGGACGACAACAAGTACGCGCCGTCCAAGGAAGAATTCGGCAAGCTGTAAGCCGCCTTCTCCAGCTGGAAAAGAAGGGTCCCCGTCCTGCAGGACGGGGACCCTTCTGCTGCGCACGGAAAGTGCCCCGGACATCGGCGCCACTTCGGTGCAGCCTGGATTCGGAGAGCACGCAGCAGAGCGCGGCAGGCACTCAGAACGGCATGCAGAACGGCATACAGAAGGGCCGCCACCGCCATCGGTGACGGCCCTTCTGCTTGCCTCGGGTGTGCCGCCTAGACTTCGTCGGCCAGCGTTCCCAAGTACAGCTGGATGACCTTCGGGTCCTTCATGAGTTCCCGGCCGGTTCCCGTGTACGCGTCCTTGCCCTGGTCCAGGACGTAGCCGCGGTCGCAAATCTGCAGGCAGCGGCGGGCGTTCTGTTCCACCATGATCACGGACACGCCTGCCCGGTTGATCTCGTGGACGCGCAGGAAGGTCTCATCCTGCTTGACGGGGGAGAGGCCTGCCGACGGTTCGTCCAGCAGCAGTACGGCTGGTTCCATCATCAGCGCACGCCCCATCGCCACCATCTGGCGCTCGCCGCCGGACAGGGAGCCGGCACGCTGGGCGCGGCGTTTGCCGAGCTCAGGGAACAGGCTGGTGACAAAGTCGAAGCGCTCGGCGAAGTCCTTGGGCCGCTGGAACATGCCCATCTGCATGTTCTCCTCGATGGTGAGGGTGGCGAACACGTTGTTGTTCTGCGGCACGAAGCCCACGCCCTGCGTGACGAGCTTGTTGGCTTTAAGCCCCGTAATGTCCTGCCCGCGCACAATCACGGATCCTGAATGGACTTTCACCAGGCCGAACATGGCCTTCAGCAGCGTAGACTTGCCGGCACCGTTGGGTCCGATGATGCCGATCAGCTCGCCCTTGCGCGCCTCGATGCTGCAGCCATTGAGGATGTTCACGCCGGGGAGGTAACCCGCCACCAGATTGGTGACCTTAACTACGGCGCCATCCGCCGATGCCTCCTGGGCCGATGGGGCTGCGCTCGTGGCACTCATTCTTTATCCTTGTCTGTGCGGCCAGGTTCTGCCAATCCGGACTGGGGGGAGTTGGGCTCATCGTCACCCGGCGTCTGGAGGGCTTCCGGGCTAAGGTCTGGTTGCTTAAGGTCGGCCCTCTGGACGTCCGGGACCACTGATTCAACAGCGATGATGCCTGCGTCCTCGGTTCCCACAATGGATTCCTCGTCGGCTTCAAGCACAGCTTCCAGTTCCTTGATCCCTTCGGTGTCACCAAGGTCGACGTCGTGGTGGGCGCCCAGGTAGGCGTCAATCACGGCGGGGTTCTTCATGACTTCCCCGGGAGGTCCCTCAGCCACGATCTTTCCCTCGGCCATGACAACAACCCAGTCAGCGATGTGGCGGACCATGTTCATGTCGTGTTCTACGAAGAGGACGGTCATGCCCTCAGCCTTCAGGTTCTTGATGTGGTCCAGCAGGGATTGCGTGAGGGCGGGATTGACACCTGCCATCGGCTCATCGAGCATCACCAGTTTGGGCCGGACCATGAGGGAACGCGCCATCTCGAGCAGCTTGCGCTGGCCGCCGGACAGCGATGCCGCGTAGTCGTCTTTCTTTGCGTCCAGCTTGAACTTCTCAAGCAGAACGTTGGCCTGGGCGGTGATTTCCTTTTCCCTGCCGCCCCAGATCCCTTTGAACAGTGCCTTGGACAGCCGTTCGCCTGGCTGGTCGGAGCCGCCCAGGCGCATGTTCTCCATCACCGTCAGCTTGCCCATAATCTTGGTGAGCTGGAAGGTGCGGACCATGCCCATGCGTGCAACCTTGTAGGGGGACACGCCGGCGATGCTTTGCCCTTCGAACTGCCACTTGCCGGAATTCGGGGTGTCGAAGCCGGTGAGCAGGTTGAAGAGGGTGGTTTTGCCTGCCCCGTTGGGGCCGATCAGGGCGGTGATCTTGTGACGCGGGATCTCAAGATAGTCGACGTCGACGGCGTTAATGCCCCCGAAGCTGCGTGTCACGTTTTCGGCGACGACGATCGGGTCCCGCTTCTTGCAGCCGGGGGTGTTCTCTCCGACGGCGATCGGGTTGCTGTCCGTCATGTAGTTGGTGCCGGCGTCGCTGTCGTTGCCGTTGGTGGTTGCGGTTTTTACTGTACTTGCGGTGTTGCGGTCCGGGTTGTTCATTGAATGTGCGCCGTGGCTCATGCGAACGCCAGCTCCTTCTTATTACCAAAGACACCCTGCGGTCTGAAGATCATTAGCAGCATCAGGGCGATGCCCACCAGGATGTAGCGCAACTGCCCGGCCTGGACGGTGGTTAGCCAGGTCACTGCGCCTGATTCGATCAGGCCGTAGAGAATGCCCTGTGTCAGGGACAGGACCACCCAGAAGATCATGGCGCCGATGACCGGCCCCAGGACTGTGGCCATGCCGCCCAGCAGCAGGCAGGTCCACAGGAAGAACGTCAGCTCCGTGCCATAGTTAGCGGGTTGGACGGCGCCGCGGGGGAGCGTGAAGACCATCCCCGCCAATGCGCCGAGGATGCCGCCGATGACGAGGGCCTGCATCTTGTAGGCATAGACGTTCTTGCCTAGTGAGCGCACCGCATTCTCGTCCTCGCGGATGCCCTTGAGCACGCGTCCCCAAGGGCTGCGCATGAGGAGCCAGACGATGAGACAGCAGATAACGGCGAGTCCCCAGCCCACGACCCGGATGAAGAAGTCACGGTTGTTCATCCCGACGTAGGAGCCTTCCGGGAACGGGTTCATGGCATAAAACCCACCTTCGAAGGCGGCCAGTCCGTTTGCTGATCCAGTCACAGCGGTGAGCTGGTTGGTGGTGACCACGTAGCGAACGATTTCCGCCGCGGCGATGGTGACAATGGCGAGGTAGTCGGCGCGCAGCCGGAGGGTGGGGATACCCAACACCATGGCGAACAGGACGGAGCAGATGACGGCGATCAGCAGACCCACAAAGAAGGGAACGCCAAACGTCAGCGTGGAGATGGCGAAGCCGTAGGCACCGATCGCCATGAAGCCGGCCTGGCCGAAGTTCAGCAGGCCGGAGTAGCCGAAGTGAACCGCCAGGCCGAGCGCGGCTAGCGCGTATGCCGCCGTCGTCGGGCTGAAGATCTCGCTCGCGGCGCTGGAAAGTATGAATCCGAAGTCCATGGCTGCCTCCTAACCCACGCGCTCGCGACGGCCCAAAATGCCCTGGGGCCGGAACAAGAGGACAACAATCATGATGAACAGTGCTCCCACGTATTTGAGGTCGGCTGCGAGGCCGAACACGGTGGTCAGTTCGACGAAAATTCCGACGATGACGGATCCGATCAGGGCACCGAAGACGGTGCCGAGGCCGCCGAGCGTAACGCCCGCAAAGATGAGCAACAGAATCTGCGAGCCCATGTCGAAGGTGACGCCGGGGCGGTAATAGGCCCACAGGATGCCGCCGAGGGAGGCAAGCACGCCGCCCACGATCCAGACGAGCCGGATGACGCCGTCAACATCGATTCCGGAAGCAGCCGCCAGCGCGGGGTTGTCCGCCACTGCGCGGGTGGCCTTGCCGAGCCGGGTCTTGAGGAGCACGACGCCGATCAGCGCGATGACGATGGCGCTAATCACCAGCGACCACAGATTGTTGGGGGAGATCGAAACCGGTCCGATCTGTATCTCCGCGCTCTGCGCGAACGGGAGCTGCTGGGTGGCGCCTCCGAAGTAGAACTGGATGATGTACCGGACCGCCAGTGCGAGGCCGATGCTGACGATCATCATCGGGACGAGGCCGGTGCCGCGGCTCCGCAGCGGTTTCCAGAGGCCGCGGTCCTGGGCATACCCCCACAGGCCGCCGCACAACAGGGCAAGGATGATGGCCAGCCAGAACGGCAGGTTCATTGCGCTAAAGGCGAAGACCAGGACAGCGCCAAGGGTGACCATCTCGCCGTGCGCGAAGTTGGTGAGACCCGTAGTGCCGAAGATCAGGGACAGTCCCACGGAAGCGAGGGCGAGCAGGAGGCCGAAGCTCAGGCCGGCCACCAGACGGTTAAGCAGGTTCTGGCCGAAGTCCTGCTGCTGGACCACGATGCCCTTGCCAAACGCGAAAATCACCGAAAGGTTCGATGTCTGGCTGAAGGTCACGTTGCGCGGGTTGGCCTGGCCCTCGGCGAGCTTGATGCCTTCCGGCAGGGTGGACTCATCGAGTTCGATTTCGTACGTTCCCTGGGTTGGGACCGCTATTCGCCAAGACCCGTTGGCACCCGAGGTTGCTGTTCCGGTGAAGTCACCGCTCTTGGCTGTAATCTTCACGCCTTCGATGGGGGCGCGCGCATCATCACGTAGGAAGCCGCTGATGCTGTTCTGGAACTGCTGGTTCGACGTGGGTGGTGTCGGAGAGGGGGTGGCGGCCTGCGATGCTGGTGCAGCGACAAGCAGGAGAGCGAGGATACTGGCGGCGATAGCCCCCACATACCTCAGCGGTCCGGCCGGACGTCTGCGCGGCAGGCCTCTCGGTGTGCGTCTCAAATTGAAAACCTCCACATGGGGGTGGTCGTGGTTGCTTTCCCTGCAGCCACTGTGAACGGAGAAGATGACAGCTGGTGGTGCGATGCGATGCTCGTGGTTCCCGTAATGCTGTTGACTCATTGTGATATGTGTCACCCTACTTCGCTCATGTTACAGCGCGGGCAGTACAAACCTTGCCGTCGAAGGTGGTCCCTGTATAGCGATCAGATAACAACTGTGAAGCCGGCCGAGGCCTGTATTTCAGTTAAGCTAATGAAAACTTTTGTTGTGTGCCAGTATTCCTAAACAGTCCCGTAGCCGCCTCTGTGCTGGCTTCCGCGCTGGAGTTGATCACAATTCCGTGTCGGCGCCGGCGCCGATGGAACTTTACCTGCCGCTGGCGCGTGGAAATTGATAGTTTGAACTAAGGAAAGATCCCCACAACCCCTTATATGGAGGACACCCGCAATGGCACTTGGCGGAAACCCGATCTTCAACGGAAAGAACTTCCGTGGAGCCACCCAGGCACCGCCTGTCCCGCAGGCGTACGGGCAGAACCAGTATGGCCAGAATCCGTACGGCCAGGGCGGCTACGGCCAGGCCCCCGTCACGGACGCACCAGGCTGGGCTGCCCAGCAGAACATGACGCAGGACCAGCTCCAGCAGATGTACAACCGGCCCGCCGCCGGGCCGGCCGAAACCGGGCGGATGACGTATGACGACGTCATCATCAAGACAGCAGCCTGCCTCGGCGCCGTGATGGCCGGAGCCGCCGTCACGCTGTTCGTGAGCCTGCCCCTGGCCACCATGCTGATGATCGTCGGCGCGCTGGGCGGCTTCGTCCTGGCGCTCGTCAACACGTTCAAGAAGCAGCCCTCGCCCGCACTCATCCTGGCGTATGCCGGCCTTGAAGGGCTCTTCCTTGGCGGACTGACCCGCATCCTGGATGGGATGTTCCCGGGCGTCGGACTGCAGGCCGTCATCGGAACCCTCTCCGTGTTCGCTGTCACGCTCGTGCTCTTCAAGAGCGGCAAGGTTCGTGCCACTCCCAAGGCCATGCGCTTCTTCATGATCGCCCTCATCGGCTACGCCGTCTTTGCTCTGGTCAACATGGTCATGATGTGGACAGGCGCCGTCGATTCGCCGTTCGGACTGCGCACGAGCGTTGAAATCTTCGGAATTCCGCTCGGTGTGTTCATCGGCCTCCTCGCCATCGGCCTGGCCGCGTTCTCGCTGATCATGGACTTCACGAGCATCGAGGCAGGTGTCCGGGCCGGCGCCCCCGAGCGCTTCTCCTGGACGGCGGCCTTCGGCCTGACCGTCACGCTGGTCTGGCTGTACGTGGAAATCATCCGCCTGCTGTCCATCCTCCGCGGCGAAGAATAGAACGAAACGACGGCAGACGCCGTCGTGCTCCAACTGAATCCGACTGACAAAGAGGGTCCCGCTTCACGCGGGGCCCTCTTTGCGTCCCTCCGGATGCCCTTCCGGATGCCCTTCCGGATGCCCTTCCGGTTGTCCTGCCATGTCCCTGCCGGGGCCGCCGGCAGGAGTCAGCTGAGCCGTTCCAGCACCAGGGCCATGCCCTGTCCGCCGCCCACGCAAAGCGTCGCCAGGCCCAGGGTTCCGTCCGTTTCGCGGAGGCCGTTGAGCAGCGTGGTGGTGATGCGGGCTCCGGTCATGCCGAAGGGGTGGCCCAGGGCAATGGCGCCGCCGTGGATGTTGAGCTTCGCGGAGTCGATCCCCAGCTCACGGGCGCTGGCAACCACCTGCACGGCGAAGGCCTCATTAAGCTCCACAAGGTCGATGTCGCCGATCTGCAGTCCGGCGGACGCCAGGGCACGCCGCGTGGATTCCACCGGGCCCATGCCCATCAGTTCAGGGGAGAGGGCGCTGACGCCGGTCGAGACGATGCGGGCCAGCGGCTCAAGTCCCAGCTCGCGTGCCCGGGAGTCGCTCATGATGACCATGGCGGCCGCGCCGTCGTTGAGGGGGCAGGCGTTGCCGGCCGTGACGGTTCCGTCCCGGCGGAACACGGGCTGCAGGGCACTAACGGCGTCGAGGGTGACTCCGGGCCGGGGCGAATCGTCCCGGTCCACGACGGTGCCGTCGCGCCGCTCATAAGGCGTGATTTCCCTGGCATAGAATCCGGAGGCGATGGCAGCCTCTGCCCGGTTCTGGCTCAGCACAGCCCAGGAGTCCTGCTCTTTCCGGCCGATGCCGTAGGACGTGGCCACGTTCTCGGCCGTCTGCCCCATGGCGATGTAAATGTCCGGCATCCGCCCGCCCAGCCGCGGGTCCGTCCACGGCGTGTTGGACTCGGCCCGTGCCGCGGTGCGCTGGCGCGCCGGTGCGAACAGCGGGTTGTGGTTGCCGGCGTCCGTTTCGCCCGCGCCTGCCCAGTTCTGGTATCGGGAGACCGCCTCGACGCCGCCGCTCACGAAGGCTTGGCCCTCGCCCGCCTTGATCGCGTGGAAGGCCATGCGGACGGTCTGCAGGCTGGAGGCGCAGAACCGGTTGACGGTGGAGGCGGGAACCGTGTCCAGGCCGGCGAGGATGGTGACCACCCGCGCCATGTTCGAACCGGCCGCGCCGCTGGGCTCGGCGCATCCCAGATAGAGGTCATCCAGTCCGGGACCGCTGTTTCCGGTCGGATCGAAGGACGGCAGCTTGGCCAGCGCTGCGCCCACCATGGCGGCTGCCATGTCATCCGGGCGCTCGTCCTTCAGTGAGCCTTTGAAGGCGCGGCCGATCGGGCTTCTGGCGGTTGAAACAATGACTGCTTCCGGCATGGGCCCAGCCTACGCCCGAGCTACGCCAGCCGCACCGCCCCTGCCGCCGGGGTGACGGTGAAGATGTCGGGTGCGGTAAATCCCGCCCGGACAAAGGCCTGTTCGACGGCGGTCCGCACCCGCCCTTCCGCTGCCACCGGCGTCAGGGCAATGGCAGCCCCGCCGAACCCGCCGCCCGTCATCCGCGCGCCGATGGCGCCGTTGACCCGGGACGTTTCGACTGCCAGATCCAGCTCGGCGCAGGAAATCTCGAAATCATCCCGCATGGAAACATGGCTGGCGTCCAAAAGCGGCCCGATCGAGGACGGCCCCTCCCGGCGCAGCAGCTCCACAGTCTGCAGCACCCGGTCATTCTCGGTGACTATGTGGCGCACCCTGCGGAAGGTAACCTCATCCAGGAGCCCGCTGGCTTCCTCAAGGTCACCCGGGGTGACGTCGCGCAGCGCTTTGACGCCAAGCACCTCAGCGGCGAGTTCGCAGGAGGCGCGGCGTGAGGCGTACCCGCCGTCGGCGTGGGAATGGGAAACCTTGGTGTCGATCACCAGCATGACCAGGCCCGCGGCTTCGGCCTCAAACGGCACGAGTTCGACGATCTGGTCGCGGCAGTCCAGGAACACGGCGTGGCCTGCCGAGCCGCGCAGCGAGGCGGACTGGTCCATGATGCCCGTGGGCGCACCGACGAAGTCGTTCTCGGCGCGCTGTGTGGCCAGGACCATGTCCTCGGGGCTGAGGGCCGCACCGGTGATGTCGTTCAGTGCCGAGATCACAGCGCACTCGATGGCATGGGACGAGGAGAGCCCGGCGCCCAGGGGCACGCTCGAATGCAGGAGCAGGTCCAGCCCCGGCACGTCGATTCCGCGCTGCTGCAGCGACCAGATGACCCCGAGGGGGTATTTGGTCCAGCCCTTGGCGGACTGTGCCTCCAGCTGCCCGGTATCTGCCGTTGTCATGCCCTGGTCGCCGTAGGTGGAAAGGAGGCGGACCGTTGAGTCAGCGCGGACTCCGACGGCGATGCGCGCCGTCTTATCGATCGCGAACGGCAGCACGAAGCCCTCGTTGTAGTCCGTGTGCTCGCCGATCAGGTTGACCCGGCCGGGGGCCTGCCAGACGCCGTCCGGTTCCCGGCCGAAGGCGCTTCTGAACTGTGCGGCGAGGCGGGCGGTGCTGGCGGCGGTCATGCGTGGGCTCCTTCGATCATTGCCGGGGCGGACGGGGCGAGTTCTTCGGCCGGTGAGGCAGGGACGGTGACGGCGCGGAGCCGTTCCGCCACGAGCTCCGGAGTGGTGTCGTTGATGAAGGCCCCCATGGCCGCCTCGGACCCTGCGAGGAACTTTAGCTTGTCGGCCGCGCGGCGCGGTGAGGTGAGCTGCAGGTGCAGGTAGCTGGCCGGGCGGAGCACGTCATCGACCGGTGCCTGGTGCCACGCGGAGATGTAGGGAGTCGGCGTCGGGTACAGGGCGTCGAGGCGCTTGAGCAGGTCGAGGTAAACGTGTGCCAGCTCGTCCTTTTCCTCGCCGCTGAGGGCAGCCAGGTCCGGGACCTGGCGGTGGGGCACGAGATGGATTTCAAGGGGCCAGCGGGCGGCGAACGGGACGTATGCGCTGAAGCTGTCGCTTTCCATGACCATCCGGCTGCCGTCCTCCCGCTCTGCCTTGAGGAGGGAACCGGTCAGCGTCCGGGTGCCGTCGGCGGCGTCGTAGAACTTGCGGGCGGCTGCTCCCATGACGGCAGCGCGGGGTGTGACGTACGGGTAGGCGTAGATCTGGCCGTGCGGGTGGTGCAGGGTGACTCCGATGTCCGCTCCCCGGTTCTCGAAGGGGAAAACCTGCTTGATGCCGGGCAGTGCGCTGAGCGCTGCCGTGCGGTGCGCCCAGACCTCCACCACGGTCCGTGCGCGCGTTTCGGTGAGGCCGCTGAATGATCCGGTGTGCTGCGGTGTGAAGGTGACCACCTCGCACCTTCCGAAGGCGGGACCCGTGGTGCCCCAGCCCGGGCGGTCCGGGACCGGGCCCACGGCCGGCCCGAGGGAGGGGAAGCGGTTCTCGAACACCACAACGTCGTAGTCCGGCGCCGGGATTTCCGAGGGATTGGCGTCGGTGGTGGGGCAGATCGGGCACTGGTCGGCCGGGGGGAGGTGCGTGCGGGTCTGGCGGTGGGCCGCCACGGCCACCCATTCTCCCGTGAGTGCGTCGAACCGGACCTCGCCGGGTTCACCGCGGGCCGGGAGGTCACGGCGGTCGGGCGTGGTCTCCACTGACCGCGGCCGGGCGGATCCGGCGTCGTCGAAATAGAGCAGTTCCCGGCCGTCGGCGAGATGGGTGCTGGTGATGTGGGTCATGCGTCATGTCCTTTGCTCGCTGTAACCGGAGGGTTCCGGTCAGCCGGGGGATGGGCGGGGAAGCCTGCTGCAGGCTCGGGGGGCGCTCCCCGCGGGGGATGTCCAGCGGAGGAGGTGAGCGGCACGATGCGGACGTCGCGGATGGTTTCCCGGAGCAGGCGTGCCGCCGCGGGGCCGTCCCGCCCGGTACGGATCCGGGCGTCGGTGACCAGCGTGTGAACAGCCGAAAGAGGCGCGATTCCGGCCAGTCCGACCAGCCCGTATTTGGTGGCATCGGCCAGTACCACCAGCGTTCCCGAGGCCGCGATCATGGCTGCGTTGACCTCGGCTTCGAGGAGGTTGGGCGAGGTGATGCCTGCCTGCGGGTCGATGCCATGGACTCCCATGAAACAGAGGTCCGCGTGCAGGTGTTCCATGGCGTGCATCGTGACGGGACCCACCAGGGCTTCAGAGGGCGTCCGCTGGCCTCCCAGCACCAGGGTCCGGATTCCGCCGTCTTCCGTGGCCGGCCGGGCGGTTCCCGAAGGCGCCGGACCGGGCAGCGCGTTGGCCACCATGATGGAATTCGTGGCCACCGTCAGGCCGAGGTTGCGGGGGAGGAGACGGGCGAACTCGTAGGTTGTGGTGCCGCCCGACATGAGCAGGGTCATGTCCGGCCGCAGCAGCTTCAGCGCTTCCGCGGCGATGGCACGCTTGGCTTCTGTTTCCTGGGAAGACTTGCTGAGGAACGCAGGTTCGACGGCACCGTAGGTGCCCGTGCGCGTGGCACCGCCGTGAACCCGGAGCAACAGGCCGTCGGCGTGCAGGGCATCAATATCGCGCCGCACTGTCATTTCCGAGACGCCGAGCGAAGCGGACAGGGCGGCCACACGGACGGTGCCCTGCGCTTCGATTTCCTGGAGGATCAGGTGCTGGCGCTGCGCTGCGAGCATTGCTCTCCTCCTTCTGACCTGTCTCGGACGCCCACGGACCGGCATGGGCTACACCACCATTGTGGCATAAAACGCTCAAAAACAAATAGTTTCTAACAAAAGAGAACAAGGCCGGGAGGTGCCGAAGTGCCCGCACGCTGTACGGTATGTCCATGACTTCCGGCGCCTTTTCTGAATCCAGCGTTGACCAGCCCGAACGGAGGCGTTTCGCCACCGGGCGGCAGTATGAACTGAGGCGGGGGGACGCCCTCGCGGTCGTGACGGAGCTGGCCGCGGGCCTGCGCTGGTACAGCCGCGGCGGTGTCCAGCTGACGGAGTCCTACGGAGACGCCGATATCCCGCCAGGCGGTAACGGCATTACGCTGGCGCCCTGGGCAAACCGGGTGGAAGACGGCGTGTGGCACCTCAACGGCACGAAGCAGCAACTGGACATCACTGAGGTTTCAAAGAACAACGCGAGCCACGGGCTGCTGCGCAACGCCGGGTACGCCCTGGTGTCCGAGTCTGAGTTTTCGGTGACCCTGGAGGCCCCGGTCTTCCCCCAGCACGGCTATCCGTTCCTCGTAAGGCATCAAGTGGAGTATTCCCTGGCCGAGGATCTGGGCCTGGTGGTGCGGCAGACGCTGGTCAACGACTCGAGTGCGGACGCACCCTTCGTATTGGGAGCCCACCCGTATCTTCGCCTGGGCGGGATTCCCAGCGAGGAACTGACCTTGACCGTTCACGCCGGGACGCGGCTCGTAGCGGACGACAGGCTCATTCCGCGGAGCTCCGAGCCTGTCAGCGGCGACACTGACCTGCGGCAGGGCAGGAAGGTGGGCGAGCTCGACATCGATGTGTCCCTGACGGACCTGGACTTCGACGGCGGCATTGCCCGCCACACGCTGTCAGCGGCCGACGGCCGCAGCGTTAGCCTGTGGCAGGACGCCGGCTGCGTGTTCGTCCACGTTTTCGTGTCCAACAAGTATCCGGGCAGGCCCAAAGCCGTGGCCATTGAGCCGATGACCGGCCCGGCCAACGCGTTCAACTCCGGCCACGGCCTCCGCTGGCTTGCGCCGAACGAGTCATTCACGATGTCCTGGGGGATCAGCGCCTCGGTGGACAGCGCTTCCTGATCTGCGGCGCCGCCAGCGCGTGCTGCACGCTGCGTTTCCCATAGCCGCACAGCTAGGGAATTATGGGGCTATGACGCCAGCCAAGGACGCCGCACCAGAAGAACCGGTCAGGACAGCCATCCTTCCGCCCCCGCGGCCCCGGACCGAACGCGAACTCGAGCAGGACATTCCCTACGGTGTCCGCATCGCCGCGGCGTGGTCCTGGCGGCTGGGGCTGATCCTCCTGATAGTGGGCGCCCTCGTATGGCTGCTCGGCAAGATCAGCTTCCTGATCATTCCGGTCATGGTGGCAGCCCTGCTCGCAGGCCTGCTCAGCCCCGTGGTGCAGTGGCTGCGCTCGCAGCGGCTTCCCAACGGGGCAGCTGTCGCCATCACGGTCCTTGCCTTTATCGGGGTGATCGCGGGATCGTTGGCGCTGGTAGGGCGGCAGCTGGCCCTGGGGTTCCAGGCATTGTGGAGCGAGGCCCTGGCCGGAGTCCAGCAGGTCCAAAACTGGCTGGCCGAAGGACCCCTCCACCTGTCGGACGCGCAGATTGACCAGTACATCCAGGAGGCGACGGCGGCGCTGCAGACCAACAGCAGCAGCATCCTCAGCGGGGCGCTTTCCTTCGGCAGCACGGCAGGGCACTTTGCCGCGGGGATGATCCTTGCCCTGTTCATCCTGATTTTCTTCCTGCTCGAGGGCGACCGGATCTGGGCCTTCCTGGTCCGGCTCCTGCCCCGGCGTGCCCGTATTGCCGCCGACGGCGCCGGCCGGCGGGGCTGGGCCTCCATGGTCAGCTACGCGCGGATCCAGATGTTCGTGGCCTTCGTTGATGCGGTGGGCATCGGAGCGGGCGCGGCCATTATCGGTGTGCCGCTGGCGCTGCCCCTTGCTGTGCTGGTGTTCATCGGCTCCTTCATTCCGGTGGTTGGCGCACTGGTGACCGGCGCCATCGCCGTACTCCTGGCGCTTGTTGCCAACGGCCCCGTCAACGCCCTGGTGATGCTGGGCATCGTGCTCCTGGTCCAGCAACTGGAAAGCCACATCCTGCAGCCGCTCGTCATGGGCAAGGCCGTGGCACTGCATCCCGTGGCCGTTATCCTGGCCGTCGCCGCCGGTTCCTACCTCGCGGGGATCCCCGGAGCGCTCTTCTCGGTGCCCATCCTCGCCGTAGCAAACTCGGCAATTCGGTATATTGCAGGCAGAACGTGGGAACATGATCAGGTGCTGGCTGGCGCGCGCGGCGGTGTCGTGGCAGGTCGGGCCAGCGCAGACCAGGACAACACCATCAAGGAAGTCCGGTTGCCGGGTGCGAGTCCCAGCCACGGCAAAGACGCCGATCGTGGAACAGGTGCTCCGGTCAGACAGTCTGCGCCGGGCTCCGAAGCTGAATTTCCCAAAGGAGAATAGTTCGTGAATACCCCTGAAAGCCTTCCCGTCACGCTGGACGATGTCCTTGAGGCGCAGAAGCTGCTTGACGGGATCATTACCCGGACGCCCGTCGAATCATCCCGGGCGTTGGGCGGGATGGTGGGCGGCAAGGTCTTCTTCAAATGCGAGAACCTCCAGCGCGCCGGCTCCTTCAAGGTCCGCGGCGCCTACGTCCGGATGGCACGTCTATCCGAGGCGGACAAGAAACGCGGTGTGGTGGCAGCCTCCGCGGGCAACCACGCGCAGGGCGTGGCGGTCGCCGCCAAGAGCCTGGGCATCAAGGCGCGGATTTACATGCCGCTCGGCGTCGCGCTTCCCAAGCTCGCCGCCACGCGCAGCCATGGAGCCGAGGTGATCCTGCACGGGCACAACGTGGACGAGGCGCTCGCCGAGGCGCAGCGCTACTCTGACGACACCGGCGCGGTCTTCGTCCACCCCTTCGACAACGTGGACGTCGTGGCCGGCCAGGGAACCCTCGGGCTGGAAATCCTCGAACAGGTGCCCGACGTCGACACCATCCTCATGGGGGTCGGCGGCGGCGGCCTGCTGGCGGGCGTGGCGGTGGCAGTCAAGGCACGGGCCAAGGAACTTGGCCGGGAGATCCGCATCATCGGCGTGCAGGCCGAGAACGCTGCCGCCTACCCGCCGTCGCTGGCCGCCGACGCCCTGGTGCCGCTGAAGAGGGTTTCCACCATGGCCGACGGCATTGCCGTGGGCCGGCCCGGACAGCTTCCGTTCAGCATCATCCGGGAACTGGTGGATGACGTGGTCACGGTCAGTGAGGACTCCCTGGCACGTGCCCTGATCTTCCTGCTGGAACGCGCCAAGATGGTGGTGGAGCCGGCCGGCGCCGTAGGGGTGGCTGCCCTCATGGACGGCAAGATCGAGAACCCGGGCACCACTGCCGTGGTGCTCTCCGGCGGCAACATCGATCCCATGCTGATGCTCAAGGTGATCCAGCGCGGCCTCTCAGCGGCAGGCCGGTACATGACCGTGCGGATGATGCTCGATGACCGGCCCGGTTCTCTCGCCACCATTGCCCGGATCATCGCCGAGAACGATGCCAACGTGACGGGCCTTGACCATACCCGGGTGGGAGGTTCCATCAGCATGGGAGACGTCTCCATCACCGTGAACCTCGAGACCAAGGGCCATGAGCACGGAGAACAGGTCCTGGCCGCGCTGCGCGCCGAGGGCTTTCAGCCGATCGTTGTGCACTAGGAGCTAAAGATGCTGGAAACACCAGGCGAACCTCCGGCAACGCGGGACACCCCGGCGTCGCGGGCCAAGGGCGGGCTCCTGGTGGTGGGCTCGTTCGTGGTGCTGCTCTTCGCGCTCGAGCTGGTCAACACGGCGCTGCTGCGTGGCCTGAACCGGGTGTTCGGCCTCAGGCCCCGCAGTGCGGACGGAATCTTTGACATCTTCACGTTTCCGTTGCTGCACGCCAACCTGAACCACGTTCTTTCAAACGCGCTGCCCCTGATGATTTTCGGGTTCCTGGTCTTCATGTCGGGGCTGCGGGTCTTCCTCACCGCGCTGGCCTGCAGCTGGCTGGGATCGGGCATGGCCGTCTGGCTGATCGGCAACCGCGGGATCACGGTGGGGGCGTCCGGCCTGGTCTTCGGGCTGTTTGCGTTCCTCCTGGTGCGCGGCTTCTTCAACCGCAGCTGGTGGCAGATCCTGCTGTCGGTCGTGCTGTTCATGGCCTACGGCAGCATCCTCTTCGGGCTGATTCCGAGCATGGCGGGCTTTGTCTCCTGGCAGGCGCACCTTGGCGGCGCCGTCGGCGGTGTCGTGGCGGCCGTGGTGCTGCGCGCCCGTAGCGCAGCCCGCCGGAGCTAAGGCGTTAAAGCGCGACGCCGGCCCTCCCGCATTCGGAGAGGACCGGCGTCATGCGTTGCGGCCGGAACCGCGAAACGTAAGTTTCCGCCTAGCCCACGTACGGCTTGGCTGACAGGATCTCGACGGTGATGTCCTTGCCGTTCGGGGCGGTGTAGCTCAGGGTGTCGCCCTCCTTGTGGCCCATGATGGCCGCGCCGAGCGGGGACTTCTCACTGAAGACATCAATGTCGGAGTCTCCGGCGATCTCACGGGAACCGAGCAGGAACGTCTCGTCGTCCCCGGCGATCCGGGCAACAACGATCATGCCGGGCTCAACAATTCCGTCATCTGCGGGAGCCTCGCCCACATGGGCGTCGCGGAGCAGCTGGGTGAGCTGGCGGATGCGGGCCTCAATCTTGCCCTGCTCCTCCTTGGCGGCGTGGTAGCCACCGTTTTCCTTGAGGTCCCCCTCTTGGCGCGCAGCTTCGATCTTCTGGACGATTTCCGCCCGGCCGGCGCTGGAAAGGTGGTCCAGCTCTGCCTTCAGGCGGTCAAAAGCTTCCTGGGTAAGCCAAGCTGCAGGCGCGCTGTTGGTGGTAGACACGGACATCTCCTCTAGTGGTTAGCAAGCAGGTCATACAAGCAAAGACCCCGCCACGGTGGCCACTTGTGGAACTCAGTAACCAACTCAGCGGGGTAAAGGTATTGGTCCATTGTAGTCAATCCTGTGGATTAAACCCAAAGGGCGAGCGGCGTGGGTCACATCTTTACCGGTCGGCGCCGGGGACCCAGCAGCTGTCCACGACGGCCGAGACGGACTGCGATTCGGTCCGCAGAACTTCGCGCAGGGCAACGGTGCGGCCGCCGTCGGTCGCTGCGCCCTGTCCCGACTTTGCGCCCTGTCCCGACTGCGTCGGAATGTCCACGACTTTCCAGCCCACGATGGCGAACTTCGAGTCAAGGGCCTTGACCGCGCACTTCACGGCGGTCCCGGGATCCCGGGAGACCTGGAAGTCCACCTCGGTCTGCGTGGAGTCGACTGTTCTGTAGCCGATGTCCTTGAATGTGACCGAGGACATGGCCGAGGACGTCGAAACCCAGGCCAGGAATCCGATCCCGGCCGCCAAGGCCGCAATCCCTGCACCCCGTTTGGCATTGCGGGACAGCCTGCGCTTTGGACCGCCATAGCGATTGGCTAGGCTAATGTCTGCAGGCAGGGGAGTGCCCGACTTGTCCTCGGTAGTCACCATTCCAGTTTAGTGGCGATCTGCCGGGGAAAAATCCGGTGCCCGGCACTGCACCCGGCAACAGTAGAAAGAGGAGCAGTCCCCGATGACAGCGTCCACGAGTCCGTCACCTACACTCCGCCTCTTGGCCGTGCACGCCCACCCGGACGACGAATCCAGCAAGGGCGCCGCGACGATGGCCATGTATGCCGCGGCCGGGGTAGACGTCATGGTGGCCACCTGCACCGACGGATCGCGCGGCGACATCCAGAATCCCGCCATGGAAGGCGAGCCGCACCCCAAGAGGGACATGGCAGGGGCCCGCAGGCTGGAGATGAACGAGGCCGCCCGCATCCTGGGAGTAAAGCAGCGCTGGCTGGGCTTTGTCGACTCCGGGCTGCCTGAGGGGGATCCGCTCCCGCCGCTGCCGCCGGGGTCGTTCGCCCTGCAGCCGCTCCACCGTGCCGCGGCACCGCTGGTGCGCCTCGTCAGGGACTTCAAGCCGCACGTCATGGTCAGCTACGACGAAAAGGGCGGCTACCCGCACCCGGACCACATCATGGCGCACCGGGTGGCGGTGGAGGCATTCGAAGCTGCAGGGGACCCCGAAAAGTACCCCGGTACCGGCGAGCCCTGGGCGCCGAGCAAGCTTTACTACGACCGCGCCTTCAGCCCCGAACGCTTCCGCGCCCTGCATTTCGCCCTCGAAGAGGCAGGGCTCCAATCCCCCTACGCTGAGCGCCTCGCTGCCTGGCTTGAGGCCGACGCCGAGGGGCACACGGCGCCGCCGCCCGCGCACCAGACAACCACGCAGGTGGACTGCGGGGATTTCTTCGAAACCCGGGATGATGCCCTCCGCGCGCACCGTACGCAGGTGGACCCGCTGGGGTTCTTTTTCGCCGTTTCATCCGACATGCAGCGCCGGGCATGGCCGTGGGAGGACTACACGCTGATCCATTCGCGGGTGCCCGCCGACCTCCCGGAAAAGGACCTGTTTGCAGGGCTAAGATAGAAACAACAGACAGTTTCTAT
Organism: Arthrobacter sp. GQ119; assembly: GCF_059759125.1. Lineage (NCBI taxonomy): Bacteria > Bacillati > Actinomycetota > Actinomycetes > Micrococcales > Micrococcaceae > Arthrobacter > Arthrobacter sp. GQ119. The sequence continues at coordinate 312,151 of NZ_JCAXEA010000001.1, read as the reverse complement.
CCCATGTAGAAGATAGCGGCTTAGAGCGATGGCCAAACGACCGCGCCACGGCCCACCAAGAAAGTTCCCACTGTGCACCACTTGCTCATCGCCCTGGCGTCCTCCCCGGCCCCCTCGCCTTCCCTGCGGCCAGGTCTTTCCGAGGACCAGGTGACCCCCGGTCTGCTCGGCTTCCTGCTGACGGCGTTCATCGTAGTGCTGACGGCGCTGCTGATTGTGGACATGGTGCGCCGCATCCGGCGGGTGCGTTACCGTGCCCAGGTGGAGGAGGAGCGAATGGCTGCGGCTGAAGCTGCCGGCGTCGCCCACGACGGCAATGCCGATACCGCAGCCAACGCGGATTCCGCAGGCAAATCAGACAATGCAGGCAAATCAGACAATGCGGGCAGAACAGACGCCTGAACCCGGCGACCGCAACGCCCTGGGTGAAGAGCCCTCGGCGTACCTTCGGCAGCACGCCGGGAACCCGGTGCACTGGCAGCCCTTCGGGGACCAGGCCTTCGCCCGCGCCGCCGCCCGGAACGTTCCGGTGTTCCTGTCCATCGGTTACGCCGCCTGCCACTGGTGCCACGTCATGGCCCATGAATCCTTCGAAGACCAGGCCACCGCCGACTACCTGAACGCGCACTTCGTCGCCATCAAGGTGGACCGGGAAGAGCGGCCTGACGTCGACGCCGTCTACATGGCCGCCACACAGGCGATCAGCGGGGAGGGCGGCTGGCCCATGTCCGTTTTCCTGACACCGGACGGACTCGCGTTCCACGCCGGCACGTACTTTCCTCCCCGTCCGATGCCCGGCCGGCCGTCATTCCTGCAGGTGCTGGAGGCGGTACACGACGCATGGGAGGAACGCCGGGAAGCTGTGGAGGAGAATGCCCGGTCCCTCGCCCAGAACATGGGCGGCGCCCAGCTCTCTGCCGCAGTGAACCTCAGTGCGCCGCCCGGACTGCTCGATCCGGAGCTTCTTCCGGCAGCGGTCCGCTCGTTGCGCCGCTCGGAAGACCCCGACGACGGCGGCTTCGGCGCCGCCCCCAAGTTCCCGCCGTCGGCGGTGCTTGAGTTCCTGATGAGGCATGCGGCCGTGCCCTCGGATACGGCAGGTGAGGCCCGCGACATGGCCGGACGGACGTTGGCCGCCATGGCGCGGTCGGCGCTGTTCGACCAGCTCGACGGCGGATTCGCGCGGTATTCGGTGACCAGGGACTGGTCCGTGCCGCATTTCGAAAAGATGCTCTACGACAATGCCCAACTGCTGAGGGCCTACGTCCATTGGATCCGGCTCGGCGGAACACCCGGCTTTCCCGAGGCGGAAGCGGCCGACGTCGCAGTTCGCACGGGCGAATGGATGCTGGCATCCCTCGGGCTGCCGGCAGGCGGCGGGCATGGCGCAGCGGTGGCCCTGGCGTCCTCGCTCGATGCCGACTCGGTGGTCAACGGAGAGCACCACGAGGGTGCCACATACCTCTGGACGGCACGCGATCTCGAAAACGTGCTGGGCAGGGACGACGGGGCCGCCGTCGCCCGGACCATGAACGTGGGTGGGCAGGGAACCGTCTCGGAGCTCGGATCGCCGCTACACCCGGCCAGGGCTCTCAGCCCGGAGGAAGCCGCGCACTGGGCCGCCGTCCGGCCGCGCCTTCTTGCTGCCCGCGCTGACCGGCCGCAGCCGGCACGCGACGATAAGGTGGTGGCGGGCTGGAACGGGCTGGCCGTGGCTGCGCTGGCTGAGGCCGGTGCTGTGCTGGACCGTCCCGGGCTGGTGGATGCGGCCGTGCGGATCGCGGGCTACCTGGAGAAGGTTCACTGGAGGGCTGCCGAGAGGGAACTCGTCCGCGTTTCACACGCCGGCGCCGCACGGGGAATCGGCGGGCTCCTTGAGGACTACGCCTTCTGCGGCGAGGGGTTTCTCGCGCTGTTCGCGGTCACCGGGGATCTCCGCTGGTATGGCCTGGCGGAGTCGGTCATTTCGGCGGCATGTGCGCGGTTCATCCTGGACGGCAGCCTGGCGGATACCGCCGGCGAATCAGCGCAGGTGTTCAACGCCCAGGGCCGCCAGCCGGGCCTCGACCCGTTCGACGGCGCCACGCCCAGCGGCGCGGCGGCATTCGCCGGGGTCCTGCTGAGCTACGCGGCCCTGTCCGGCTCGTCCGAGCACCGGGCCATGGCGGGCAACATCCTTTCGCTGCTGCCGCCGCTGGCTGAGCGGGCTCCGCGAGTGGCAGGCTGGCTGCTGGCCACGGCGCAGGCAGCGGCCGAGGGCCCGGTGGAGGCCGCCGTCGTCGGGCGCCCGGGCCCAGCAAGGGATGCCCTGCACGGGGCGCTGCTGCGGTCGCCCAGCCCGGGGCTGGTCATCGCCGTGGGCGATGGCACCGCGGGTCATGGCCCAGCGGGTGACGGGCCAGCGGGTGACGGCCCAGCGGCTGATGGGCAGGCGGAAGCAGCGGTGCCGGCCGGGACCGTGCCCTTGCTGCATGGCCGCACAGCCGGGGCGGACGGCGCTCCGCTCGTGTATCTGTGCCGCGACATGGTTTGCGAGCGGCCGGTCGACTCCGTGCCCGAGGTCAGGGAGCGTCTCAGCCGGATGGGGATTTAGCTCAGGACACTAGCTCAAGACGGCGATGAGAATCGCCGCGAAGTGGGCGGCGAAGGCGAACACAGTGAGCGCATGGAACAGTTCGTGGAAGCCGAAGTGCTCGTAGCTGATGTTCGGCTTTTTGAGCGCGTAAAAGACGGCGCCGGCAATGTACAGGACGCCCCCGAGGCAGATGAGGAGTGCCGCGGGCACGCTGGCAGCGAAGAAGTCAGGCAGGTAGAACAGCGAGCCGCAGCCCAAGGCAATGTAGATCGGAACGTACAGCCAGCGCGGGGCGTTGGTCCACAGAAGCCGGAACAGCACACCCAGGATGGCGCCGGACCAGATCAGCCAGAGCAGCAGCACCGCGGTAGGCCGCTCCAGCAGGCTCCAGGCCAGCGGGGTATAGCTGCCGGCGATGACCAGCATGATGTTGGTGTGGTCGAGCCGCTTCAGAACCATTTTCACGCCAGGGGACCAGCTGCCACGGTGGTAAACCGCGCTGACGCCGAACAGCAAAACGCCGGTCAGGGCATAGATGGCCGAGGTGACCTTGCGGTCCAGGGTGGGTGCCAGCAGCACAAGCACCACGCCGGCGGCCAGGGCCAGGGGAGCAGTGACAGTGTGGATCCACCCGCGCCATTTGGGTTTGATCATCAGCAGTTCCGCGATGCGGACGGCGGCGTCATCCACCGGGTTTGGCCGGTGCTCCGGGGTGTCCGGGCTGCCCGGGGCGGTGTTGCTCGTCATCACCCCAGAATAACCTACGACTCAGTAAGTTACTTACTGGTAACAGGAGCTTGGCGGACCGGCCGTACACCCCAGGGAGGTCTCCGGCACGACGTATGCACGCGCCCCCTCCCCGCGGACGGTAGCCTAGGATTTGCACAGCAGTCAGACAGCCAGGAAGTCAGGTGAATCTCCGGATGGAATTGCCCGGGTTCCTCTATGGCTTCTACGAGCGCAGGCTGCTCCGCTCCCTCGAGCCGGACAGGATTCCCCGGCACATCGGCGTGATGGTTGACGGCAACCGCCGCTGGGCCCGGCAGTTCAATGCCCCCACGAGCCAGGGGCACCAGGCCGGTGCGGACAAGATCCACGAATTCCTGGGCTGGTGCCAGGAGCTCGGGGTCAGGGTAGTCACCCTCTACATGCTTTCCACAGACAACATGAACCGCTCCGGTGAGGAACTGGACCTGCTCATGGGCATCATTGCGAACACCCTGGACCGTCTCGACGAAAACGCTGACATTTCCGTGCATGCCATGGGCGCGCCCGAGCTGCTGCCTGACTATCTGGCAGAACGGCTGACCACGCTGACCGCCCGGACTCCGGTGCGTGAAAAGCTCCACGTCAACGTCGCGGTGGGCTATGGCGGCCGCCGGGAAATTGTGGACGCCGTCCGTGAACTGCTGCACGATGCCGTGGCGCGCAAGGCCGACATCAGTGAGCTGGCCGACACCCTGTCCGTGGACGACATCTCCCGTTTTCTCTATACCCGGGGCCAGCCTGATCCGGACCTGGTCATCAGGACCTCCGGGGAGCAGCGGCTGTCAGGATTCCTGATGTGGCAAAGCGCCTACAGCGAGTTCTACTTCTGTGAAGCGCTGTGGCCTGCATTCCGGAAGGTTGATTTTCTCCGCGCCCTCCGTGACTACGCCGGGCGGCAGCGCCGCTTCGGCGCTTAACCCGGCGCTGTCCGTCCTCCCCGTTCACCTCGAATTCACAAGCCGGCAACAGGAATCGCCGCGCCAGGCCGTTGGAAATTAGTCGGGGTAGATTTACGTTAAGAGCATCAGCAGGCAAAACCGCCGGCTGATCGGGGAGGCCAGTACATGGAGCGAACTTTCGCACCGGTTGTATGGGAGGCCGAGCCCGGCCTCTTGGCCGAGCCGCCTCACCAATAACGATTCCGGGCATGTGCCCCGGGGCTGGAGTCGATGTGGCTATTTCTGAACAACTGCCCGAAGTCATCACGGACGAGGGTGAGAAGGCTACCACTCGCGACGAGCGAGGCATTCCAAAGACCGGTGCGGCAACGAAATACGCCGCAGCCGGTCTTGCTGTTTCCGGCCTGACGTCAGAATCCCAGCCAGCCGTCTCGACGTTTGTCATTGATACCTCGGTGTTGCTGTCCGATCCCCGCGCCCTGCTGCGCTTCGCTGAGCACGAGGTGATTGTGCCCATCGTCGTGATCACCGAACTTGAGGGGAAGCGGCACGACCCCGAACTGGGATATTTTGCCCGGAGCGCGCTGCGGCTCCTTGACGAGCTCAGGATCCAGCACGGCGGACTGAACAAGCCCATTCCGCTGGGCGACGCCGGTGGGACGCTCATGGTGGAGCTGAACCACATTTCGTCGGAAGTCCTGCCGGCCGGATTCCGGGGCGGTGACAACGACAGCCGCATCCTCGCCGTCGCCATGAACCTGGCCAACGAGGGCCGCAACGTCACGGTGGTGTCCAAGGACCTTCCCATGAGAGTCAAGGCCTCGGCCATGGGGCTGCTCGCCGATGAGTACCGCAACGAACTGGTCAAGGACTCGGGCTGGACGGGGGTCGCGGAAATCGACGCCAACGAGGAAGAGATTTCCACGCTCTACGGCCATGAGCCGGTGTTCATCCCTGCTGCGGCCGAGATGCCGGTCAACACCGGACTCGTGCTCCTGTCCAACAGGGGTTCGGCGCTGGGGCGGGTAGGCGCGGACAAGCAGGTCCGCCTTGTGAAGGGGGACCGGGATGTCTTCGGGCTCCACGGGCGGTCCGCGGAACAGCGGCTTGCCATCGACCTGCTGATGGATCCGGCCGTGGGCATCGTCTCGATTGGTGGCCGCGCGGGCACGGGCAAGTCAGCCTTGGCGCTATGTGCTGGACTGGAAGCCGTTCTGGAGCGCCGTGAGCACCGCAAGGTGATCGTCTTCCGCCCGCTCTACGCCGTGGGCGGCCAGGAGCTGGGATACCTGCCGGGCTCGGAATCGGAGAAGATGAACCCGTGGGCGCAGGCTGTTTTCGACACGCTTGGTGCCCTCGTCAGCCAGGAAGTCGTGGAGGAAGTCATGGACCGCGGCATGCTGGAGGTCATGCCCTTGACCCACATCCGCGGCCGTTCCCTGCACGACGCGTTTGTCATCGTGGACGAGGCGCAGTCCCTGGAGAAGAACGTGCTGCTCACCGTCATGAGCCGCATCGGGCAGAACTCCAAGATTGTCCTCACCCACGACGTCGCCCAGCGGGACAACCTGCGTGTTGGCCGGCACGACGGCGTCGCCGCCGTCGTCGAGACCCTGAAGGGCCACCCGCTCTTCGGCCACATCACCCTCACCCGCTCCGAGCGCTCGCCCATCGCGGCACTCGTCACGGAGCTGCTGGAAGGGGTCTGAGACTCAGGAACCATATGGGGTGGCAGCCGCGCAAGGGTCACCTTGCGCGGCTGCTTTTTGCGGTGAATCCGCCTAGCGGATGCCGATGGCGACAGCCTCCACGGCATCTGCCCGGATGGAACCGTAGTGCCGGGAATCGATCGATTCTTCGCGGTTGTCTCCCAAGACGAAAAGCTCGCCGTAGTTGACCCTGACAGTGCCGAAATAAACGCCGTCAATCGTGGATTGGTCCACGAACGGTTCCCTGGCCGGAATGTCATCAACGTAGAGAACGCCGTCCCGCATGGCCACCTCCTGTCCGGACGTGGCGACAACGCGCTTCAGTACCAGTTCGCCGTCGCCCGGACTGCGGAAAATGACGAGTTCACCCGGGCGGACACCGGCCAACCGGGGAGTGAGCTTGTCCAGCCAAATTGTGCTTCCGGGAGAGACGGTGGGGGCCATGCTGACGGAACCTACCGAAATGGGCTCCACAACCCAGAACCGGAGAGCGAGGAAGCCCGCGAGACAGAGCAGGGCACCGGCCACGGGCCTCCGGTTCATGGCCGACTAGTCCTGAACGCTGTCCCAGACAGCCGGGGCTGCTGTGATGGGATCGTTGGGATCCGGTTCATTGGCGCCAAGGCCCACACGGAATTGCAGCATCATGGAATGGTCCTCGTGCGTCAGGTTGTGGCAGTGAATCATGTATCGGCCACGATGCGGGCCGAAGTGCATTAGCAGGCGCACAGTTTCATCCTCCCCGATGTAGACCACGTCCTTGGGGCCCTTTTCATACGTGAAGGGAAGTCTTCCGTTGCGGCTGAGGATCCGAAAGTCGACCAAGTGAATGTGGACCGGGTGAAACCAGCCTCCGGAGGAGTTTTCTATCTCCCAGATCTCCACGGCGTTCAGTGCCGGGGCGGCCAGTACTTTCTTGAAACCGCTGGTGATGACGTCCTCCCACGTCTGGTCGTCAATGGTCCAGATATTGGTGATGTCGTCGTGCTTGACCCTGAAGTGCCGGGTTTTGACGGCGGCGCTGGCCGAGAGGTCCATAGCATGGCTTGACACCAGGGCGGTGGGAATCCGATTCCAGCTGGGATCCGACTGGTCCACGGTATCGCCGACCACGTCAAAGGCCATGATCTTGTTGGTGTGGTCGAAGTCGCGGTTGTTCTCATTGGACAGGTTCCGAAGTTCAATACGCTTGCCGGTGGCATACTTGCGGAAGTCGATGAGGATCTCATAGCGCTCTGCACTTCCGTGCCGCCAGGACGCCACTGTCTGCGCTGCCGGCATCAGCCCTGCATCCGTGGCCACCATAGTCACCGGCTCGCCGGTATTCAGATAGAACCTGTAGGACCGGGAGACTGAGGCGTTCAGAATGCGGAAGCGGTAGACGCGCTTCTGCACCTTCATCACGGGCCATGGCTTTCCGTTGACCAGTACCACGTCACCGTACAGGCCCGACTGCTGCCGGTCGTCGTAGCCCAGATATCCGTTTGCGGCGAACATGACGTCGGAAACGGTCAGCGGAACATCAAATCTTCCCTGCGGAAGCAGCGCCTTCTCCGCCGGGTCATGAATCAAGTACTGGCCTGCGAGCCCGGAGTACACGTTCTGCGCCGTGAAATGGACGGCGTGATCGTGATACCAAAGTGTCCTCGCGGGCTGGGCATTCGGATACTGGTAGTCCTTGTAGAACCCAGGCAGGGTGAGGTCATTGGCATAGCCGTCGAACTGAGGAAGTGAGGCGGACCCGTGCAGGTGGGTCGACGTCGCCAGGGCATGCCCCAGGGAGGGGTGGCTGGACGGCAGCTGGTTGCGCATGTGGACCACTGCCTGCGTGCCTTGGTCGATGTGGATGGTGGGCCCTGGAAAGACCCCGTTGTATCCCAGGATAGGTGTGGTCAGCCGCGGCAGCATTTTTGCCGTCGACAGTTTCTGGGTGAGCGTGTAGTGATTCGTTTTGACGCCGTTGGCGGCCACCGTGGTGTGCGTTGGCTGCAGCGTGGGCGGAATGGTCAGAGCCGTGTTGTACGGTCTGGGCATGTCACTGTCCCTGAGCTTGCTGGCGGACTTGGCGCTGACGCCGGAAATCGGGACGGTGACGAGCCCGGCGCCCACAACACCGAGGCCGCTAAGCCCTCCAAGGATTAATGCTTGTCGCCGTGAAACGGGCATTCTCTTCGCCTTTCGCAGGGTTGAAAGAACCGATCCTCATGCCCCCCGAGCGTGTGAAAAGTGTGTAGCCCGGAACCTGCGAAAAGCTGGTGATTCTTTTCGGCTGAGGGCGGGTCCGTCCTAACCGCTGTGATGCGCAAGCCCCAAGGACAGCCGGGTGCCTTCCGGGCCTTCCAGTACGAGCGTCGTGGCCTTGTCCGGGAGTTCAAAGACCATGGTGACGTCAACCGAATCGCCCTGCCGTAGTTGCGCCAGGGCAGGTGAGCTCCACAAGTGGTGCAGACTGCTGCCGCCCATTCCCCTGACGGAATATTTGGACGTGTCCAGATTGATACCGGTATTTTCCAAGGCTGTGTGCTGGACAATCAGCCGCACGCGGTGACTTCCCTCGGCAAGGGGTTGCGCCAATGCGTCCGAAGGCACAGGAGGCAGCCACCCGTCATCCTCAAGGGGAACGACCCCGTTTATCCTTGCCATGCCGCCTGGGATGACGGCGCTGGCTCCCAGTGGCACACTCGCCTCCGGTTTGGCGGTCACGAACAGATAGCCCAGCACCACAGCAATGGCGCCGAGGAGGCTGAGCGGTATCAGCATCAGCCGTCGTCGCCTCTTCTGGGCTGCCTTGGCTGCTGGTGATTCTTCCGTGGTGGCGGCGGGCATGCCTCGAGTCTGCATCGGCCGGCTTGGGAAAACCTGCGCCCGCTGGTCCATATCCGCGGCTTTATGTCCCCAGTTCCTCGTCCGCTGTATTCGTTCCGGCTGGGACCTCTCGTCACAGGCGCCCCTGGCGACCCCCATCTTGGGGGATGCGTGGTCAGGCCCGATTGGGACGCAGCGGCCACTGGATGTGGTCCCGGACGTCCGTCAGGTTTACCGGCTCAGCCACAAAGAGGTCATCGAGCATGTATTCGTCGACGGCCAGGATGCGGATCCAGTGGCCGGGCAACTCCCTTCCGCCCGTTCCGCCGCTTCCGCCGCTTCCGCCGGTTCCGCCGTCGAGCGGTTCAGCAGCCACACAGATCCCCGTTCCCACATCGATCCGGATCCGGGTCCTGCCGGGTCCGCACAGGGGATTCTCCGGGTCCAGCGGGCGGTAGCCGAGGTTCGGCGACACCACCGTCTCCCGGGCCGGACGTCCCTCATGGTCCACGTCGCGCACCGGCTCAAGCAGTTCCACGGCATTCGCCCGCGGGAACTCCAGCGGAACAGGCGCGTTGCCCACGAGCTCCACCGGGTCCAGCGCCGCGCCAAAGCGGCTGTTCCCGAACGACGGTTCGCCGTACGCAGCCTCCGGGCGGCGCCTGACCAGCCCGCCGTCGTCGTACACCGGGGTGACCAGATGCGCCGGCAGAAGCCACGACTTCCGGCTGGCACTGATGTAGAGGCTGTCACGCGAATCGTTGATGCCGGTGGTGCTGTGGATGAGGGTCCCGTCCGTGGTCTCGAGCCGAAGGGCACCGGGGCGGCGCAGCCAGGCGCGTACGGGGACGGTCCTGCCTTCGGGCGTCTCACGGTATTCGAACCGGAGGGACTGCCACTTCCAGGGGGAGGAGCGGCAGAGGTTTCGGAAGGATGCAGCGGAATCGGAGGGCGTCGATGCCCCGCCGTGTTCCTGCCGGTGCTTGGCGTCCCAGGTCCCCATATCCACAGTTTACGCGCGGGTCCAGCGGGGGATCGGGCATATCCAGTAGCATCCGAGAGTGATCCAACGACTCAGCGAACTCTGGGAAGCAGCGCCTCCCGCCTTTTGGCTGGTGCTGGCCGCGTGCGCCTATTTTGCGGTGATGGCCGTGCGGCTGACGGTGATCGATGTCCGCCACCACCTGCTGCCGAACCGGATTGTCTTCCCGTCCTATGCGGTGGCGGGGGCGCTGCTGTTCGGGGCGGTCATCAGCCTGCTCGTGTCGGTGCCCGGCAGCGGGGGTGTGCCCGGCGTCGGGCCGCCGGACGCCGCGGCGCAGCTGTTCGGGGTGCCCGCACTCCGGATCCTGGCCGGTGGAGCGGTGCTGTGGCTGTTCTACTTTGTCCTGCGGCTCGTGTACCCGCCCGGGATGGGATTCGGCGACGTGAAGCTGGCCGGGGTGCTCGGCATGTATTTGGGGTATCTGGGCTGGCCACACGTATTCGCCGGCACCTTCGCGGCGTTCCTGCTCGGCGGCCTGTGGAGCATCGCCCTGCTCGTGTCGCGGAGGGGAACGCTCAAGTCCGCCATTCCCTTCGGACCCTTCATGCTCGCCGGTGCGGCCGCCGTGATGGCAGTGCTGCCCGCCTAAGCCCGGGTACTCAAGGCCCGAGCTGACGTGCGACGTTCCCTTTTTTGTCAGTGACCGTCCGTAACCTGATCCTGTCCAGCCAATCCGCTGGCATCAGATGGCGCTGGCGAAGCCGGAGCCGGAAATGGGGAAGCATGACAGATGCAGGGCTAACACATGTTTACGTGCTCCTGGACCGTTCAGGGTCCATGAGCGCCATCGCTGATGACACCCTGGGTGGATTCGCGGCGTTCATCAAGGAACAGCAGGCGGTCGCAGGCCGGTGCCGGCTGTCCCTCGCCCAGTTCGACGACACCTACGAGCGCGTCTACGAGGCCAGGGACATCCAGGACGTTCCGCCTCTCGTGCTTCAGCCAAGGGGCTCCACTGCCCTGCATGATGCCATGGTTCGTCTGATTGGCGAAGCTGGGGCAGAGTTGACGGCGCTCCCGGATCACGAGCGGCCGGGAACGGTGCTCGTGGCTGTGCTGACGGACGGGCATGAGAACGCCTCCCGGGAAGCTAACGGTGCCATGGTTAAGGCCCTTGTGGAACGCCAGCAGGCACAGTGGGGCTGGCAGTTCACCTATCTCGGCGCGAACCAGGATGCCGTTCTGACCGCCCATGGCCTGGGGATCAAGGCGGAGGACGCCCTGACGTATGCCTCCGGCAACCTGGACGCGGCCTTCAACGTGCAGTCCGCCAAGACGCGCAGGCTGCGTGAGGCCAGGATGTCGGGCGCCACCATGGAACAGGCCTCAGCGATGGCGGCCTACACGCCCGAAGAGCGCAGGGCCGCCGGTGAGCCGCGGAAGGACGGGTAGCCTCGAACGACGCCGGCCGGCACCTTCCACTGGAAGGCACCGGCCGCCGTCGTACTTCTTTGGAATCTACGCCTTGTGCGGAGGGCGCGTCATGGACATGACGTCCAGGGCCGTGTCCAGCTGCTCTTCCGTCAGCTCGCCGCGCTCCAGGAAGCCCATGGCGACGACGGTCTCACGGATGGTGAGGCCTTCGGCCACGGCCTTCTTGGCGATCTTGGCGGCGTTCTCGTAGCCGATGAACTTGTTCAGCGGAGTGACGATGGACGGCGAGGCTTCGGCGAGGAAGCGTGCACGGTCTACGTTGGCGGTGATGCCGTCGATCATCTTGTCGGCCATGACCCGGCTGGTGTTGGCCAGCAGGCGCACGGACTCGAGCAGGTTGGCTGCCATGACGGGGATGCCGACGTTCAGTTCGAAGGCGCCGTTGGTTCCGGACCAGGCGATGGCTGTGTCATTGCCGATGACCTGGGCGCAGACCATGATGGACGCCTCGCAGATGACGGGGTTGACCTTGCCCGGCATGATCGAGGAGCCCGGCTGCAGGTCCGGGATGGCGATTTCGCCGAGGCCGGTGTTGGGGCCGGAGCCCATCCAGCGGAGGTCGTTGTTGATCTTCATGAAGGAGATCGCAATGTTACGCAGCTGGCTCGACGCCTCGATGAGGCCGTCGCGGTTGGCCTGGGCCTCGAAGTGGTCGCGGGCCTCGGTCAGCGGCAGGCCGGTGTCGGTGGCGAGGAGTTCGATGACGCGCTCCGGGAAGCCTGCCGGCGTGTTGATGCCGGTGCCTACGGCGGTGCCGCCGAGCGGGACCTCGGCAACGCGGGGGAGGGAGGCGTTGATGCGTTCAATGCCATAGCGGACCTGTGCGGCATAGCCGCCGAACTCCTGGCCCAGCGTCACCGGGGTGGCGTCCATGAGGTGCGTGCGGCCGGACTTCACGACGTCCTTGAACTCAACAGCCTTCCGCTCCAGGGACTCGGCAAGGTATCCGAGCGCAGGGATGAGGTCGTTGAGCAGGGCCGAGGTGGCAGCGACGTGCACGGAGGTGGGGAACACGTCGTTGGAGGACTGCGAGGCGTTGACGTGGTCGTTGGGGTGCACCACCTTGTCGCTGCCGGCGGCCTTCAGGGCGCGGGTAGCCAGCTCGGCGAGAACCTCGTTCGTGTTCATGTTCGAGGACGTGCCGGAGCCCGTCTGGAAAACGTCGATGGGGAAGTCGCCGTCGTACTTGCCCGTGGCCACCTCGTCGGCAGCCTCCGCGATCGCCTTGGCCAGCTCGCCGTCGAGCACGCCCAGTTCTGCGTTGGCCTGGGCAGCGGCCTTCTTTACCCGCGCCAAGGCCTCGATGTGGGCTCGTTCAAGGGTTTTTCCGGAGATCGGGAAGTTCTCGACTGCACGTTGCGTCTGCGCGCGGTACAGGGCGTTCACGGGGACGCGGACTTCGCCCATCGTGTCATGTTCAATGCGGAACTCTTCAGTGGAAGTCATGGGGCTAGCTTAGGGCGATCTGCGGCCGCATCGAAAACCGTGAACTGCTTGCGACAGCGGTCGCGAAAGGGACCGCCGTCGGCAGCCTTAGAACTCGCCGATTCCGGAAACAAGCTCCGCGTGGCCTTCGGCCAGGCTGTAGGAGAGGCCAACGACCGCGGCCCGGCCGGTTCCAATTGCGTCGGAAATCACACGCGAGCTGTCGACCAGGCGCTGCGAGGTCTGCTTGACGTGCTCCACCACCATGTCATTGACCTCCGTTTGCTCGTTGCGGAGGGACGTCAGGACTGACGGCGTGATGCGTTCGACGAGGTCCCGGATGAAGCCCACGGGCATCTGGCCGGTTTCCACGGCGGCCTTGGTGGCGCTGACCGCGCCGCAGCTGTCGTGGCCGAGCACCACGATCAGCGGCACGCCGAGAACGCCGATGCTGTATTCCAGAGAGCCGAGGACGGCGTCGTCGATAACCTGGCCCGCGGTCCGCACCACGAATACGTCGCCGAGGCCGACGTCGAAGATGATCTCGGCAGCAAGACGTGAGTCGGAACAGCCAAAGATCACTGCGAAGGGATGCTGGTTTTCCACGAGCGAGGAGCGCCGTGAGGAGTCCTGGTTGGGGTGTGAGGACTCGCCATTGACGAAGCGGTCATTGCCTTCGCGCAGTCGGCGCCAGGCCAGGGCAGGGGTCAGGTACGTTGTCACGGCCCCACCTTACGGTGTGGGGCTCGCCGAGGGGGAAACGGTGACGGCAGGGTTACTTTCCAGGGATTTCACGACGGCGGCCGCCAGGCCCGCGAACTCGTCCAGTTGGGCCTCACCGCTCAGGACAACGGTGGTTCCGCGATAGGCCAGCACCATGCTCCTCTCGCCCTTGCCGGTGTCCCGGAGTTCCCATTCCTTGCCGCCGGCGTTGCGGGTGCCGGTGACCGGGGCATTCTTGGTCTGCTGCAGCAGCCAGGTCGGGTTCGCCTTGCGCGTCTGGACCAGGCCGATGAAGGCTTCCTTGGGAGTGAGGTAGCCGACTTCCCAGGTGGGGACCCCGGTGCCGGTGCCGGCTACCCATCGGGCGTAATTCGGCCTGAATGTGTCGCCCACCTCAGGCGTGACGGGTGTGAATCCCGCCACATCTGCTGCGTTGCCTGCGACGGCGCTGACGTTGATGTCAGGCCGGAAACCGTCGGACTTCGGGGCGGGATTCATCAGGACGATCGGCAGGAAGGCAGCAATGCTGACCACCAGGGCGATGATCATTCCTATGACCGACGCGTTGGCCCGCTTGGCGGCAGCGGCGGGAATTACCGGCTTGATCGGCTGTGCAGCCGGGTCAGGGGAGGAGCCGTGGCCGGCTGCCGGGGTGTCGGGGGCGGACTTGTCCTGCGTTTCACTCACCCTTCTATAGTCGCCCATGGGTGGTCTGATCTCACATTCCGCCTGTTCCGGCGGTGAGGTTTGGATTTGGTCCAAACGTTGGTCATCCGATGACCTCGGCGCTCCGCCACGACTATGATCAGTAGCAGAGGAATCACCGCGCCTGCCCTACCTGGCATTTGCGGGTCCAATGATCGCCACTCGAAGAAGAGGTTCACGTGTCACCAGCGTCCATGACCCAGAAGTATTCAACGCTTTCCCCGTCGCTTGCCGTCGGAACCGACGAGCCGGACCGCAACCTCGCCCTTGAACTCGTCCGGGTTACCGAAGCCGCGGCCATCGCCGGTGGCCACTGGGTTGGCTTCGGCGACAAGAACAAGGCCGACGGCGCCGCCGTCGACGCCATGCGCTCCTTCCTGCACACCGTCCACTTCAATGGCGTCGTGGTCATCGGTGAAGGTGAAAAAGACGAAGCCCCCATGCTGTTCAATGGCGAACAGGTGGGTGACGGCACCGGTCCCGAGTGCGACGTCGCTGTGGACCCCATCGATGGAACCCGCCTGACGGCACTCGGCATCAACAACGCCCTGGCAGTCCTGGCCGTGGCCGAACGCGGTTCCATGTTCGACCCGTCCGCGGTGTTCTACATGGAGAAGCTCGTCACGGGCCCCGAGGCTGCGGACATGGTGGACCTGCGCCTGCCGGTCAAGCAGAACCTGCACCTGATCGCCAAGGCCAAGGGCGTCAAGGTCAACCAGCTGAACGTCATGATCCTTGACCGCGACCGCCACCGCCCGCTGGTGGAGGAAATCCGCGAAGCCGGTGCCCGCACCAAGTTCATCATGGACGGCGACGTCGCTGGCGCTATTGCGGCAGTCCGGTCCGGCACCGGCGTGGATGCGCTGATGGGCATCGGCGGAACGCCGGAGGGCATCGTTGCGGCTTGCGCCATCAAGTCCCTCGGCGGCGTGATCCAGGGCCGGCTGTGGCCCACGAGCGACGATGAGAAGCAGAAGGCCATCGACGCCGGCCACGACCTTGAGCGGGTTCTCTCTACGAATGACCTCGTCAAGAGCGACAACTGCTACTTCGCCGCTACCGGCATCACCGACGGCGACCTCCTCAAGGGTGTGCGCTACGACAAGGACAAGGTGCTGACGCAGTCGATCGTCATGCGCTCCAAGTCCGGCACCATCCGCTTCGTGGACGGCGAGCACCAGGCCAGCAAGTGGGAAGGCTACGCCCGCAAGAGCTAGCCCCACCGCCCCGCGCGAACTGGCAGCAAATGACCCCAAAATCCACGATTTGCGGGCATTAGCTGCCAGTTCGCGTTTAAGCGGCGGGGCCAGCCTGTGGATAACGCGCCCACCCCTGCGAATCCGATCCACAATGAACCATGTCCCGGACGCCGATGCCTCCCCAGATTCCGCACGGATCATTTCTTGTCGCCGATGCAGATCTCCTGGGTCTGAGCCCTAAGCAGCTCAGCCGGGACGGTATTGTCACACCGTCACGAGGCATAAGGCTTCCGCTGCACAGCACGGGAAGCGTGGCCGACAACGTGCGCGCTTACTCTCGGCTTGATCCCGCTTGCGTGCTTACTCATTCGACCAGCGCCCGGATCTGCTGCATTTGCCTCCCGGCCTGGCTGGATCAGGACTGGCGCATCCACATCGCCCGTCCGGCGGACGGTTGCCAGCCCCGCCGCCGGAATGTTGTGGGCCACCAGTTGTCTTTCAAGCCCGGCGAAGTGGTGATGTTCGACGGCGTTCGGCTCACGTCCCCGGCAAGGACCTGGCTCGACCTGGCCTCATTGTTGAGCATCGATGAGCTCGTGGCTGCCGGCGACTCTATCGTCGTCGAACACAGTGAGGATTTCCCTTTGCCGCGGCAGCCGCTGGCAACCATTTCCGACCTGCGGAAGATCGTAAGCCAGCACCCTGGCATGCGCGGGGTGAGAAAGGCGAGGCTCGCCCTGGACCTGATCCGAGTGGGTGCGGATTCACCGCCGGAAACGATGATGCGGCTGTCGCTCGTGCGGGCGGGACTTCCCGAACCTGTACTGAATGTCGTGCTGAGAAGTGGGCTCGGCCACCCGGTGGTCTGGCCTGATGCGGCCTATCCCGATCATCGGATCGCCCTTCAGTATGACGGCGCCCACCACGGTGACTCTGACCAGTACCGCCGCGACATCAAACGGCAGGCGATAACCGAAGGTCTGGGCTGGCGGGAAGTCCGCGTCCAACAGGGCGACCTGGAAGGGGCCCGCCCATTCGTCGTCGAAAAGGTCAGGGCTCTTCTCGGCGGCTCCTCCGCATCGATTCTTTGGGAGCGAACTGGCAGCTAATGACCTCAAAACGCGGATTTGACGTCATTAGCTGCCAGTTCGCGCTAAGAGGGGGGCTCAGACGGCCGAGTGCGCAGGGGTGGAGCGCTTGACGCGCTTCAGGGCTGAGCGCAGTGCGTCCCGGAGCCTGCGGGCCGCCTGATAGGCCGCGTAGCGGGGTCTGTTGACCGGCAGGTCCCACGTTCCCGGGTAGGCGATCTCCCGGCCGCCGAAGGATCTCTTGAAGGCACTGAAACCGGCCCACTTGTGGTCGGGTTCGTCGGCAGGGGCCACCCCCCAGAGATCGACGTGCTTGAGACCCTTCTCCTTGGCGTCGGCCATCAGATTGACCAGCAGCGGAATCCCGGCGCTGAGCTTCCTGTGGGTATCGTCCATGGCGGCGTGGGCGTAGGTGCGCGTGTCGGCGGAATCGTAGGCCAGAGCGGCGGCGATGGGGCTGCCGTGGAGTTCGGCGACGAACAGCGTGGCGGCGCCGGCGGGCATCAGGGAGGAGGCCACGTCGGTCAGGTATTCGTCGCTTTGCGGCTTGAAGCCGTTGCGCCGTGCCGTCATGTGCAGGAAGTTCAGGAGGATGCGGATGTCTTCAGGATCCTGGGTGGAGCGGAACGTCACACCCTTCTTGTGGATATTCCGGTACAGGTTCCGGTTGACCGGCTTCATGTCGGCCAGCACGTCTTTGAAGTCGCGGTCCAGGTCCACGATCCAGCTCAGCTCAGGCTGCTGGTTGACCGGTGCGGGCCGCATTCCCCGGCCTTTCAGCGCGGCAGCCGCGGTCTCCGGGTCCAGCCCGGCCGTCACCGGTTCGATCCGGACGAATACGGCGCCGCAGGATTTCGCTATGTCTACGAGGGCGGCCAGCGCGGCGTCAAACGCGGCAAGCGAGTCTGCGACGGGACCGTAGGGCGCGTACAGGACTTTGCCTGCCGGGTTCTTTTCTTCGATGGCCAGGAAGCTCCACCCCTGGCCGGACCGTGTGTGGACCCGGCGCCCAAGGCTCTTCTGGAAATCGGCCCACGCCGGGGTCTGCAGGAAGTACTCCACGGCGCTCAAGCTTTCAGTGCGGTGGTCACGGCGAAGGCCACGGCAGTATCCGTGGAACCTGCCACCGGGTGGACGTTGACAGGGGCATCGGCTGCCGGGAGGAAGGCGCTGCCGCCCCGGCCCAGCCGCAGGTCACCCTTGGGTGAATCGAGGTAGACGGAGCCGGCAGTCACGATGACCACCGCTGCCCCAGACTGGGCCAGTGGCACGGGGCCGCCGTCTGGAAGCAGCTCGATCCGCTGCAGCTGGAACTCCCGGAAAGGCGGCCGGTACAGTTCCTGGCCGAGTTCGGAAACGTCTGTGGGGAGTCTGGGCACGCCCACGGACTCGAAGACGATGGTCTTCAGCAACTCCGGCACGTCTACAAACTTCGGTGTCAGGCCGCCGCGCAACACATTGTCCGAGGAGGCCATGACTTCCACACCCATGCCGTGAAGGTAGGCGTGCACGTTCCCGGCGGGGAGGTACACGGCTTCGCCCGGTTCCAGGGAGATCCGGTTCAGCAACAGGGAAATGAGCACGCCAGGATCACCGGGATACTCGCTGTTAAGGCTCAGAACCGTGGCGAGCTCCTGCTGGTACGGCGCCATGGGCGCGCCGGAGGCCAGCGCCTCCACCACGCTCGCCGATGCCTCGGCGACGCCGTCGCCGCCGGCGATCAGCCGTTGAAACGCCGACCGCAGGGCGCTGCCCTCTGGCGCCCGGGACAGGTCATCGATCACTGCGGTCAGGACGGCAGGGACGCCGGCCCCCGAGAGCTCCAGGCAGCCGGCCAGGTGGAGGAAAACGTCCCGGGACTTCGCGGGCTCACGGAAACCGCACAGCGCGGCAAAGGGCGTCAGCGCGAAGATCATCTCCGGCTTGTGGTTGTCGTCCCGGTAGTTGCGGTGCGGTGCGTCCGCGGGAACGCCCTGGCCGTTCTCGCGGTCGAAACCGGCGCGGGCCTGCTCAAGGCTGGGGTGCACCTGCAACGACAACGGCTTCGCTGCGGCGAGGACCTTGGTGAGGAAAGGGAGGCGCGGTCCGAATGCGGCCACCGAGGCTTCCCCCAGGAAATGGCCGGGGTCCTCGGCGATCAGCTCATCCAGGGGCACGGACGTTCCGTCAGGCCGGGCGGCGACGGAAGGGGAGTCCGGGTGGGCTCCGATCCACAGCTCCGCCTCCGGGCCGCCCGACTCCGGCCTGTGCAGCAAACCGGCGATCGCCGTCGTCGATCCCCAGGCGTACGGCCGGAGGACGTTATCGATTTCGTACACAGCCGGGTGTCCTTCTCTCTTGAAGCAGGGTTTCTGTCACAGGGGAGCGCACTGGCCGTTCGTGGCCACCAGTTCGCGGAGGGCCTGCTCATTCCCCTCGCGCTTTAGCTGGTTCAGCATCTCTTCGGTGATGGGCTCCCCGGCGGGCGTGGTGGTCACCGGTGTGAAGTCCGACGACGGCGGAGCCGGCGTTGTGGCCGGCACAGCCGGCCCGGCTGCCGTCAGCCCGCTGCCGCCGCCTGCGTACTGCGGCTGCAGGGCATCGTCCGGCGCGGCGGCCGGTGACTCCTCGGAGCCCTGGCTGCTGAGGAGTTTGCTGACCCGGTCATGAATGACGTCAAAGTCCGGGACCGTGGAGAATGACGCGTCGAAGTCCGGCGGACCGATGGTGAGGCGGCTGACTTCCTTGCCTTTGGCTTTCATCGCCAGGTCAACGAAGCTGCCCAGCTGGCTTGAGGAGATGTTGGAGTCCACTACCTTGGTTCCTGCGTTGGCGATGTCCTCGAATTTGGCCAGGAGCGTCGCCGGATCCAACTGCTTGAGCATGGCCTGCTGGACGCACTGCTGCCGCTGGATCCGGGCATAGTCATCGACGAACTCCCTGGACCGCCCGTACCAGAGCGCACGGAAGCCATCCAGCTTTTGTTCACCGGCGGGGATCCATCCCAGCGGCATGCCGTGGATGCCGTTGGCCTCATCGATCATGTTGCCGCTCATGGGCACCCAGCCGCCGGCCTTGATGCGGATCCCGCCCATCGCATCAATGAGCTTGGCGAAGCCGTCCATGTCCACCAGGACGTATGCCTGGACGGTGATGCCGAGGGTCCCCGAGACGGCTTCCAGGGTGGCTTGCGCGCCCGGGTCTGCAGCATCCGGGTAGAGGTCCTTGTGTTCGTTGGTGACCTCGGTATTGATCGCGTTGATGAGGCAGTCATTGCCGCAGTTGTAGCCGTCAGGGTAGATCTGCCGCATGGGCGAGTCCTCGCTGAAGCGGGCGTTCTGCAGGTTGCGGGGGATCGATATGATGGCTGTTTCGCCGGTCTTGGCGTCGACGCTGAGCACGGAGAGGCTGTCGGGGCGCCGGCCGGTGCGGTCTGCGCCCGCGTCGCCGCCCATCATGAGGAAGTTATAGCGGCCGTCCACAGGATCGATGGCCGGGCCGCCGGCAAAGATGCTGCCGATCGCATTGCGGCTGACGTTGAGCAGGTACGCGGCGTAGCCGAGCGAACCGCTGCTGAGCACCAGAGCCACTGCCAGTGCCACGGCGACGGCGGGCCGGCTGCGCTTGGGCAGCAGCACAGGCCGGATCAGCCGCAGCGTGTTGATGAACAGCACGGCCCAGCCGACCGACAGCGCGGCGAGTATCAGGACGATGAGCAGGGAGGCCACCGGATTGGTAATGATGTTGATGAGCAGGGTCCGGTTGATGAGCAGCAACACCAATGCCAGGACCAACAGCACCCACGCGCTGAGCGTGACCCGCAGGGCGATGCGGCCCAGCTTCCGGTCACCGGCGGCGATCTGGGCGCTCCCCGGCACAAACAGGGTGAGCAGGATCAGCAGGAAAGCGCGCTTGGTCCGGACGGGTTCAGGAGCACTCGCCGGGTACCGGACGGGGTCGGTCAGGAGTCCGTTGGAGGGCAGTTCGGTGTTGGGCATGGCGTTCCTTAGCGGCCGCTCCGGAGGGCCACGTTTGCGTCGGAGAAGACTTCGTTCACCTTCTGCCGGAGATTGGCGCCCTTCCGGCTGGCAACGTCATTGAGCTCCTGTGCGAACTCCAGGAGGTCAGCGCGTAGGCGGACCGCGAGGTCGTCCGTGCCGGAGGCGAGCATCCGCACGGCAAGCAGGCCTGCATTCCGGGCACCGGCGATGGAGACTGTGGCCACCGGGACGCCGGCCGGCATCTGAACGATGGAGAGCAGCGAATCCATGCCGTCAAGGGTCTTCAGCGGCACGGGAACACCAATTACGGGAAGCGGCGTGACCGAGGCCAGCATCCCCGGAAGGTGGGCTGCGCCGCCGGCTCCGGCGATGATGACGCGAAGGCCGCGCTCGTGGGCGGTCTGGCCGTACCGGATCATTTCGGTGGGCATCCGGTGGGCCGAGACGACGTCGGCCTCGAAGGGGATGCCGAACTCCGCAAGCGCGTCAGCGGCCGCTTCCATGACGGGCCAGTCTGAATCGGATCCCATGACCAGGCCAACGAGCGGGGAGGGAGCACCTGTCTCCGGGGTGGCTGCGGTTTCGGGGTTCATGCGTTCTCCTCGGGTTTTCCTGGTGCCGCCTTGGACGGGATCCTGCCGTCGCGGATGATGTTGGCGACTGCGGTGGCGCGTTCGCGCAGCGATTCCACGTCCGCGACACTGGCCCCCACCAGGTTGACGTGGCCTATCTTCCTGCCCGGCCTGACGGATTTTCCGTAGCAGTGGACCTTTGCGGCGGGTTCAGCGGCCAGCGCGGCCGGGTAGGCGGAGAACAGGTCCTGGTTTTCACCGCCGAGGAAGTTCTTCATCACCACCACGGTGCCGAGAACGTCAGTGGCTCCCAGCGGCAGGTTGAGGACTGCCCGCAGGTGCTGCTCAAACTGGCTGGTCACCGACCCGTCCTGTGTCCAGTGGCCGGTGTTGTGCGGGCGCATCGCCAGTTCGTTGATAAGGAACCCGGCCCCCGACCCCGGTGTTTCGAACAGCTCGACTGCCATGACACCGGTGACGCCCAGCTCGTTGGCGATCCGCAGGGCAGCGTCTTCGGCAGCCGCGGCAACCTCCAGCGAAATGTCCTGCGCCGGAGCAATCACTTCATCGCACACGCCGTCGACCTGGATGGTGTGCACCACCGGCCATGCCCGGGAGGTGCCGTCAGGCGTGCGGGCCACAAGCGCTGAGAGTTCGCGGCTGAACTCCACCTTGGCCTCCGCCAGCAGGGGGCTCATGGCCTCGAACCAGTCGGTGGTCTGTGCAGCTTCCTCGGGCGAGGCGACAATCCTGACGCCCTTGCCGTCATACCCGCCCCGGGGCGTCTTGAGCACCACGGGCCACCCGGCCTTGTCGCCGAAAGCCACCAGGTCCTCGACGCCGTCAACCGACGCCCATTCGGGGTTCGGGAGTTCGAGGCGGTCGATGGCCGCGCGCATCACGAGCTTGTCCTGGGCGTTGATAAGGGCATCCGGGCCGGGCTGGACGTTCACCCCTGCTGCGATCAGCGCGTGCAGGTGGTCTGCCGGTACGTGCTCGTGGTCGAAGGTCATCACGTCCAGGCCCTCGGAGAACTCCAGGAGGGCAGCCAGATCCTTGTAGTCGCCGACCGGGGCGTTGGGTACGGCCGAGACGGCTGAAACGTCTTCACCTTCGGCCAGGACGCGGAGTTCGAAGCCTAATGCTGTGGCGGCTGGGGCCATCATGCGTGCAAGCTGGCCGCCGCCAACCACGCCGATTACTGGAAAAGTCACATCTCTCAGCCTACAGAAAAGGAGCGCGGTTACCCGCCTTCGGGGCGACGAAGCCCGCTAAAGTCAGCAAATTCGGTGGCAGGGAAGGGGGCGGAGCAGCTCCGATCCGCACGCCCGTTGGGGCCGCGACGGGCAATCCGGGCTAAAATGGGAGCTTGGCCCATCGGCCCCAATATCCACACGGCCACGGAGGGTCATGATTAACACACTTGCAGAGCGCATCCGGGGACTCGCCTCGCTGTTTTGGCGCGAGGTGGCGAAATTCGGTGCCGTGGGCGGTGTGGCGTTCGTCATTGACAACGGGCTGACGTACTACCTCATGCATGGACCCATGACGGACAGCGAGGCCAAGGCACGCTTCGTGGGCGCTTCGGTCGCTACCGTGTTTTCTTGGATTGCCAACCGTCTCTGGACGTTCCGGCACCGGCGCCAGGCCAACGTCCTGCGTGAATTCCTGATGTTCGTGCTCATCAACGGCATCGGCATCGGCATCTCCACCGGGTTTACCGCCCTGGCGAAGTATTCGTTGGGCGTCACGGACAAGAACATGCTTTTCGCTGCCGGTGTCTTGGGTATTTTGGTGGCCACCGTCGTCCGCTTCTTCGCCTACCGGTTCCTCGTGTTCAACCAGGAGCTGGACCAGGAGCCGGAGTTCTCCCACGACCACGAACTCATCGAGGGCCACCGCCACGCCGCGAAGTCGGCCGCATCCCGCCCCGAGAGGGAAGCAACCGATCCGGAGATTCCTGCCCGCCACGAGTAAGGCGCTACTGCCCGCGTAAGGCGCTGCTGCCCGCCGGGAGTGAAGCTTCAGTCAGTCCCCGTGGACGCGTTCCGCGCTGAGCAGTTTGTCCGTAAGCTCCACATCTCCGTGTACCAGGATCACTGACCCGTCATTGGTCCACACACCCAGAGCGTTGGCCAGGGCCGCCTCCAACCCGTCGTCCGCCCGGACCAGGAGCCGTGTACCGGCGCCATGGCTGGCCGCGAAGCTTTCCAGCAGGTCCGCGTGCCTCACGGCGACTCCGCTGGAACTCCGCAGCGCGGGTTGCTGCGGATCGGCCTCGCTGTGGGCCATAAAAACGTCGCCGTGCGACCGGACCTCGGCCGCGTAGTCGATTACGCCGGCCGGCAGGTCACCGGGCCATTTCATCGCAAGAGCCGGAAGCGTTACGGCAACGACGGCGTCGAAGCCATCTTCCGCTTCCGCGGGGGCGGCCGTCGCGAGCAGGTCAGCGTCGTTGCCGTCCAGGACGACTTCCATGCCCAGCTGCCAGCCGGCAAGCGCCCAGATGATGGATTTCCAGTGGGCCGGCAGGTCCAGCCGGAGGCGCATGCCGGGAGCCGCGTCGAGTTCGTCCTGCAGCAGATTGCTTGTTTTAGCCACCCAGTTGTCGAGGACGCGGCCGGAAAGCTCTACGCGTTCCCCGTCCGGTCCGTACCAGGTCAGCCGCGGGGAAGTGGAGTGGCCCGAGCGCAGGGCCGTCATCAGGTCAGTGGCCGGGATGTTCATGGCTACATCTTGCCACGCGGCCCCACTGTGTCCACCCGGAATACTGTGTCTACCCGGAATACGGTGTTATCCAGAATGCAGTGTTCAGCGGACTATCCGATGCTGCGGTGGCCCTCTGCACTGGCTGTCTGCACCCGCCAGGTCTGCACTGCACGGCGGGCGACTGCCCAAGCGGAGGGAGATGTGACGTCCGCCACACGAATTAGTAAGGTCATTTGCGTTAACAGGCGGACGCCTGCCGTATTCCCAGCAATTGCACAGGCGGCGGCTGGACCGTAAGCTTGCTGTCAAATTCCGCGCTCCCCAGGGGCGCGTCGTCGTATTTAATTCCTGGGCGTGGCGTGGCGCCTGTTTCGGTCCGGAACTGATTATTATCCCGTCTGCAGCTTGACTCCCCCTAGTTACACACGTGTAATTAGGTATTGAAAGCCATCGCAAAGTCTCCGGCACGCAAACCGAGTGTCTCGAGTGTCCGGGCAGAGGCTGACCAATTCAGGAGGGGACGCATGGGGCATGTTGAGCGTATCCAGGAAGAAGCCGTTGTGGCCGGCCAGGCCACGGCGAAATACAGGTCACGGGGGGTGCCGAGCGACTGGTACGTAGATCCGGCGGATCCGGACGCCGCAGAGCGGTACAACCTGGACACCACCGCGTCCTTGCAGGATCAGGCCACAGCCTTCCTTGCGGAGCACGAGGCGCTGCTGGGGGCGGGGCCGGAGGACGAGGAGGACCCCAATGATCCTCCCATGGAACTCCGGGCACCCGGGGTGGGGACCTTGGCGCAGCCGGTCTGGATCGGTCTTCCCCGCGCCGACGACTTTGACGACGAAGGCGAACTCGGCTGGCAGACGGACGCATTGTGCGCACAGACCGATCCGGAAGCCTTTTTCCCGGAAAAGGGCGGCTCTACGAGGGACGCCAAAAAAGTTTGCGGAGCCTGCAACGTGCGGTCGCAATGCCTTGAATATGCATTGGCGAATGACGAGCGGTTCGGTATTTGGGGAGGCCTCTCCGAGCGTGAGCGCCGTCGGCTGAGGAAGCGAGCGGTCTAATTCTTCAGGAAGTACATGTCACTGCCGTTGTGGTTGCCCACAACGGCAGTGAATATCTCCCCAGGACCTTGGCGGCGCTGGCGGGCCAGACCCGGCAGCCGGATGCGGCAATCGGGGTTGATACCGGGTCATATGACAATTCCGCTGCCCTCCTTGAGCGCGCGCTTGGTCCGGGCAACGTCACCGGTGTCGGAGCCGGTAAAGCCGGAATGGGCTTTGCCGTCAGTGCCGGGCTCACCGCCCTGGCGCCGTGGAATCCGGAATCGCCGGACGCAGCCTCGGAGTGGATCTGGCTGCTGCACGATGACGCCGCGCCTGCACCTGAAGCCCTGGCCGAGCTGCTGTACGCCGTTGAACGCGCCCCGTCCGTCACCGTGGCCGGCTGCAAGCAGCTGGACTGGGACGCCAAACGCCGGCTCATCGACGTCGGCCTTTCGACGAGCCGCTGGGCAGAACGCCTCACCCTGATCGAGGCTGATGAGCTGGACCAGGGCCAGTACGACGGACGCTCTGACACCTTCGCCGTCAACTCTGCGGGCATGCTGGTGAGGCGCGATGTCTGGGAACTCCTCAAGGGGTTCGATCCCGCCCTACCCGGAACCGGGGACGACGTCGACTTCTGTTGGCGCAACCGCCTCGCCGGTAACCGCGTGGTGGTGGTGCCCAGCGCCAGGATGTTCCACGTGTCCCACCGGCCCCATGCCCTGGGCAACGGCGCCGCGGCGCGACGGGCACAGGTTCACCTCCGGCTCAAGCACGCACCCCTGTGGCTGGTCCCGGTGCATGCAGTCGCGGCAATCCTGGGCAGTATCTTCAAGCTGGTGTTCAGCATCGCCGTCAAGGACCCGGGCCATGGGTTTTCCCAACTCCTGGCGACCGCGGCGGCGCTCGGCCGGCCGGCGGCAATCTACCGGGGCCGGCGGAGTGCGGCACGAACGCGCCGGGTCCGGCGTTCAGTGGTCAGTGCCCTGCAGACTGACCGCCGGGAAGTCTGGAGCCACCGCCGCTCGCTGATGGAGGCCCTCGGCGCGGACGACACCCGGGCGGAGGAAAACGGCAATGACGCCCTGGCGGAACAGCCCAGCGGCGACTCGACAGATGACTTCGCTGCCCTCTCCACCAACGAACGGGGCTGGGTGGGCAATGGAGCACTCGCGGCAGTGATGATTGCGTGCGTCGCTTCCTTCGCGGGTCTGGCGGGGCTCTTCAGCGCCGACGCCGTGGCCGGGGGCGCACTCCTGCCGGTCTCCGCCAGCCTGGAGGATATTTGGCACCGGGCGTCCAACTGGTGGATAGGGCTGGGAGCAGGGCTTCCCGGCCATGGCGATCCGTTCGGCTATGTCCTCTGGGTCCTGGGCCTGCTGGGCGGCGGAAACGCCAACGGCGCTGTTGTCTGGCTGCTCCTCCTGGCCATGCCGCTCTCCGGCCTCGCCGCCTGGTTCGCCGCCGGGGCGCTGACGTCCCGCCGCAGGCTCCGGCTGGCAGCAGCACTCGTATGGGCAGGAGCGCCCGCCCTCCAGGTGGCGCTGAACCAGGGGCGCATCGGAGCACTCCTTGCCCACCTCATGATGCCCCTCCTCGTCCTGGCGCTGCTGCGTGCCACGGGGACGGCCCTCGGACGCGGACGTTTTGCCCTGCCCGCACTGCCTGAAGGGCGTTTCGCGGAGAAGCCTCCGGTGAAGCCGGGCGTCAACGGGACCCCGTCATGGACGGCGGCAGCCGCCGCCGGACTGGCGCTCGCCGTGGTCACCGCTGCGGCACCTGCGCTGCTGGTGCCGGCCGCCGTCGTTATCATCCTTGCCGGCTTCGCGCTCAGGCGGAGGGGGCGCACGCTGTGGTGGGCCCTCCTGCCGAGTGCCGCGCTTTTCATCCCCGTCGCCGTGTCGACGCTGGACCGTCCGCGGGCCCTGTTGGCGGATCCGGGGTTGCCCTTGGGCTTCGACGCCGCGCCGCTGTGGCAGCAGGTCCTGGGCCAGCCGCTCAGCTTTGACGTTGCCGGCGGGCTGTCCGGGCTGGCCGCCTTCGCGGCCGGCCCTGTGCCGTGGGCTCTGCTGCTCGCCCTTCTGGTCGGGGCTCCGGTGCTGGGGTTGGCCGCGGCTGCGCTGTTTCTTCCCTCCCGGCGTGCCCTCGTTGCCCGCGCCCTGTGGGTGGCCGCCTTCATCGCGCTCGCTGGCGGCTGGCTGGCCGGGCATGTGGCCACCGGCGCCAGCACCGAGGAGCTGGTCGCGCCATTCCCTGGCGCCGCGGTATCCGCCGCGATCTTCGCGCTTCTGGGCGCTGCACTGATCGGCGGCGAACGCCTGCTGGACCTCGCCTGGACTGCCGCTCCAAGCGCTGGGGCGCCATCGCGGAACAGGGGGCGTGCCCTTGCCCGTGTCACGGCCGCGCTTGCCACAGCTCTCCTGCTGGCAGGGCCTCTGGCCGGGCTCGCCGCCTGGACTGTCCAGAACGTTGTCCAGCCCGACGCGCAGGCCCCACAGAACACACAGAACCCGCAGGAATCGCCGGGTCTCGGTACCCCCCGAATGGTGGCTGCCACTGATCCGCGTACCTTGCCGGCCACAGCGATCGACCGGGGCGAGGGGCCGGAGCAGACGCGCACCCTGCTGATCAGCATCGGGGCGAACGAGACCTACTCTGCCTCGCTGATGAGGGGCGGGGGCACAACGCTTGATGCGCTCTCCACCATCGCCTCGGCCCGCGATATCCGTGGAGTCCCGGGTGAAGAATCCGTGCGCGAGGATGATCAGGTGACTGCCGCCCTGCGCACGACTGTCGCCACGGTGGTCGCCGCCCATGGCGTCGACCCGCGGCCCGAGCTGGAGCGGCTGGGCGTAGGATTCGTTGTCCTCCGGTCCACGGACACCGCGGCCCAGCTGACCGCAAGCCGGATGGACGCCGTTCCGGGTCTCGTCGCCGTTGGCCTGACAGACTCCGGCTGGCTCTGGCGTGTCAGTCCGCTGAACGACCAGGTCCTCCAGCCCGCCGACGTCGCACACCGCGCCCGCATCGTCGATGCCAAGGGCGACACCACCAACCTCCTTCCCTCCGGGCTGACGGGCGTGGACACTGACGTGCCGAAGGGGCCCGAGGGAAGGCTGCTCGTCCTCACAGAGCGCGCGGATTCGGGATGGACGGCCTGGTTGGACGGGCGAAAGCTGACGTCCACCACGTCCGGCTGGTCGCAGGCCTTTACGCTGCCTCCGCAGGCCGGCCACGTTACGGTCCGCTACGACAATCCGTGGGCCCTCTGGACCGGCATCGTCCAGGCAACTGTGATCGGCCTGACCGCCCTGCTGGCGCTTCCCATGCCCGCGCGGCGCCCCAACACGGGGCTG
The DNA here is from genome assembly GCF_059759125.1 of Arthrobacter sp. GQ119. Classification (NCBI taxonomy): domain Bacteria; kingdom Bacillati; phylum Actinomycetota; class Actinomycetes; order Micrococcales; family Micrococcaceae; genus Arthrobacter; species Arthrobacter sp. GQ119. The sequence goes on along the minus strand of NZ_JCAXEA010000001.1, from coordinate 284,107 downwards.
TCCAGGGATGAAGGCTCGCTGCGTAAGGAATACCAGAATGCATAAGGAAGAGAACGACGGCGGCACACCGGCGGCGCCGGCGTCCGCACCCGCGTTCCCCCCGGCATCCGCTGCCCGCAGGGGCGCACGGCCGAAAGCCGCAAAGAAGGCCGGGTCCACAGCGGTGAAGGGGTCCACAGCGGTGAACAGGGGCGGCGGGGATGCACGCCGCCGCGGAACTTTGACCGGTCTGCTGTCGGCGGCAGCGATCGTTGTCGCCGGGGGCGGGCTGGTAGCGGCGGCATCGTTCGCTCCGCAGCCGTCCGGCGGCCAGGAACTCGAGGTGCCGCTGGCATCCGTCCCGGCAGGCATGAGCCAAGACGTGTGCCCCGGCCCGGCGAAGCTGCTCGAAGGGACACCCGTGGGAACGGACCCGCAGTTCAGCCCCGAGTCCGCCACGGCCAGGAGCGCGGTCTCCGCAGCAGTAGTCGGCGCGGCCGGGGCTCTGCTTCCGGGCAGCAGGCTCTCAGCGCTGGACGGTTCCGAACTCGTGCGCATTGCTAAGGATCCGGGCACCGCATCGGCCCCTGCGGGCGCCTCAGCCCAACTGGCAGGCGTCGTCGCGCAACATGCGGTGAAGGACGTCAGCGTCCTGAGCGCCGACGCCCTTGGCAACCGGCAGGCAGCTGCGGCCGGAGTCATGAGCTACTCCGCAACGGACGGCGACCTGCAGGGCTCGGCCGCTGCAGCCTGCCAGGCACCGCTCAATGACCTTTGGCTGACAGGCGCCAACACGGCAGTTGGCCGCAGCAGCGTCCTGCATCTGACAAACGCTTCAACCACTCCCGCCACGGTCAATCTCGAACTGTTCGGCAAGGACGGCCAGATCCGGGCACCCGGCAGCCGCGGACTCCTGGTTGGCCCGGGAACAACACGCTCCATCGTGCTCGCGGGCCTTGCCCCCGGCCAGGAACGGCTGAGTATCCACGCCCGCAGCACCGGCGGCCCCGTGAGCGCATTCATCCAGCAGAGCGCGCTTCGTGGTCTTACTCCCGGGGGAGTTGACTTCATTGCCCCGGGAACGCCACCCTCGGCCCTCCAGGTCATGACCGGCGTGGACATCCAGGACGCTGACGGCCTGGCGGATCTCACCGGAACCCGGGGCTTCGGCGATGCCGCACCCTCCCTGCACATCACCGTCCCCGGTCCCGTGGACGCCGTGGTGGAAGTCAGGCTCTTCGGCCGCGGCGGGCAGAAGGCGCTGCCCCGCGGCGGTGTGGTCACGGCCAAGGCCGGCACCGTGACGGAGGTTCCGCTGACCGGAGTCCCCGCAGGGCAGTACACGGTCTCCGCAAGCGCTGATGTGACAATCGTGGCCGCTGCCCGCGTCACCCGTGGGCTGAAGGCCGCCGAAAGTACGGACTTCTCCTGGGCGCCGTCAACCGGCAGACTCGGCAGCCAGCACGTCGTTCCCGTCCCCGCCGAAGGTGAACGGTTCCTGGTGCTCGGGGCGCTTGCAGACCGTGCCACCATCTCGTACACACCCATCACGGCCGACGGAAAGGTCCGGCCGGCGGCCACCGCGGACATCGCTGGCGGAACCACCACGTCGCTGAAGGTGCCGGAGCAGATCGAAAAGTCGTCCGTGGTCGGATACGTGGTTTCGGCGGCCGGCGGCGCCGCCTACGGCACGGTGCTCCTTGAACGGGACGGCAGGAACGATGTCTCAACCGTCGCGATCACGCCGGGCGCAGAGGGGCAGCAAAAAGTCCCGGTAACGCTGGGGTACTAGGCCTGCGGCCCGGCGGCTGTCAGTAGCGCCGGCGGTAGACGGGGTCGAGGGTTTCCGGGGCCACGCCGAGCATCTCCGCAGTGTGTTCGACCACCACGTCATGCACCAGGTCCTGAAGTTCCTCCTTGACCGGGCAGCCCTGCTCGACCACGCGGCGGTACAGCGTGATCATCGGCCCCTCATCCTCCGTGGCGGGCGTGTAGCAGCCCATCGGCGGGGGCGAGCCGTCGGCTACCAGCTGCTCCAGGTTTGGCGGGATTTCATCCACCGCAAAACGCACGCCGTCGAGAGGCTTGCCCCAGATATCGTGGAGCCGCTGCGCGGAGTCCATGACGAGTTCGTCGAACCGGTCCGAGCGTGTCCGGTACGCGGGAAGCGAGGGCAACATGAGTTCCCCGCGAAGACCGCGTCCGTGGCGGTTGCGGCGTCGTTGTGCAAAGCTCCGCCTGGCGGCCGAGCCGGCGGCATCCTGGGGAGCCTCGGGGTCAGCCAACCGGACCGTAAAACCCGAATCTTGGTGCGATGACTGCATATACAGACTCTAGACCCGCCGGATCATTTGCGCGACATAATCCCCGCCGGGCCGCACCGCCGAATCCCGGGGTGCCGTCATTGTCGGAAATCCTGCGCCATCCGGAGTAGTCTGTGATGTCGTGGGTGCTATCCGTCAATGTTCCAGGTCAGCCTGCCGCCGGTCTGCGGTGGCCACTTTGACGTACGTCTACGCCGATTCAACGGCCGTGCTGGGACCGCTGGCCACGTATGCCGAGCCGCACTGCTACGACCTTTGCGAGCAGCATGCCGACTCGCTCACCGTTCCGCGGGGCTGGGAAGTCCTGCGCCTGGCCATGCCGTCCCAGCCTCAGCAACCCGGACCCGACGACCTTCTCGCCCTCGCCGACGCAGTCCGCGAGGCCGCCGCCCGGCCCGCAGCATCAGCAACGCAGCAGGGGCAGCGCGGATCCCATGCCGCGCTTGAGGCGCCGGCCGGAACCGAAGGCACACGCCGCGGGCACCTCCGAGTCCTGCGCGAGCCGTCCTGAGGCCAACTGGCGGTAGGCTGGAAGCTGCAAATCCGTCCGCCATGGCGCGCGTTCGCCCACCCAGGGAGCTTCCATCATGCCAAAGATCAGTCCTGAACTGCTGTCCGTCCTGAGGTGCCCTGTCACCGGCTCGGCCCTGACCCAGGAGGGCGAGGAACTGGTGACCACCGCCGCGGGGGCCGGCGGCGAAAAGCTGCGCTATGCGATCGAGGACGGAATTCCGCTGCTCCTTCCCCCTGAACTGCTGGCAGCCGCGAACGCCGCCCGGTCAGACCAGCACGATGCCCGTCTGGGCAGCCGGGAAACGTCCAGCGCGGAAACTTCCGGCCCGGCAACTCCGGACGCCTCAACAGCCTAGACCCCAGCCCGCACCGCAGAAGGCAAGACGCCGGATACAGCAAAGGACACCAATGACCCTCGATTACAAGGTTGCCGACATCTCCCTCGCGGAGGCCGGACGCCACCAGATCCGCCTCGCCGAGCACGAGATGCCGGGCCTCATGTCGCTCCGCAAGGAATTCGGCCCCAGCCAGCCGCTGAAGGGCGCACGCATCGCCGGCTCCCTGCACATGACGGTGCAGACTGCCGTGCTCATCGAAACCCTCACAGCCCTCGGCGCCGAGGTCCGCTGGGCGTCCTGCAACATCTTCTCCACGCAGGATGAAGCCGCGGCCGCCGTGGTGGTGGGCGCCGGAACGGTGGAAGACCCCCAGGGCGTTCCGGTCTTTGCCTGGAAGGGCCAAACCCTCGAGGAATACTGGTGGACGGCCGAGCAGATCCTGACGTGGCCGGGCGCGGACACCAATCCGGAGCTTGGCCCCAACATGATCCTCGACGACGGCGGCGACGCCACGCTGCTGGTGCACCGCGGCGTCGAATTTGAGGCTGCCGGCGCGGTTCCGGCTGCAGCGGAGAATGACCCCGAGGAACACGTCATCGTGCTGGACCTGCTGCGCCGGACGCTGGCGGAGGACCCAAAGAAGTGGACACGCCTCGCCGCCGGAATCCACGGCGTCAGCGAAGAGACCACCACGGGCGTGCACCGCCTCTACCAGTTGGCGGAACAGGGCAAGCTCCTCTTCCCGGCCATCAACGTCAACGACTCCGTGACCAAGAGCAAGTTCGACAACAAGTACGGGATCCGCCACTCCCTGCCGGACGGCCTCAACCGGGCCACTGACGTCCTCATCGGAGGAAAAGTGGCGGTGGTCTGCGGCTATGGAGACGTCGGGAAGGGTGCCGCCGAAGCGCTCCGCGGCCAGGGCGCCCGCGTGATCGTGACCGAAATCGATCCTATCTGTGCGCTGCAGGCGGCCATGGATGGCTACCAGGTGGCGAAACTTGAGTCCGTGCTCGCTCAGGGCGATATCTTCATCACCACCACGGGCAACAAGGACGTCATCATGGCCGAGCACATGGTCGGCATGAAGAACAAGGCCATCGTGGGCAACATCGGCCACTTCGACAACGAGATCGACATGGCCGGCCTCGCCCGCGTTCCGGGCATCCGCAAGGTCGAGATCAAGCCGCAGGTCCACGAATGGGTCTTCGAGGACGACGCTGCAGACGGCTCCAGCCCGCGGTCCATCATCGTGCTCTCCGAAGGCCGGCTGCTGAACCTTGGCAACGCCACGGGCCACCCGTCCTTCGTCATGAGCAACTCCTTCGCCAACCAGGTAATCGCCCAGATCGAACTGTTCACCAAGAAGGACCAGCCTGAGGGCGAGCGGGAGTACGACAACCAGGTCTACGTCCTGCCGAAGATCCTGGACGAGAAAGTGGCACGCCTGCACCTGGATGCCCTGGGTGTGGAACTGACCGAACTGTCCAAGGACCAGGCTGACTACCTCGACATGGATGTGGCGGGGCCGTACAAGCCGGAGCACTACCGGTACTAGGCCCGAACGCGGTACTAGGCTGGAACGCACGCCGGGAGCCCGGAAATTGGGCTCCCGGCGAGGCCCGCCCCGGGCCGTGCGGACCGGGGCGGCCGAGGCGTGCGATAAAATTGACTGGTCAGCGCTTCTGCTGGGCACACGGACGGACGCCTGTTGGCGGCCCGGCGGGGGACATGGAGAACCAGTCATGACGGAAAAGAGCAGCCGCAAGATCGGCAAGATCCTTGCGGTCGCGGCGATTTGCACGGCGGTTGCCGCCGGCGGATTCGGTGTTGCCACCGCGCCGGGATGGGCCAACTCCGCTCCGGAGTCCGAGGCCGCTACGCCCGTCCGCAACGAGCCCGGCCTCGCAGCCCCGGTGGTGAAGGCCGTGGAGCTGGGTGTGACACCCACCGACGGCGCAAAAGGCGTTAACCCCGCAGTGGCACCGTCCGTCAAGGCGGTCAACGGCAAGCTTAAGGACGTCATCCTGGCACCGGCGGCGGGCGGTGCGCCAGTCAAGGGCAGCATGAGCGCCGACGGCAGCACCTGGACAGCGCTGGATCCGCTCCTGTTCAACTCGGTCTACAACTACAGCTATACGATCGTTGACGAAGCTGGCCGCGAGACCAAGAAGGCGCAGACGTTCACCACCGTCGAAAGCGCCAACGAGGCCGACGCTGCTGTCTACCCTGAGAACGGCTCCACGGTCGGCTCCGGGCAGCCCATCGAGATCGTCTTCAGCGAACCCGTGGCTAACAAGGCAGCGGTGGAGAAAGCCGTAAAGATCTCAGTCTCCTCGAAACAGCCCGTGGCGTGGCACTGGTACACAGACCAGCGTGTGCGCATCCGTCCCGAGAAGTTCTGGGCCTCCAACAGCCAGGTCACTGTGGACATGAAGCTGTTTGGCGTCGATTTCGGCAACAGCATGATCGGCAATTTCAACGCCAAGGTGCAGTTCAAGGTAGGACCCCAGCGTCTGGCCGTGGTGGATGACACGACGAAGACCATGAAGGTCTATTTCGACGGCAAGCTCGTCAAGACCGCCCCCGTCACCCTGGGTGATGCCGAATGGCTCTCACCCACCGGCTACGCGGTGATCATGGAGCAGGAACGCCGCTCCAAGTTCAACGCCGGAAGCATCGGCCTCAAACCGGGGGACAAGGGATACTACCCGCCGCTCACGGTTGAGTATGCCAACAGGCTGACGTCCTCCGGTGTCTACGTTCACCAGGCCCTGCAGTCCGCCTGGGGCGCCGTGGGCAAGTACAACGTCTCTCACGGCTGTGTTGGCCTGCTGCCCGCCGATGCTGCCTGGTTCTTCAACAACATGAAGAGCGGGGACGTTGTGCAGACGCTGAACACAGGGGCGCCGCCGGTCGAACCGCTGGAGGGCTACGGCGACTGGAACATCCCCTGGGCGCAGTACGCCAAGCGGTAGCAGCCGCGCGCCATTTGCCGCAGATCAGTTGCCGCACACCGTAGCGTCCACGCTCTGGAACGCCGCAAGGGTTATAACGAAATAGCCGCATGATTCCGGCAGTGCGGGTTTCATCTCGCCGTGCCAGAGGAGCGGACGGTAGGCTCTTTAGGAGATATACAGCGCTGCCTGGCACCGGCCTGGAGCGCGGACGCCTACGGAAGTGAAGCTGCAGTGAACGACAATACTTCGATCCCGTCCAGACGGCTCGATCCGCAGCGGGAAGCCGACAAACCGGTGCTTGATCCTGCCCACGACTCCGATGAGCCGGCGTTCGAGTGGATGTCGGCTTCCCCCGCGACCAGGTTCGCGGAGGACGCCCCTTCCAACGGTGCCGCAGCCAACCGCTCAGCAGCGGATGACAGCGCAGCACACCAGGGTTCCGGCGCCGGGGAGCCGGCCGACGGCGAGCCTGCCGGCCAGGTCCAGGCCGGAAGCAGGGCCGACCGCAAGGCCGCCGAGGCTGCCGCCGCCGCTAACGGTCCATTGGACCTGCCGCCGGACGCCGACACGCCGCCATCCGGTGGCGCCCACTACAGTGAACAGCTCCCGACGTCGGCCCTTCAGATCCGCCCGCCGCGCGAGGACGTGGAACGCCGGAACGCGGAGCGCGAGCAGGCGGCGAACGCAAAGCCTGTATTGCCGCGCTTCATGCAGGTTGTACTCGCCGTTTTCTACCCCGTGGTCCTCCTGGTCCTGGCAGTGCGCGCCGTCACCAGCCCGCTCTTCCTCTGGATCGAGTACCACCGGCCGGGCTTCCCCGGTGACGGCTACGGCTTCAACTCCGACGACCGCATGACCTATGGATCCTACGCCGTGGACTACCTCAGCAACTGGTCAGGACCGCGGTACCTCGGCGAACTCGTCAACCGCAACGGGGAGAAACTCTTCCAGGACGGCGAAGTCAGCCACATGGCCGATGTCAAGCTTGTGATCCTGTCCGCCTTCGGCGCAGGCGCACTCCTGCTCCTGCTGAGCATCGCCGTCATCGTCTACCTGCGCCGCCGCAGCTCCGGCGGTGTCAGGCGCGGCCTGTTCGCCGGCTCCATCGTGACGCTCGCGTTTATCTCCGCGCTTGCCGGGCTGGCGCTGCTCGGCTGGGAACAGTTCTTTACCGAGTTCCACCGGATCTTCTTCGCCAGCGGTACGTGGACCTTTGCCTTGGAAGACACGCTCATCCGGTTGTTCCCGGGGCAGTTCTGGATCGACGCGGGCATTGCCATCGCAGCGCTTGTTCTGCTTACTGCGGTGGTCACCCTGATATTGACGTGGCCCACCCGGCGCCGCCGCGGCCTGCCGAAGCGGGCCAGGAAGTCCCGCACAGGCGGCGATGCCGAAGCGGAGTCCGGCGCCGAAGTCGGCGAGGACCGGTCCGTCCGGCTTTGAGCTGCTGCCGGGCCTCAGATCCAGGAAGGCATCCACATCCTGACACGCCAGTCCTGGTAGGGGATGATCTCTGCGGTCCACACCGGATGGAAGAACGCGGAGAGCAGCACAGCTCCCACAAGAAAGAGGACTATCCCGTACAGTCCTGACCGCCGGCGCCACAGCGGGTCTGTCCTGCGGCCCAGGACCAGGCCCAGGCCATACACGAGCGCCAGGATGAGGAACGGTTCGAAGGACACTGCGTAGAAGAAGAACATCGTGCGTTCCGGGTACAGGAACCATGGGAGGTAGCCGGAACCCACCGCAGCGAGTACGGCGCCTGCACGCCAGTCCCTGCGCCCCGCCCACCAAAACAGCAGCACCACCAGGGAGATCGTGGCTCCCCACCAGATCAGCGGGTTCCCCACGGACAGGATCGCCGAAGTGCAGCTGCTGACGTCGCAGCCGGCTGTGCCCTGCTTGGGGGATTCGTAGTAAAAGGATGTGGGCCTGCCCATCACCAGCCAGCTCCATGCGCTGGCCTCGTACGGGTGCTCAGAACTCAGCCCCTGATGGAACTTGTACGCCTCGAGGTGGTAGTGCGCCAATGACCGCACGGTGTCCGGCAGCCAGCCCCAGTCCACACTCGGATTCGTCGTAGCCCATTGACGGTAATAGGCATCCGTTGACCTGAACCATCCTGCCCAGGTGGCGACGTACGTCAGGGCCGCCACGGGGACGATGCTGAGAAACGCCACGATGCCGTCCTTGAGGATGCCGGCGCTGATCCAGCCACGGATGCCCGCGGTACGGCGTGCGCTTAGATCCCAAAACACTGTCAGAAGGCCAAAGCCGGCGACGAAGAAGAGCGCCGACCACTTGGTGCCGACGGCAAGGCCCAGGCAGACGCCTGCGAGGATGCGCCACCAGCGGACCCCCAGCCAAGGCCCGGACAGCAGCTGAAGATGGGACGGCTGGCCTGTTGGGGAATCGGCCGCGAGCCGTGCCAGCCGAACGGCCAGGCGGCGCCGGCCATCATCGCGGTCCATCAGCAGCGCACCGAACGCGGCCAGGATCCAGAACATGAGGAAGATGTCGAGCAGTGATGTCCGGGACATGACGAGGTGATGGCCGTCGACGGCGAGCAGGAGACCTGCCGCGGCACCCAGGATTAAGGAACCAAACAGCTTCTGGGCGATCAGGGCCACGAGGGCAATGGATATCGTGCCTGCCAGTGCCGCCGAAAACCTCCAGCCCAGAGGGTTGTCCGGACCGAAGAGCCACATGCCGCCGGCAATCATCCACTTGCCCACGGGCGGGTGGACTACATATTCGGGCGACGCCAGCAGCACCCCGGGATTTCCCGCGTTGAAGGAGTCGTTCGCTTTCTCGGGCCAGCTCCGCTCGTAGCCGCTGATGAGGTACGAGTAGGCGTTCTTGACGTAGTACGTTTCGTCGAAGACCAAACTCCCGGGCACCTCCAGGCGGGCAAAGCGCAGGATCCCGCCCACCAAAGCGGTCAGCGCCGGCACCAGCCAGAACCAAAGCCTGAGCGACGGCGGGTAGTCGCGCCAGCTCCGGATGCCCCCGATCAGGCGCCGTGTCAGTTCCCCGGCGGTGAAGGCTTCCGACGGGCGGCTGATCCAGCCGGCGCCCTCGAGGCCGCGGGCCCCGGGTTCGGCGGCGGAAGCCGGTGTACTGGCGGAACCGGCCGCATCAGGCCGAACGGAGGTCTGCGTCACGTGCCCATGCTACCTTTCGCAGTTGGGCGTCTCCTGCAGGGTTCCTCCGCCATTCACCTCCTGGCGCCCCCCTGCGGCCGAGTGCCCCGGTGACCGCCGGCGGCAGTAGGCTGGATGCGTGGACCATGAACCGAACAGCACGCAGACCGGCCCTTCCGAACAGGCGGCGGGTTCGGACGTTCCCGGAAACCGGCCCGGGAGGATCGTGCTGGCGGCCACGCCCATCGGCAACGTGGGCGACGCGTCTGCACGGCTGATCGAGCTGCTGGCCACGGCCGACATCGTGGCCGCCGAGGACACGAGGCGGCTGCATCGGCTCGTGCAAAGCCTGGAGGTCACTGTGGGCGGCCGGATCATCAGCTATCACGAGCACAATGAGGCCACCAAGACAGCCGAGCTGCTGGACCAGGTACGAGCGGGCAAGACCATCGTCATGGTCACGGACGCCGGCATGCCGGCGGTCTCCGATCCGGGGTTCAGGCTGGTCGAGGGAGCCGTAGCCGCGGGGCTCACGGTGACCGCCGTTCCCGGCCCGTCCGCTGTCCTGACCGCCCTGGCACTGTCCGGGCTCCCCACCGACCGCTTCTGCTTTGAGGGATTCCTTCCGCGCAAGGCCGGTGAACGCGCATCGCGGCTGGCTGATTTGGACGCCGAGCGCCGCACCATGGTGTTCTTCGAGGCGCCCCACCGTCTTGAGGCCATGCTGCGGGCGCTGCACGAACGGTTCGGACCGGACCGCAAGGCGGCCGTGTGCCGCGAACTGACAAAGACGTATGAGGAAGTCCTCCGCGGCACACTGCGGGAACTGTTGCAGTGGGCCGAGGCCAACGAAGTCCGTGGGGAGATCGCTGTGGTGGTGGGCGGCGCCCCCGAGAGGGCGCCCGGAACACCGGAGGATAACGTGGAGGCCGTCAACGCGCTTGTTTCGCAGGGACTGCGGCTGAAAGACGCAGTGGCGGCGGTGGCGGAAGAGGTCCGGGTCAGCAAGCGGGAGCTGTATGCCGCGGTGCTCGCGGCCCGCTGATCCACCGGGTTCCCGGGCTGTGCATTTGCACAGCAATATGGGCTGTGCGTAGTGCGCGGATGCGTAGACACTGGAGAGATGCGGGCAGTAGCGTGGCATTAAACCAGCCAAGAAAAAGCAGCCCCAGGCGACCCACCGCAGGCGGCTGCACCAACCCGCAATCCGATTGCTGACGAGGGAGTCACCGTGTCTGTTACTACACAGTCCGCCGTAACCGCAGAGCGCGAAAGCGAACTGCTCGCTTCTGTTCCCACCGGCCTGCTGATCAACGGCGAGTGGCGCCCCGCGGCATCAGGCAAGACCTTCGACGTCGAAGACCCCTCCACCGGCAAGGTTCTGCTGAGCATTGCCGACGCCGGAGCCGAGGACGGCATGGCGGCCCTCGACGCGGCTGCCGCCGCCCAGGAGTCCTGGGCGAAGGTCCCGCCGCGGGAGCGGGGCGAGATCCTGCGCCGGGCCTTTGAGCTCGTGACCGAGCGGGCCGAGGATTTCGCACTGCTGATGACCCTGGAAATGGGAAAGCCCCTGGCCGAGGCCCGCGGGGAGGTCACCTACGGCGCCGAGTTCCTGCGCTGGTTCTCCGAAGAGGCAGTCCGCGCGTTCGGCCGCTACTCGGTCTCCCCGGACGGCAAGTCGCGGCTGCTGGTCACTAAGAAGCCCGTGGGCCCGTGCCTGCTGATCACCCCGTGGAACTTCCCGCTGGCGATGGCCACGCGCAAGGTCGCCCCCGGCGTTGCCGCCGGCTGCACCATGGTCCTCAAGTCCGCGAACCTGACTCCACTGACGTCACAGCTGTTCGCCGCCGTGATGCAGGAGGCGGGCCTGCCCGCCGGCGTCCTGAACGTCATCCCCACGTCAACGGCCGGGGCCACCACCGGCCCGCTGATCAAGGATGCCCGGCTGCGCAAGCTGTCCTTCACCGGCTCCACCGAGGTGGGCCGCCGCCTGCTCTCTGACGCCTCCGGAACTGTCCTGCGGACTTCCATGGAACTGGGCGGGAACGCCCCCTTCGTGGTGTTCGAGGACGCCGACGTCGACGCCGCCGTCGCCGGCGCCATGCTGGCGAAGCTGCGGAACATGGGTGAGGCCTGCACTGCCGCGAACCGGTTCATCGTGCACGAGTCCGTCGCGGACGAGTTCGCGGAGAAGTTTGCCGCGAAGATGGCGGAGATGACCACGGCCCGGGGCACCGAACCCGACTCCAAGGTCGGGCCGCTGATCGATGCCAAGAGCCGGGACAAGGTCCACGAACTCGTCACTGATGCCCTGGCCTCCGGCGCCAAGGCTGTGGTCGGCGGGGCGCCGGTGGACGGCGCGGGCTACTTCTACCAGCCCACCATCCTCAAGGGCGTCACCGAGGGAACGCGGATCCTGTCCGAGGAAATCTTCGGACCCGTGGCACCGATCATCACGTTCGGCACCGAGGACGAGGCCATTCGCCTGGCCAACAACACTGAATACGGGCTCGTAGCGTACGTCTTCACGAAGGACCTGAACCGCGGCATCCGGATGGGCGAACGGCTCGAGACCGGTATGCTCGGCCTGAACGCCGGCGTTGTCTCCAACGCCGCGGCGCCGTTCGGCGGCGTCAAGCAGTCAGGGCTCGGACGCGAGGGCGGCCTTGAGGGCATCGAGGAATACCTCTACACCCAGTACATCGGTATCGCCGACCCGTACGCCGGCTAGCCGTTACGGAGCCGCCGCAGGCCGTCGCGGGCCCTTGTCCAGGAGCCCGCGGCGGCCTTTGCTGCATGCGCGGCCGTACTGCCGACTGCCCGGAACGGTGCACTGGCAATGCTGCCCCAGTGTGACATCACCGACGGCGGCAGCCACTCGGCGCGCAGGCGTCCCATCAGTCCCGCATTACGGCGCAGCGCCCTCCGGACTGCGGCGATCTTCTGTGCTGTGGACGGGTCAGCCTGCGACAACGGGCCAGTGGCCGTGGATGAGTCAGCGGCCGTGGACGGGTCAGCGGACGCAGCCGTGCCGGTCCCTGCGGCCGGCCGGCCGTATTGGTGGCGTTCAAAGGCCGCGGTGAGATCACGCACGGCGGTGTCCGCCTCGGGGCGCCCTGTTGGCCTCGGGGCCCATGCCTCAACGGCATTCGTGGCGGGAGTCCGCCCCAGCGCCGGCGAACCGCTAAGCCGGGCAGAGAACGCGCGCGGCGTCTCGCTGGGAAGTGGGCGAACGCCGTAGTCCGTGGCGAGGTCGCGCAGCTCCGCCCAAGCGAGCGGTGCAGCCGCCTGCCCTCCCCGGGCCGCCGGTCCCCGCAGGCGCCTGGAGCGCAGCCGCGTCCGTACCATCCGCGGGGCCGCGGCGATCAGAACCAGCAGGAGCGCTCCTGCCGTCGCATAGGCCGCTGCAACCATCCGGTTCCCTGCCCCTGCCTCTCCGCCGCCGGGGAGGGGGAACGGCGCGGGGTCTGTTGCGGGCGGGGGAGTGGCGCCGTTGGTGGGCAACAGGCCGTCATTGGTGCCGTCGTTCGTGCTGGCGCCGCCTGATGAGGAGTCCTGGGCGTACGGCGGAACTACACCGCGCGAGGGGGTGGGCTCGAACGGAACCCAGCCGAGCCCCTGGAAGTACAGTTCCGGCCAGGCATGGGCGTCACGGGCATCCACTTCGAATTCGGGAAGCGCGCCCTGACCGGCGACCGACACCGTGGCCCCTGTCAGCCGGCCCGGGGCATATCCCACCGCGATCCGGCTGGGGATTCCCTCAAGGCGGGCCATGACCGCCATGGCCGACGCAAAGTGGATGCAGTAGCCGCTTTTCTGATTCAGGAAGTCCGCCAGCACTGAGAGGCCGTTGCCGTCATAGCCGCCCTGGACCGGCGATTCGAGGGAGTACGTGAACGGTCCGCCCCGCAGGTACCTCTGAATGGCCATTGCCTTCTCGTACGCGGTCCTGCTGTCCGACGTCACCGAGTCGGCGGTGGTCCGGACGACTTCCGGCACGTTCGCCGGCGGCCTGATGAACTCCTCGGGTATTCCACTCACGGGCGCCGAAGATCCGTCCAGAAGTTCCTGTGTCAGCTTTGGGGCTGAGGACCGAACCAGGTACTGCTGGTTCCGCGAATTCGTGTCGGTGCCCCTGATGCTTAGCGTGGCGGGATCCCAGCTCCACCGGCCCGTCAGTCCGTTGACGGCTTCGGGCGCATAGGGGACGGGCAGGTACGGGCTGGTGAAGTGCCCGGTGTTGACTACAGTGACCTGGCGGACCTGCTCCGGGGCCAGCATCTCATGGCCCACCTCCATGCGTCCTGGCCCAGTCCGGCGGGACGCGTTGCGGTCGTCGGGGGACCACGCCTCGCCGTCAAACCGGTCCACTGTCACGGAGCGCAGATAGAGGGGAGTGGTGGCATTGGTGGCATAGGTGATCCGCCCGTCGCCGGATGGGCGGCGGAGGCTGTTGCCGAGGCTGATCATGGGGTTCAGGCCGCTGGAGGAGGCCCACGGGTTGAGCCGCGAACCTTGCGGGAACGTGCCCTGGTCGAAGCCGGGAATGATGAGCTGCAGCACAAGCGTGACCACCAGCGCCACGCCGCCGGTCATGGCGGCACGCTTGATCTGCCCGGGATTCCGCGCGGTGTCGGCCTGGACCCGGGCGTCCGGGGCGAACCACTGGCTGCACGCAAGAATGAGCAGGAAGCCTGTTGCCGCCCCAAGGAACCCCACCAGCCCGACGCTTTGTGGCTTGATCATGGCCGGCACCACGAGCACGGCCAGCAGGCCCAGGCCGCTCGTGGCAGGCATGCCCAGGGGGAGGGCAAGCGCGTCCACGAGAATGACAACCAGCCCCAGGGCGGCGCACGTCACCAGGACGATGCCTGCGTTCGGCGCCACCGGAGAGCTTTCCGACAGCACGGTTTCGCTGGCCCGCCGGAGGTGCCTGCCCAGCGCCGCCATTGTGGCCTCCGTGGGAAAGAAGCCGGCGAAGCTGTCCCGGCGCAAGAACGTGAATATCAGGATGAACAGCAGGGACACGAAGCCGCCCAGGGTGACCAGCAGCGGCTGCGCCCTCAGGGCGCGGAGTCCCGCCATGGTCAGCGACACCACGATGATGGTGGTGAGCACGGGGAGGAACCAGGCCCATCCACGCAGCACCCCGTTGAGGGAGACGGAAGCCCCGGCCACGGCGACCGCCACCGCCCCCGACATCGCCCAGGGATAAGCCTCGGCACCCGGACGACGGCGGCGTTCCGAGGGAGCCGCCGATGGCTGCGGCGCGGCGGCGCCGGTCTGGCGCTGGGGAGCGAGAGTCACCGGGCCACGCCCGCACCACGCCGTACGTCGGCAGCCGCAGCTGCCAGCGTGGCGTCGCCTTCATCGAAGTACGTCCATGCGGCCGGCAGGGACGTGGCCGCATCCACGGCCACGGCACGCCAGCCGCCGAGGCGCAGGGCCTCGAGTACCTCGGAGGACTCCGCGGGCCTGTCGCTGATCACGATGGCAAAGGCGTTTGCCGCGTAACCGGCCGCAGGCGCCAACGCCCGTGCCTCGGCCAGCGAGATTCTTCCGAGGACCGCCAGTACAGGGCCGCGCATCCGGTGTGCTGCAAGCTTGTCAATGAGCCGGTCATCGAACACCGGCTGCCCGGAGTCGCCGCCTCCGGAATGCTCCCGGAGCGACGTCTCGTGCTCCCGGCGGATGTGGTGCGGACCGGAAAGCTGGATGGCCGCCAGGCTCTCGGCGATGGACTGGAGTCCTGCCGCGCCGCTGTATTCCTCGCAGTCAGGTTCCGGCGCGGAGGGGGAGCGGTGGAATGCAGGATCGCCGGCGGCATCCAGAAACCGGAGGGCGTAATTCCGTTCGGACAGGTGCGCACTTACTGACATGGCGGCCGTGACGGCCCATTCGAAGGTGTCGCTCGTGACGAGGTCGCTGCCGTCGTCGCCTTGGCCGCTGAAGACCGCGCCGAAACCGGCGGAGTGGGCGCCATACCGCTGATCGAGAATGATCGTCGCCTCCGGCGTGGTCACCGATTCCTCCTGCCGCACCATCAGGGCGCCGTGGCGGGCAGTCGCGGGCCAGTGGACCCTCCGCATCGGATCGCCGTGCCGGTACTCCCTCGTCATGACGTCATCGTCGCTGGGGTTGGCCCGGATCCGCGTGGCTGTGATTCCGTCGTTGCCCCTGGCGCCGGCCAGTCCCGTGGCGGGAAGCTCGACGGCGGCCGGCGTCACGGTGAGCGTGTCGCCGTCGTCAATTGTGTGCCTGTGCAGCGAAAGCCCGAAAGGATCCGTGAACTCGGCCGTGACCGGGCCGATCGTGAACTGGCCCCGCCTCCCGGAGCGCAGGCGGTACTCGTAGCGGCTGGTACCGCCGCTGGCGGTTCTGGAGGGAAAGCGGAACGCGGGCGACTCGCCGAACCTTGACGGGATCCGTTCCTCCATGATGATCCTTCCGGTCTCTGGCCCCGTCCGTGCGACGGCCAGCCGCACGGTGGTGGCGGACGCGGTCTCCACCGTGGCCGGGCTGAACTCCCGGTACACGCGGAAGCGGGGCTTGACCAGCCTGATGCCGGCCAGCGAGACAAGAGGCAGGACCACCAGGAGGACACCCAGGCCGAGCAGGTCCCGGCGGCCCATGACCTGGGCGCAGAGCAGGGAAATGATGCCTGCGCCCAGAAGTCCCCAGCCGCGGGAGGTGAACAGGTGTCGGGGGAGACGGTCCAGGAGTGCCATGGCGAATCCTGACTAGCGGCTGGGTCGCAGTTCCGCAGCCCTGGCCTGCCGGGAGGCGTGGGCGGACTCGGTCATCTCCTGGCTGACCGGAAGCTTGGCGAGTACGCCGCGGATCACGCTCTGGGGCGTCTCTCCGGTGCTGACGGCCTTGCGGTCCAGGATAATGCGGTGCGCCAGCACGGACTCGGCAACAGCCACGACGTCGTCGGGGAGCACGAAGTCCCTGCCGTCCAGGGCCGCCGTGGCCTTTGCCGCGCGAAGCAACTGGAGCATTGAACGCGGGCTGGCACCAAGGCGCAGCATGGCGCTGTCTCTCGTGGCGCGACCCACGGCAACGGTGTACTCCTTCACGGACTGGGACACATAGACCTGCTGGACCGTGGCAATCATCGCCGCGACGTCCGCGGATGTCACCACGGAGGTCACCCGGGCCAGCGGTGACGTGGCCTGATGGGTTTCCAGCATTTCGATCTCGGAGTCCTTGTCCGGATAACCCATGGAGATCCGTGCCATGAACCGGTCCCGTTGCGCTTCCGGGAGGGGGTAGGTTCCTTCCATCTCGATGGGGTTCTGGGTGGCCACCACCATGAACGGTTCGGCCAGTTTGTAGGAGTGGCCGTCCACCGTCACCTGGTGTTCCTCCATGCATTCGAGCAGGGCGGACTGGGTCTTGGCCGAGGCGCGGTTGATTTCATCGCCGATGACGATGTTGGCGAACACGGCACCGGGACGGAACTCAAACTGGCGCGACGACTGGTTGTAGATGGAAACGCCGGTCACATCGGAGGGGAGGAGGTCGGGGGTGAACTGGATCCGGCTGACGGAACAGTCGATGGTGCGCGCCAGTGTCTTTGCAAGGAGGGTCTTGCCCACCCCCGGCACGTCCTCCAGCAGCAGGTGGCCCTGCGCCAGCAGCACCGTCAGGGCCAGCTTGGCGGCTTCAGCCTTGCCATCGATAACCGTGTTGATGGCGGTCAGGATGCGTTCACTTGCGGCGCGGAAGGCCTGGGGACCCAGGGCGCCGGGCCTGTGGCCGTTGAACTGGTTTCCGCCCTGCGCAGCCCTTTCGGCGAATCCTTTTCCGCCGGGAACTATGTCATCATCCATCCTGGTGCGTCGGTGCGGTTCCATCGGCAACCTTTCAGCCCTGAGTGACGCGGGAAACGGTGCAGCAGCAGCCTGCCGTTGCCCGTCTTGGGCGATCACATCTCTCCGTACCAGCCTACTAAGACAACTGCCGTACCTGACAGAGAGTTCCGGGTAATTCTGGGCGCACTGCCGGGACTCCGGCTGCCCGGGCCGGCGCCGGTCCGTCAACGCGTGGAGTGCCGCCGCCGCTAGGCTGGGGGAATGTGCAATTCCCTGACTCCCAAGGCGTACCGGGCGCCCGGAACCGACGGGTCCGGCAAGCAGGGCTATCCTCCTGCTCCCGAGCCCTTGCCCGTCCCGGTGATGGACAACCACACCCACCTCGACTACCCCGGCGCGGACCCCCAGGTGGAGCTCGGGGCCGCGTTGGACACTGCCGAGGCCGTAGGGGTGCGGGGAGCCATCCAGGTCGGCACCGACCTTGAATCCTCACGGTTTACGGTCCGTGCGGTTGATCTGGACCCCCGGCTGCTCGGCGCCGTGGCAATCCACCCCAACGACGCCCCCGACTATGCCCGGCGTGGCGAGCTTGAGGCGGCGCTCCGCGAAATCGAGGAGCTTGCCGCGCACCCCCGGATCCGGGCCATCGGGGAAACCGGCCTCGACTTTTTCCGCACCGAGGGCGAGGGGCTGGTCCACCAGCGGTATTCATTCCGCCGGCATATCGACATTGCCAAAAGGCTTGGCCTGACGCTGCAGATCCATGACCGGGACGCCCACGACGACGTCGTTCAGGTGCTGCGGGAGGAGGGCACTCCGGACCGTGTGGTCTTTCACTGCTATTCCGGGGACGAGGACCTGGCCAGGATCTGCAACCGGGAAGGGTGGTTCATGTCTTTCGCCGGAACGCTCACGTTCAAGAACGCAGCCAACCTCAGGGCGTCGCTTGCGGTTGCCGACCCGGAACTGGTCCTGGTGGAAACTGATGCGCCGTTCCTCACCCCCCACCCCCACCGGGGCCGGACCAATGCCAGCTACATGGTCCCGTACACGGTGCGGGCCATGGCGGAATTGATAGACTCGGACCTGGCCGGGCTGTGCGGCCGGATCAGTGAAAATACCGTGCGGGCGTACGGATCCTGGGAGTGAGGCGGCCGGTGTCCGGGCGCCGCCCATGCATACCCGGTATGTAATATTTTTGGCCGGTTTATAACGGATCGGTTACAGTGAACAACTATTAGCCGGGGTCGGGGAAGGCCTCCGGATGATGTCACTCACGTTTTTAGGCAGGGCGCCTCTGGTGTCCTGCCTTGTGAGTGTGGCGGCGCACAAGCCTGCTGCAGACCTCCGGGCTGGTCCGGAGCCACCCCCGGGTGACTTGCCGCAGGTACCCCTGTGCGTTTTTCCCCGTGCCCGGATGGCTCCAAAGATATGGGCAATCGTGGTCAAGTTCTTTACGTCGGACGGCAAATTCAGTTTCGTCAAGGTAGCCGCCCAGATGGCGGTGCTCTCGGCGCTGGTACTCGGGCTGGTGGCCTTTGTGGGCAACAACAAGACAGTCACCCTGAACGTTGACGGCAAAGTGAGCTCCGTCCAGACGTTCGGCGGCACCGTGGAGCAGGTCGTCAAGGCCGCCAAGGTGGACCTTCACGCCTCCGACCGCGTGTCCCCCGCACTGGACGCGCACGTTGAGAACGGCTCCGTGATCAACGTAAATCTGGCCAAGGAAGTCAAAGTGAGCCTCGACGGGGCAGAAAAGACCGTCAGCACCACGGCCCAGGACGTGGCCGGCCTGGTGACCCAGCTCGGAGTGGCCAGTGCATCCGAACTATCGGTGCCGAAGACCGCCCAGTTATCTGTCGACGGCTCGTTTGTAGCCATTTCGACGCCGAAGACCGTGAGCATCCTGGCCGACGGCAAGGCTGCGAAAACCACCACCACCGCCACCACTGTTGGCGAAGTACTCAAGGACGCCGGGGTCAAGCTGGCAACTGCCGACCGCACCTCGCAGCCGGCCAACGCGCACGTCGTCAACAACATGGTGATCAAGGTGTCCCGCGTGGATACCAGCAAGACGGCCACCGTCACCGAAGAGGTCCCGTTCAAGACGCTGACCACGGACAGCGCCGAGATGCTCAAGGGTGAAGAGAAAGTCACCCAGGCCGGTGTCCCCGGGACGGTGACCAAGAAGTACAAGCTCGTCCTGGTCGACGGCCGGGAAGCCAGCCGGACGCTGGTCTCCCGGACCGCAACGCTCGAGCCCGTAACGGAGAAAATTACCGTGGGTACGAAGGAAAAGCCCGCACCGACGCAGGAAGACGCCAACACCGGCGCCGCCGCCCCGGCCATGATGAACGTGGCCATGTGGGACAAGATCGCGCAGTGCGAATCCGGCGGCAACTGGTCGATCAACAGCGGCAACGGCTACTACGGCGGCCTGCAGTTCGACATCCAGACCTGGATCGGTGCCGGTGGCGGCGCCTACGCCCCCAATGCCAGCCAGGCCACGAAGGCCCAGCAGATTGACATCGCCAACCGCGTCTACGCCGAACGCGGCCTGCAGCCCTGGGGCTGCGGCTGGGCGGCAGGCGGCTAAAAACGCCCCGACGCGAAGCGCAGGCATCAAGGCCCTCTGCGGCAGCTGACCACGGCTGCGGGGGTTGCGAGAGGCCGGGTCCGGAACCTCCGGGCCCGGCCTCTGCCGTCCCTCATGCCTGTGTCCCGCCTGCCTGCCGTCCCGCATAACCTGAGTCCCGCCCTTGCCTGACGTGGCGTGGCGGCGGGATAGGATACCTAGGTGACTGACCCGACCCCCTCCGCCCCCGGTACCGCGCCCGCCCCTCTCTTCGGCGCGTCTGATATCCGCAGGCTGGCCGAGGAAATCGGTGTACGCCCCACCAAGACGCTGGGGCAGAACTTCGTGATCGACGGCAACACCATCCGCAGGATTGTGGCCGCTGCGGGAATCGGGCCGGAGGAGACAGTCCTCGAAGTCGGGCCCGGGCTCGGATCCCTGACGCTGGGGCTGCTGGACGCCGCGAAGTCCGTTGTCGCCGTCGAAATTGATCCGGTACTGGCAGCCAAACTGCCGGAAACTGTGCGGCAGTGGCGGCCGGACGCCGCCGGCAACTTCCATCTCGTGCGCGCGGACGCCATGAAGGTCACCGAACTGCCGGCAGAGCCCGCGGCCCTCGTGGCGAACCTTCCCTACAACGTGGCCGTTCCCGTGGTCCTTCATCTCCTGCAGCACTTTCCGTCGATCCAGCATGGTCTGGTGATGGTCCAGGACGAGGTGGCCGACCGCCTCGCCGCCGGTCCCGGATCCAAGATCTACGGGGTGCCGTCGGTCAAGGCTGCGTGGTACAGCAGCATGCGCAAGGCCGGAGTGATCGGTATGAACGTCTTCTGGCCTGCCCCGAAGATCCAGTCCGGGCTGGTGGCGTTCACCCGCCGGGAACCGCCGGCCACCACGGCCAGCCGGGAACAGGTCTTCGCCGTGATCGACGCCGCATTCGCGCAGCGCCGGAAAACCCTTCGGGCTGCCCTGGCCGGCTGGGCCGGAAGTGCGGCAGAGGCGGAGCGCTGCCTCGTTGCGGCCGGTGTGGACCCCACTGCCCGCGGTGAGGTCATCGACATTGCCGCTTTCGCCCGGATCGCCGAAGCCCGCCAGGCTGCGGACGCTTGATTGGCGCGGGTCTGACTCCGGAAACAGCGGACGCGGGTGCCGTTGAACCGCCGCGCCCTTGTTGGAGCCCGGCACTGCCATGCCCTAGCGTGGACGCATGAACGCAGTGAGAGGGCGCTTTGCGGCGAGGACTGTCCGGGTCAAGGCTCCGGGCAAAGTGAACGTCTCCCTGAATGTGGGCCCGCTGCGTCCCGACGGCTATCACTCCGTGGCGAGCGTCTACCTGGCCGTATCTCTGTATGAGGAAGTGGCCGCCACCAGCACCCCCGGGGACGGCATTACCGTCGGCATCAATGCGGACAGCACGCTTGACCTGGACGGCGTCGACATTCCGCTCGACGAGCGCAACCTGGCCTACAAGGCGGCCGCCCTCATGGCAGAGGTATCCGAGCATTCCACGGGGGTACACCTCGACATCACCAAGCGGGTTCCCGTGGCGGGCGGCATGGGCGGCGGATCCGCTGACGCTGCCGCCACGCTGCTGGCCTGCGACGCGCTCTGGAACAGCGGCCTGTCCCGGGACGAACTGGCCCAGCTGGCCGCGGAACTGGGCGCCGACGTGCCCTTCGCACTCCTGGGCGGCACGGCGGTGGGGCTTGGCGTGGGCGATGATCTTTCTCCCGCCCTGGCCAAAGCCCAGATGGACTGGGTCCTGGTCACCGCCGAGTTCGGGCTTTCGACACCGGACGTCTTCAAAACACTGGACAGGCTGCGGGAGGCCGAAGGGCTCAACGTGGACGAGCCCACAGCCGTAGACCCGAAGATCCTGCAGGCCTTGCGCAGCGGTGACCCCGACGCGCTGAGCCGGGTGCTCGTCAACGACCTTCAGCGGGCCTCCATCGAACTGGCACCCACCCTCCGCGACACCCTGGGCCTCGGCGAATCAAGCGGAGCCATCGCAGGGATCGTCTCGGGATCGGGTCCCACCATTGCCCTGCTGGCCCACAACCCGGAAGCCGCCGAAGGGCTCGCCGAAGAGCTCCGGCACAAGGGGCTCACAGCGCTCCCGGTCCACGGCCCGGTGCCCGGCGCGCGCATCATCTCCGATACGCTCCTTTAATACCCTTAAACTTTCTGCCCCCCCGTTCGCAGAAGAATTCCCAGAAGAAATACGCAGAAGAAAGCAGTTCCCCGTGGCACACCTGCTCGGCGGCGAGAGCCTCACGGTCTCGTACGCAACCCGCACCGTTCTCGATGGCGTCACCCTCGGACTCGAGGAGGGCGACCGCATCGGTATGGTGGGCCGCAACGGTGACGGCAAGTCAACGCTGATGCGGCTGCTGGCGCTGCGGTCCACACCGGATTCCGGCCGCGTCACCAAGCGCGGAGACGTCAATGTCGGTTACCTGGACCAGAGCGACGTCCTCGACGCCGACCTCACGGTTGGCGCCGCCATTGTTGGGGACAAGGCGGACTATGAATGGGCCGCCAACGCCCAGATCCGCGAGGTCATGGGCGGGCTGGTGTCCGACGTCGACTGGCACGCCAATGTGCATGCCCTCTCCGGAGGCCAGAAGCGCCGCGTGGCGCTCGCCAAGCTCCTCATCGAGGACCACGACGTCATCATGCTCGACGAGCCCACCAACCACCTCGATGTCGAAGGCGTCGCCTGGCTGTCCCGGCACCTGAAGACGCGCTGGCGGGCCAACCAGGGCGCCTTCCTCGTGGTCACGCACGACCGCTGGTTCCTTGACGAAGTCTGCAACAAGACCTGGGAGGTCCACGACGGGATCGTTGACCCGTTCGACGGCGGTTATGCCGCCTACGTGCTGGCCCGCGCGGAACGCGACCGCATGGCGTCCGTGGTCGAAGGCAAGCGCCAGCAGCTTGTGAAAAAGGAACTCGCCTGGCTGCGCCGCGGCGCCCCTGCCCGGACCGCGAAGCCCAAGTTCCGGATCGAGGCCGCGAACGCGCTGATCGCGGACGTCCCCGAACCCCGCGACTCCATGGCGCTGAGCAAGATGGCCACCGCCCGCCTGGGCAAGGACGTCCTGGACCTGGAAAACGTGTCCCTGGATTTCCTCGGCGGTGACGAGGGCCAGAAGCTGTTCAACAACATCACCCTCCGCCTGGCGCCGGGCGAGCGCCTCGGACTCGTGGGGGTCAACGGCGCAGGCAAGACCACACTGCTGAAACTCCTCAACGGCGAGATCCAGCCGAGCTCCGGCAAGGTCAAGCGCGGCAAGACCGTGGTCACCGCGGTACTGACCCAGGAAGTCAAGGAGCTCGACGACGTTGCAGACCTCCGCGTCATCGAGGTCATCGAGCGTGAAAAGCGGTCCTTCAATGTGGGCGGCAAGGAGTTCACAGCCGGCCAGCTCGTGGAGCAGCTCGGCTTCACCAACCAGAAGCAGTGGACCCCGGTCCGGGACCTGTCCGGCGGTGAACGCCGCCGCCTCCAGCTCCTGCGCCTGCTCGTGGGGGAGCCCAACGTGCTGATGCTGGACGAACCCACCAACGACCTCGACACCGATACCCTCGCCGCCGTCGAAGACGTCCTTGACGGCTGGCCCGGTACGCTCGTCGTCGTGAGCCACGACCGCTACCTGCTGGAACGCGTCACCGACCACCAGATGGCGCTCCTTGGCGACGGCAAGATCCGCGGCCTGCCCGGCGGCGTCGACCAGTACCTTGAACTCCGGGAATCCGCCCTGGCCGGATCCACCATCACCGGCGGCGGAAACCCGGTCACATCCGCAAGCTCCGGCCCGGCAGAAGCCGTCTCGGGAGCGTCCGAAGCCGAGAAGCGCGACGCCCGCAAGGCCAAGAACCGCATCGAGCGCCAGCTGGGCAAGCTCACACAGCAGGAAGAAAAGATCCACGCCCAAATGGTCAAGAGCACGGCCGACAACGACTTCGACACCATGGCTGAGCTCAACAAAAAGCTGAAGACCCTGGCCGATGACCGCGAAGCCCTCGAACTCGAATGGCTCGAAGCCCTCGAAGTCCTCGGGGAGTAAGCCAAGGGCGCTGGACGGCACCCCTTCCGCGTCGCTTAGACACA
The DNA here is from genome assembly GCF_059759125.1 of Arthrobacter sp. GQ119. Lineage (NCBI taxonomy): Bacteria > Bacillati > Actinomycetota > Actinomycetes > Micrococcales > Micrococcaceae > Arthrobacter > Arthrobacter sp. GQ119. The sequence goes on along the minus strand of NZ_JCAXEA010000001.1, from coordinate 260,344 downwards.
GGGCAAAAGGGACGCTCCGGTCGCTGTGCGACCTCCACGTCCCGATGCCCTGCGATGCGCTCCTTCGGAAGGACCGCCGTCCGCCGACGTGGCCTACTTCACCGATGGATTGTCGTTGGGAAGGAAGGGATGAGGTCCAAGCTCACTCTGAGCTCGAAACCCTTCAACGGCGAGACCCGACGCAACGTCCTGGCAATCCGCCACGGTTGCCTGCTGAGGGCCTGCCTGCCTGCAGGCGGGCAAGCGACGCTCTGACCGTCCTGAATAAACAGCGGTCCTGAAGCAAATCACGAGCGGTGCTGGGGGCCTTCGCAGAGGAGCGCATCGCGGCGCATCGGGCTCCGGAGGTCGCTCAGCGACCGCAGGGGCCCCTATGCGCTGTGTCTAAGCGACGGCGAAGGTCCGCTGCACCGCGAAGGCAACCACGGACGACGGGCGAGGGCCCCGTCACGCCGCGGAGGTGGGCATCGGAGAGGGCTACCCCTCGCTGCGGAGTTCCGGGTCTTTCTTCAGGCCGGTCAGGCCGTTCCAGGCGAGGTTTACGAGGTGCGCGGCTACGGCGCGCTTGTCGGGCTGGCGGCTGTCCTGCCACCATTGGCCGGTCATGGCAACCATGCCCACCAGCATCTGGGCGTACATGGCGCCGTCAGCTGCGCCGAACCCGCGGCGGGAGAACTCGTCGGACAGGATGTGTTCCACGCGCTCCGTGACGTGCGAGAGCAGGGTGGAGAAGGCGCCTTCGGGCTGGGACGGGGGAGCGTCGCGCATCAGGATGCGGAAGCCGTCGGTACGGTCCTCGATGTAGGTCAGCAGGGCCAGGGCGGCACGTTCCACCAGGATGCGCGGCTTCGCTTCCTCGGTGAGGGCATCATTGATGGCGGCCAGCAGGAATCTGTATTCAAACTCCACCACCTGGGTGTAGAGGCCCTCCTTGGAGCCGAAGTGTTCATAGATCACGGGCTTGGAGACACCAGCGGCGGCGGCGATCTCCTCGATGGTGGTGCCGTCCAGGCCCCGCACGGCGAACAGGCCCCGCCCCACGTCAACCAACTGTGAACGCCGTTGGGGGCCCGTCATCCGCGGCCGTGGGATGCGCACGGGAGGTGCCTCCGCCGTCGCTGCCGGGTTTCCTGTCCCCTCAGTTCTCCCTGTGCTCTTGCTCACCGTCCCATCATGCCCCATGCCAGGAAGGCGCCGTGGTTGGCGGCGTGTTGGCGCCTGCCGCTCAGGGACCATTGCGGAAGGCCAGCGCGGCGGGCCAGCGCGGAGGGCCAGTGTGGAGGCTCATGCGGCCTGTGCGGGGCGAGGTCGCACGAGCCTCAACGTTCGTGGCAGAATTGGTTCTCGTGCCCGGGCTTAGCGCCCGGCACGGTCCGCTCTGGTGTAATGGCAGCACCCCGGCCTTTGGAGCCGTGGAGTATAGGTTCGAATCCTATGGGCGGAACTGCTGCATCGGCGGTGTCCAGTAGGATGAAGCCTGTTGCCGGCTCCGGGCGCAGGCTCGGGCACCGCCGCGCAGGCAAGCCGATGCAGGACCGCGCAACCGAGCAAGGAGAGCCCGTACGTGAGCCCCGAGAAGTCCGGCCCAGCCGCCGTAATCGTCCTAGCTGCAGGTGCCGGTACCCGGATGAAGTCCCGTACCCCCAAGATCCTTCACGAAATCGGCGGCCGTTCCATGGTCGGACACGCGCTGCTCGCCGCACGCGCCATCAATCCGCAGCGGGTGGCCGTTGTGGTCCGGCACGAACGCGACCGCGTGGCCGCCCACCTCAAGGAGCTTGACCCCGAGGCCGTGATTGTCGACCAGGACGAGATCCCCGGTACGGGCCGGGCAGTCGAGGTCGCCCTTGAAGCGCTGGACGCCGACGCGCTCCTGGAAGGCACCGTCGTGGTGACGTACGGTGATGTGCCGCTGCTGACCGGCGACATGCTGGCCAAACTTGTCGCCAAACACGAGTCCGAAGGCAACGCGATCACAGTGCTGACGGCTTTGCTCGAGGACGCCACGGGCTACGGCCGCATCCTCCGCGGCGCGGACGGCACGGTGACCGGAATCCGCGAGCACAAGGACGCCACCGATGACGAGCGCGGGATCCTGGAAATCAACTCGGGAATCTATGCCTTTGACGCAGCAGTTCTCAGGGACGCCCTTGGCCACGTCACAACGGACAATTCACAGGGCGAGAAGTACCTGACTGACGTCCTGGCGCTGGCGCGCGGGGCGGGCGGCCGGGTTGCCGCAGTCATCACGGAGGACCGCTGGCAGGTCGAAGGCGCCAATGACCGGGTGCAGCTCGCTGCCCTGGGAGCGGAGCACAACCGGCGCATCGTGGACGCCTGGATGCGCGCCGGCGTGACGGTCGTTGACCCGGCCACCACATGGATTGATTCCACCGTCACCCTGGCGGAGGACGTCCGGATCCTGCCCAATACGCAACTGCACGGCAGCACCATCGTGGCGCGTGACGCCGTCGTCGGTCCCGATTCAACCCTGACCGATGTCCGCATCGGCGAGGGCGCGAAGGTGACGCGCACCCACGGCTCCGGCGCGGACATCGGCGCGGGGGCCAGCGTCGGCCCGTTCACGTATCTGCGTCCCGGGACCGTGCTGGGCGAGACCGGCAAGATCGGCGCCTTCTACGAAACCAAGAACGTGACCATCGGCCGCGGCTCCAAGCTGTCCCACCTGGGCTACGCGGGAGACGCGGAGATCGGTGAGGACACCAACATCGGCTGCGGCAACATCACTGCTAATTACGACGGCGAGAAGAAGCACCGCACGGTGATCGGCTCGGGCGTCCGCACCGGTTCCAACACAGTATTCGTTGCTCCGGTCACGGTGGGGGACGGCGCCTACAGCGGCGCCGGTGCCGTGATCCGGAAGGACGTACCCGCAGGGGCCCTGGCCCTGTCCGTGGCAGCGCAGCGCAATGCGGAGGGCTGGGTAATCGCCAACCGTCCGGGTTCGGTGTCCGCGGCCCTGGCTGCGGCGGCAGGCGAAACGCGCAGTTCCAATTCCCCAGTATCTACAGAAGAGGGCAAGCAACCATGACCGAAATTACGGCTCGCGGCGAAAAGAGGCTGGTGCTCGCCGCAGGGCGGGCGCATCCGGAGCTTGCCCGGCAGATCGCCAAGGAGCTCGGCACGGAGCTGCTGCCCGTGGACGCCTACGATTTCGCCAACGGTGAGATCTACGTCCGCGCCGGAGAAAGCGTCCGCGGCACCGACGCTTTCGTCATCCAGTCCCACCCGGCACCCCTGAACAACCACCTCATGGAACAGCTGATCATGATCGATTCGCTGAAGCGGGCCTCGGCCAAGCGGATCACGGTGGTCTCGCCCTTCTACCCTTACTCCCGCCAGGACAAGAAGGGCCGCGGCCGCGAACCGATCTCCGCGCGCCTGGTCGCAGACCTGTACAAGACGGCCGGAGCGGACCGCATCATGAGCGTGGATCTGCACACGTCGCAGATCCAGGGCTTCTTCGACGGCCCCGTGGACCACCTCATGGCCATTCCGCTGCTTGCTGACTACATCCGCACCCGGGTCGCAGCGGACAACATCACCGTTGTCTCTCCGGACACCGGCCGCGTCCGCGTCGCCGAGCAGTGGGCCGAACGCCTCGGTGGCGCGCCCCTGGCCTTCGTCCACAAGAGCCGCGACCTTACGGTTCCAAATCAGGCCGTATCCAAGACTGTGGTGGGCCAGATCGAGGGACGCACCTGTGTCCTGATCGACGACATGATTGACACGGGCGGCACCATTTCCGGAGCCGTCGCGGTACTCAAGAATGCCGGGGCCAAGGACGTGATCATCGCGGCGACGCACGCGGTCTTCTCCGACCCTGCGGCCCGCCGGCTGTCCGAGTCGGGCGCCCGCGAAGTGGTGGTCACGGACACGCTGCCCATAACCGCAGACAAGCGCTTCCCGGAGCTCACGGTGCTGTCCATCGCGCCGCTCATCGCCCGGGCCGTGCGTGAAGTGTTCGACGACGGTTCGGTCACCAGCCTGTTCGACGGCAACGCCTGACGCAGTCCGGTTCCGCCGGCTGAGCTTGCGCCGGGTGAGCTTGCCGGGACCGGGTTTCGGCAAGCTCAACCAGCAGGCGTCGGGTCCGTTTTCAGTATTCGGTCCCGACGCTGGTAGGATCTATCCCGATACCTTGGCGAGGGAGAGCACCGGAAAACCGTACACACGGGAACCCGGACTGCTGGTCTCCGTTATCGACTGGGTCTGAATCTCCCTTCTGGATGGGCGCCTCCGGGCCCCGGCGTTGAAGGTCGCTCCAGACCTCCGCCCTTGCTGAAGCTCAAGAAGCTTGCAGAAAACCCAAAGCCACAAGGAGATATCCATGTCTGAGCAGAAGCTCGCAGCAGAAGTACGCACCGAATTCGGCAAGGGCTTCGCCCGCCGTGCCCGCATGGCCGGCCAGATCCCGGCTGTCATCTACGGCCACGGCGCCGAGCCCATCCACATCACCCTCCCGGCCAAGGCCACCACCCTGGCCGTGCGCACCGCCAACGCCCTGCTGGCCCTGGACATCGACGGTGAAGGCCACCTCGCCCTCGTCAAGGACGTCCAGCGCGACCCGATCAAGCAGATCATCGAGCACATCGACCTCCTGACCGTCCGCCAGGGCGAGAAGGTCACCGTGGACGTTCCCGTGCACGTCTCCGGCGAAACCGCACCCGGGACCGTCCACAACCTGGAACTGACCGTCGTGTCCCTCGAGGCCGAGGCAACGCACCTGCCCACCGCCGTTGAGGTTGACATCGAAGGCCGCGGCGCCGGCGAGCACATCCACGGCTCCGACCTCGTGCTCCCCAAGGGTTCCGTCCTGCTGACCGACGCCGAGGCTCTCGTCGTCAACATCTCCGAGGCCCCTGTATCGGCCGAAGAAGGCGAAGAAGGTGCCGCAGCAGAAGAGGCTCCGGCCGCAGAAGCTGCCGCCGAGTAATCAGGGCACTGTTTCTCCCGCACCGCATTCTTGCGTGCGTACAAGTGGCCGGGTCCTTTGGGCCCGGCCACTGGTGTACCCGCCGGGCGGAGTCTCCAAGCAACCACTTTAGGATTGATCCATGACTGATACCTGGCTGATCGTCGGCCTTGGAAACCCTGGGCCCGAGTACAGCCGCAACCGGCACAACGTCGGCCAGATGGTCCTCGATGAGCTTGCGGCCCGCATCGGCGGAAACTTCAAGATCCACAAGGCCCGGGCGCAGGTGCTTGAAGGCCGGCTGAGCATTGGTGGTCCCCGCATGGTCCTGGCAAAGCCGGTGACCTACATGAACGTCTCGGGCGGGCCTGTCGCTGCCCTGGCCAGGTTCTACGACGTCGACCCGTCCAGGGTCGTGGCAGTTCATGATGAGATCGACATTCCCTTTAACACGGTGAAGCTAAAGATCGGTGGCGGCGAGGGCGGCCACAACGGTCTCCGGGACATGTCCAAGGCCCTCGCCACCAAGGACTACCTCCGGGTCCGGGTGGGGGTTGGCAGGCCACCCGGGCGGATGGATACAGCGGACTTCGTCTTGCGCGATTTTGCGCTGGCGGAAAAGAAGGAACTGCCTTTCCTGCTAGATGAGGCAGCGGACGCCGTCGAGCTCCTGATTCGGGACGGCCTCACAGCGGCCCAGCAGCGATTCCATCCGGCCAAGGTCTGACCTCGGCGGCGGCCGGCGGCCACGCTGGGGGACACGGCGAATTGTGGAACGCTTGCCCTGTTTTATGTCAGGGGTAACGGGGTAGTCTGTCTCCTAAGCGGGGGAGGCGATGGGGCCTTTATCCTGCAAAGCGGGATGTAAGGAAAAGTTCATGTCAAATGAGCCACTGAGTTGGGGGCGTGGGTCTACGGCGGGGGTGCTGGCGGGACCAGGCGCTTCAGCCGGCGGAACGGACCTTCAACGTTGGTCGGTCCCAGCGCGCAGCGCCGACCTCGAATCCATCCGTAATGCCCTGACGGATCCCGACTCCCTCGGCGTCGTCATCACCGGTGCCCGCGGCGTCGGCAAATCCTCCTTGGCCAGGACCGCCGTGGCCGACCTTGGCCCGGACGTCTGGGCACTCCAGCTGCGCAGCCCGCTCGCCGGTTCACAGACCTCCTACGGCTGCCTGGCCTTCCTCCTGGCCCGCCTTCCACAGTCCGCGATGGGGTCACCAACGGCCATCCTTCAGGGCATCACGTCACTGATCAAGAACGACGCCGGCGGCAGGGAATGCATCATCACCCTGGACACCACGGGCATGATCGATGACATGAGTGCCGGCATCCTGCTGAACATCATGCTGACCCGCACGGCACGGGTGATCGCGATCGCCCCCGGTACCAGCGACCTGCCCGCAGACTTCCATTGGCTGCTGACGGACCGCCGCCTCACCGAGGTGCGGCTGGAAAACCTGAACGAGCTCCAGACCCGGCAGGTACTGCTGACCCTGCTGGGGCACCGTGTGTCGGCATCGCTCGTGAGTACCTACCACGCCATCGTCGGCGGTAACCCCCTGCTGCTCAAGGCCCTTGTTACGGAGCAGCAGCACTCCGGGAACCTTGTCCTCTCCGATTCTGTATGGACGTTGCGGGACAAAGTCATCCTTGACGGCGCCGCGGGCCTGGACGACATTGTCCGCTCCCGCTGGTCCCGCGAAACACCGGAAAGCCGCGAGGTCATGGAAATGCTGTCCTGCGCGCGCCGGGTGCCGCTCTCGCGGCTGACCGAGCTGTACGGCACGGACATCGTGGCTGACATGGAGGACGCAGGGCTGCTGAAGGTGGGGGACACTGAGGTCCGCTGGGTGTCCCTGCGGGAACAGTACCTGGGGGATGTCGTACGGTCCTGGCTGAGCATCTCCCGGCGCCGGGAGCTCAGAAGCGAGCTGCTCGGCGACAAGGAACCCGAGCTGACAAAACTGAGCCTGGAAGAGCGCATTGAGTTCGCCGCATGGACGAAGGAATGCCAGGCAGAGCTCAGTCCGGCCATGGCGGTGGCAGCGGCCGAGGCAGCCGTGCAGATGTTCGACCCCCGCTTTGCCCTCAGCTGCGTCGAAGGACTCAAGAGAACCGACCCGGAATGGGTGGCCGGGCAGCAACACAAGGCCGCGGCCTACCTCCTGCTGGACCTGCCGCTCCAGGCCATGGACGCCCTGGACGGCATTTCCCAGGCACAGCTGGACCAGTTGGGCGTGGAGGAATTTGCCAGGGTTGTGGCTGCGAAGTGCAGGGTGATGATGTGGCTGCCGGAGTTGTGCGGCAAGGTGCCGGCGGAGATTACCGACGCCCGGCGGCGCCTGGGCGTTGCACCGGGACTGGCGAGCAGCTGGCCGGACGCCCTGGGGGCGGCTGCCAATGTCATCACGCTGGCAGAGTTTGAATACCGGTCTTTCATGGGCGACTACGCGCCGATGATCCCGGCGCTTGAGGAGGCCGCCGATCCTGCGATCAACAAGGATCCAGGCTTCCGCATCCAGTCGGCCCTGATCCTGATGCACGCCCTGTCTGCGGTGGGCAGGGAGATGGACGCCCTCCAGCTGATGCGGCGGGTCGGGGGCCAATTATCGGATGCAGGCCCCATGACGGGACTGCGCGAGATGTTCGCCATGACGGCTTTCTCCGTGCTGCTCCATGCGGGGCAGTGGCGGCGCTGCCTTGACCTGGTGGGTCCGCCCAAGGGGCATGAGGAACGCCGGCTGGCACACAGGACGTCTGCCATGGAACTGGCCACAGGCATCGCCTACGTATACTCTGGCCGCGGTGCCGTGGCCCTGGATTCCCTGCTGTCCGCCGTGGCCCAGCTGGAACTCCGTCCGGTCGTGAACATGCTCCAGGCTGCTTATGCCGCTACGGCTTTTGCCTACGCGCAGATCGGAAACGCCGGCCAGGCCCACAAGTACCTCGACAAGTTGCGGGGCGTACGCGGGCATTGCAATTTCCGCACGCGGACCATTACTGATTTTTGCGCCGACATGGCGGGGCGGTGGCTCGGCGATCCGGATGCCGTGAGACGGCTCCTGGACGCCGCCCGCAGGGACGCCTCGGCGGGACGTTATACGCTCGCCGGCATAAGCCTGCTTGGTGCCACGGTCAACGGAAGCGACGACGAATTCCGGCTCATGGAAGAGGTGGCCGGCCACCGGCAGGGGAAGCTGGCAGAGATTTCCCGGCTGATCGCCGTCGGCAGCCGCACCAAGGACGCCAAAGTGCTCTTGGAAGGCGCGCACCTCGCCGCGGAACTCGAACTGGACGCCGTGGAAGCACGGTGCGTGGCGCTCGCCGTGGACTTCGCCAGGCATTCAGGCGATTCCGCATCGGCCCGTGTTGCCCAGGCCCGGTTGGACGCCCTCACAGCCACAGTTCCCAGCCTGCCGATCGTCCCAAGCAGCGGCAGCCCGCTCCTTACTGCACGGGAACGCCAGATTTCCCGCCTGGCCGGGCGGGGTGTGTCGAATCGCGACATTGCACTGGAAATCGGTGTCTCCGTCCGCACAGTCGAGGGCCACCTGTACCAGGTGTTTACGAAACTCGGCGTGACTTCGAGGGGTGATCTGCCTGGACTCGTCTAAGGGCCGTACCCAGAAGTCGGAACCGGCAGCAGACCAGCGCCAGCTCACCGGGCGGCGTGAAGTGATTGACCACGTCTGCGGCACCATCCGCAGCCGGTCAAACCAGGCCGTGTTCCTGATGGCCGGGCCGGGCCTCGGTAAGACCTCGCTCACGTACGCCGTCACTGAGAATCTGTCCGCCGAAATGACCATCCTCCGGATCCACGGCAGTTCTTCGCTCGCCAAGGTCCCTTATGGCGTGCTGGCTCCCTACACAGCCGCTCTCCCGCTGGAAGAGGCAGACTCTCCCGTGGCAGTACTGAGGGCTGTGTGGGCCTATTTCCAGGAGCTCAAGGCAGGCAAGGACGTGCCGTTGCTCCTCGTCATTGACGATGCCCACCACCTCGATGAAGCCACGGCGAACATGGTGGTGGACATGATGTCCGCCGGATGGGCCGGCGTCTTGGCGTCGGGGCGTCCGCGCCCCGGACTGCCGCAGGCATTGAACCAGTTGTGGTACGACGGCCAGGCAGAGCGGATCGATCTTCCGCCCCTGAACGGGGAGCAGGTGACGGAAGTCGTGGAGCATGCGCTCCACGGGACGGTCCCGGCCAACACGGTGCAGTCACTTTGGTCCGCTTCGGGCGGAAACCCCATGCTCCTGGACTGCCTTCTGCGTGATGCGGTCGAAGCGGGCATCCTTGCCAAGAGGAACGGGATTTGGCTGCTGCTGGGGCCTCTGCCGGCGGACGGGCCCAGGCTGTCCGATGTTGTTGTCAAAGACCTTCTCCGCAGAACGCCGGAAGAACAGGACGCCCTGCGGCTCATTGCCCTGGCCGAGCCCGTGGATCGCGGCCTCATCGAGGACCTGTGTGGTGCCGCCGTGGTCCGGTCCCTGCTGGACCACCAGCTGGTGAGCGAATCCAGCGGGCGGCGCAGCCAACTGAGGATTTGGCACGCCGTCCTTGGCGAAGCCATGCGGCACCTGGTGTCAGTTTCCCGAAGCCTCCAGCTGCGGCAAAAGTTGGAGGGCCACATCGATCCGGTGACGGCCGGTGCCGAAGGCAGGCTGCGGCTGGTCGAGTGGTCGCTGGAGTGCGGGATGGACGTGTCCGACCCCGACTTACTCGACGCGGCCTTGCTCGCTGCGGCGATGTTCAACAACTCCGGTGCGAGACTCATGGCGGACCACGTGACGGACCCCGCACTGCGTGCCCGTGCCCAAGCCATCTCGGCCAGGGCACTCTTCAATGAAGGCAAATACCGGGAGGCCGCGGGTCTCCTGGATAGCTGCTGGCTGGAACTGGCAGCAGCCCCGGAAGCTCCTCACGTCCTCATGCTCAGGGCATCGGCACATCTGGCGCTCGGTAAGTCTGCCGAGCTGATCAGGGCCGAGTCGCGCAAGCAGCTCGACGATGCCGGGAACGACCCCCAGGCCCCTTGGCAGGACCGTATCCACCATCTGCTGGAGATGGCTGAATCCGCTGACCACGAGGGGATCCGGAACCTTATTTCCTCCCTGGACGACGACGAAGGCTTGGAAGCAGCATCGGGAGGCCCTGGTTCCGGAGCCGTCAAAGCCAAGGTGGCCGCGGCCGGAGCCGCAGGGACGCCGGACAGCACGTCAGGATTTGCCGAATCAGGGGACGCCGGAATGGAGCGCCAAAGGATCGAGCCCCTGCCCGCAACGGTGACTGCGGCGACCCGTGCTGTCGCGCATGCCCTGCTCGCCGAGACCCTCGTCTCGGCCGGGCTTGCCCATCAGGCCCACGACGCCGCCCTCGCAGCGGCACCCTCCATGCAGGCACTCCAGGGCGGCCTGTACTTCTTCAACGAGTTCGTCCTGACGCGCCTGGTTTCAGCCTCGCTCGCGGCCGGCAACTGGGAGACTTCGGAGCACGAACTGGCCAGCCCCCATGCTGAGGAAAACGAAGGGGCGGCCACCTTCGGCGGGGGTTTCCACGTCCTCCGCGGGCTGGGTCTCCTCCGGCAAGGACAGCTGGAGCGTGCCTACCAGGTGCTACTGCCCGCCGTCGAAGCACTTCGCATCAATGATCCACTCCAGCAGTTCCGGTTCGGCACGGCGCTCGCCTTTTACGCGGCTGCGCGGCTGGGGGACGGCGCACAGGCGCAGCGCCTCGAACAGGACTTGATTGCCGCCAGGCACGCCAGCGGGCCCGGCTGTGAACTCCTCGCCGAGGCCTACGCGGCAGCGGCTGCCGAATATCTCGACCGCAAGGGCAGCGGCCTGGCCAAGCTTCGGGAACTGGCAGCGTCACCGCGTGTTGTTGCCCAGCCGGGAACCAGGCTGGAATGCCTGATCCTCTGTTCCGATCTCGGGGACCGATCGGTGGTCGACGAGATTTCGTCCCTTGCTGACTACGTTGAAGGCCGCTGGGCCGCCGGCTGGCATCAGCTTGCCGAGGCCTGGGCCAGCGAGGATGCTGACGTGCTCATGGAAACGGCTGCCGGCCTTGAGGAGGCAGGCCTGGTCAACCTCGCCAGGGAGGGCTATGCCCGGGCCGGTGCCATCCTGGACGCGGCTGGGGAGCGGCGACGCGCGCGGCAGGCTGTGGCCCACCGCGAAAAGTGCGACCAGGAACTGGGTGAGCGCTTCCGGGAGAGCCCGTTCGTTGCCTCCATGCCGAGCGTCCATCTGACCCGCCGGGAGCGTGACATCGTTGAGCTGGCAGTGCAAGGGCTGTCCGACCGGGAGATCGCCCAGCAGCTGATGGTGTCGGTGAGGACCGTTGAAGGGCATCTGTACCGGAGCTACGTCAAGCTCGGTGTGCGCAGGCGGGACGAGCTCGCCCTTGCCCTTCCAAAGAAGTAGCCTTCCGAAGAAGTAGCCTGCCGAAGAAGCTTCGCACCCCCCCCGCGCAAAGCCCTCCACATGCGGCGCAAACGCAGTGGAATCGCCCCTTTCGCCTGCCGTCCGGGCCCTTCTGCGCCGCGCCCCGATCGGCATGTTGTCTCCTGTCCCGGCCGCGACACCCCTACCTGCGGAAACCAGTAGCCGACTACCCGAAAAAACGAGTACTCGATACTCGTGCTGTAGGACCCGGTACGCGATTAACTGTTACTGGCAGCAGAAACCGGTGGCGAAGTCACCGCGGAAGCTGCCACCAAGAACTTCCAGGTCTCGCAGTGCAAGAGCTTCCGGTCCCAGGGGCCGGGTTCAGGCGGGGCCGGCGACGTCAGAGCCTTCTGAGACCGAGGCTCTCCCCCCAGCCGTCGCCGGCCCTTAGTTCTGCCTTCTGACTGGCCCTGCGTCTGGCTACCCGCGGGGATACGGCGCTGTGGGACAATTGAGGGGTACCTCAAGGCATCCCAAGGAGTCCCATTGGCCGTAGTAACAACGCCAACCACGCTGGAGCGTGCGCTTCCTGCGATGGATAATGCCGAGGTCCTCCGGATCCGGAACGACTTTCCGGTCCTGGACCAGCTGGTCAACGGCCGCCCCCTCGTTTATCTGGACTCCGGTGCCACGTCGCAGAATCCGCTGAGCGTGATCGAGGCCGAACAGGAATTCTACGAGCAGCGCAACGCCGCCGTGCACCGCGGCGCCCACCACCTTGCCGTCGAAGCCACTGAGGTGTTCGAGGACGCACGGCAGACCGTTGCCGATTTCGTCGGCGCGCAGTACGGGGAGGTCGTGTGGACATCCAATGCCACCGAAGGCCTGAACCTGATCAGCTACGCGCTCTCCAACGCGAGTCTGTGGGCTGCGCAGGGCCGCGGTGACGCCCGGCTGCGGGAGCTCGGGCTCGGCCCCGGGGACGAAATCGTGGTCACCGAAATGGAGCACCACGCCAACCTCATTCCCTGGCAGGAGCTGGCGTACCGGACCGGCGCCGTGCTGCGATACATTCCCGTCGACGACTCGGGGAGACTTCACCTGGACCAGGCAGCCGGGATCGTGGGGGAGCGCACGCGGCTTCTTGCGTTTACGCACGCCTCCAACGTGCTCGGCACGATCAACCCGGTGGCGGAGCTCGTCGCCATTGCCCGGCGGGCCGGCGCACTGGTGGTGCTGGATGCATGCCAGTCGGCGCCGCACCTGTCCCTCGACGTCAAGCAGCTGGACGTCGACTTTGCCGTCTTTTCAGGCCACAAGATGCTTGGACCCACCGGCATTGGCGTGCTTTACGGCAGGCAGGACCTCCTGGACGTGCTGCCGCCCTTCCTGACCGGCGGTTCCATGATCACCACCGTCACCATGGAACGGGCCGAATACCTGGCCGCGCCGCAGAGGTTCGAGGCCGGGACCCAGAAGATCTCCCAGGCCGTGGCGCTCGCCGCCGCCGTCAATTACCTGACCGAGACCGGCATAGACCGCGTCCACCGCTGGGAGTCCGAACTCGGCCAGCGCATGGTGGCGGGCCTCGAAGCCATTGAAGGGATCCGTGTCCTCGGACCGGCTGCCGGACAGGACCGCATCGGGCTGGCAGCGTTCGACGTCGCGGGTGTTCACGCGCACGACGTCGGCCAGTTCCTGGACGCACGCGGAATCGCCGTCCGCGTGGGTCACCACTGCGCCCAGCCGCTGCATCGGCGCCTTGGCCTCACGGCCACGACACGGGCCAGCGCCTACTTGTACAACACCACGGACGACGTCGACGAATTCCTGGATGCCGTCTCCGGAGTCCGCGCCTACTTCCGCGCCTAGTGCCGGAACCCTGAAGACAGGTACCGCAGCATGAGCCTCGACCAGCTTTACCAGCAGATTATCCTGGACCACTCCAAGGCCCGGCATGGCAGCGGCTTGGCGGAAACGCCAGTGCCGGAGGGCGCGTCCACCGGCCAGTCGCACCAGCTGAACCCTGTCTGCGGCGACGAGGTGACCCTCCGGGTTGCCGTGGACCATGGCACCGTTGCGCAGCTGGCGTGGGACGGTGCGGGCTGCTCCATTTCCATGGCTTCCGCCTCCGTCCTGAGCGAGATGGCCGAAGGCATGTCAGTGGAGGAGCTGCGCTCGGTGATCGGCAATTTCCGGGAGGTCCTCCGTTCGCGCGGCAAGGTCCACGCCGATCCCGAGGTGCTGGGCGACGCCGCCGCATTTGAAGGGGTGGCCCGCTACGCGGCGCGCGTGAAGTGCGCCATGATTTCCTGGGTTGCCGCGGAGGACGCGCTCAACCAGGCAGCCTAGCTATATAGCCAGGCAGGGGGCCCAGCTGCACAGCCAAGGGCTGGCTGTACAGCTGGGGCAGCCGCTAGCCCATCAGCCCGGCGATCCCGATCCCGGCCGTGGCCGCCCCCAGGATCATGGACACCGTCACCAGCACGATGTGCACTGTGAGGAACTTGGTGGCCTTGCCTGCGGCGTCCCGCGCCCTCGGGTCCTTCATGACCCGGCGCAGGAACTGCGGCCACACCACGAGTGACCAGAACCCCGAAATAATCAGGACCCAGGCAAGGATCGCGGGGATGTCCATCGCCTAGTGGCTTTCGAGCCAGGCCTGCGCCTGCTGGGACTGGATGTTCAGGGCCTTGCCAACCATGGGCTCGGCGGCGTCGGCGATCTTGCCGCCCAGGAACGGCACGGAAGAGCTGACGTTGCCCTCGAGCTCAACGCGGGTGCTGCCGCCGTCTGCCACGAGCCGCTGGACTGCCGAGACATCGATCGGGGCTCCGGCGATCTTCAGGGAGATGGTGCTCTGCCGCGAACCGTCGACGGCGGGGGCGTCCCAGTTCTCCACCTGCGTCACCTTGAGCGTGTCGCCGACGAACTTGCGGGCAATTTCCGGCAGCCGGGTGGTCGGGAGCGTGCGCACGGACGTGGTGCTGAAGGCTCCGGCAACGTCTCCGTCCACGGTGAAGGATTCGAGGCTGCCGCCAACGTATTCGCTGGTGTGGCGCTGGAAGTCTTCATTCGTGAAGACGGCGGTGACGCTGTCGACGCCGTGGGGCAGGGTAGTGGAAGCACTCAGTGCCATGGATCCTCCATTGTTGTGGGGTCAAAACGCTTTTTGCTCCACACATCCTACGGGGTTGCCTGCGTCTCCCTGGCACCGTGTCCATTGCCGCCGGCCTGTTCCGCACCGGCGATCTTCCGGGCGGCGGCCATGATATTGCGTGACATGGCCGGAAAGATCAGGCTGTGGAACGGAAGGACGGCCAGCCAGTAGAGCCGCCCGCTGAGTCCCTTCGGGAAGAAAATGGCCCGCTGCCGGTAACGGCTCCCGTTCCCGTCGGGTTCCACGCCAAGTTCCAGCCAGGCGCGTCCCGGTGCGCGCATTTCGGCCCGCAACCGAAGCAGCTTTCCCCGCTCGATCCGCTCCACGCGCCACCAGTCCACCACCTCGCCTGCGACCAGGTGGTGGGGGTGCCGGCGGCCCCGTAGCAGGCCTGCTCCGCCGGAAACTTTGTCCAGCCAGCCGCGCACGCTCCAGGCCAGCGGCAGCGAATACCAGCCGTTGCGGCCGCCGATGCCCTCAATGACGGTCCACACGTGCGCGGGGTCCACGTCGCCGTGGAAGCTCCGCTCGTCCACGTACACTGTGTGTCCCGCCCAGTCCGGGTCGCTCGGCAGGGGATCGGCGTCCGCTCCCGCGTTGGCCCACGTTGTCTCCACCTGTGCGTCGCGTTCCCTTCCCAGCGCGAGGGCGACGGCCGTGCGGTAGCCGGTGAGGCCGCCGTCGGGCTGGCTGATGTAGTTGTCGATGTCATGTTCGGCGCAGACGGCGTCGTGCTGCAGCGATTGCACCAGCGGGAGGGACATGGACAGCGGAATGGGGGTCACGAGCGCCACCCAGAGGCCGGCCAGCCGGGGAGCGGGGATGGGGAGCGCCAGCACCAGCCGCAGCGGCAGCCCGGCCTCGGCCGCATATTCCTTCATCATGCCGGCGTAGCTCAGGACGTCCCGGGAGCCGATGTCGAAGGTACGGTTGAGCCGCTCTTCCAAGGACGCGGCCCCAACCAGGTAGTGCAGCACGTCCCGAACGGCGATGGCTTCGATGCGGTTTCGCACCCAGCTGGGCGCGGGCATGACGGGCAGGGTTTCCGAAAGGTGCCGGATCATTTCGAAGGACGCGGAGCCGGAGCCGATCACCACTCCGGCCTGGAACACGATGGCATCCACGGGACCGGACAGGAAGACTTCGCCGACGGCCTCGCGGGAGCGCATATGCGTCGACAGTTCGGTGTTGCGGGGGTGGAGCCCGCCCAGGTAGACGATCCGCTGCACACCCGCTGCCGCGGCCGCCTTGGCCACGAGTTCCGCCATGTCCTTTTCCTTGGCCTCGAAGCCGGAGCCGGCCGCCATGGAGTGCACCAGGTAATACAGGACATCGACGCCCCTGAGTGCGTCCTCCATGGCGGCAGCATCGTCGAGGCTGGAACGCACCACCTCAACGTCGTTGAACCACGGCACGCCGGCGATCTTGTCGGGGGAGCGGACCAGCACCTTGACCCGGTGCCCTGCGTCGAGCAGCCGGGGGACCAGCCTGCCGCCAATGTAGCCCGTGGCGCCGGTGACCAGCACAGTCCGGCCGCTGCTGTTGCCCTTCCGGGTGTCCGGGCTGGTGTCATTTCCGGTCTGGTCGCTCACGGGAGCCTCCTTAGGATGGCGGCATTGCCGGGTCCGACGCCACCTGCCAAGCAAGCTTAGCAACGTGCCTGTCCTACCCTGCCGGGGACGGGCCGGATGCCCGCCCGGGACGGACCGGATGCCGCCCGGATGCCGCCCGGTTCCCGGCGCGGTAGGCTGGGATGACCCGGCATTCTCACGAATTTCGGGTTTTCGTGTTGCCTGCGTTCACAGTGAATATTCCAGGAGATCCTGCCATGAGCCCCACCGGCCAGCCCAGCAAAGGCCAGCCCCTCAGCGGCCTGCGACGCGTCCTTGCCGCAGACAAGACTTTCGCCCGCGTCCAGGCGGAGGCGTCCCGGAGCTTCAGCGTGCGCAGTGAGGACTACCAGGTCAGCGCACCCGCAGGTCTCCGCGCGGTGCTGCTGGCCGAGATGGCAGAGGGGTTGGAGAATGCCGACGGCGTCCGTCCCGGCATCGTGCTGGCCGTCACGGCGACCGGCCGTGAGGCAGAGGATCTCGCGGCGGCGCTGCGCGCGTACCTCCCGGCCGACTCCGTGGCGGAGTTCCCCAGTTGGGAGACACTGCCGCACGAACGGTTGTCGCCGCGCTCGGACACCGTGGGGCGGAGGCTTTCCGTGCTGCGCCGGCTGGCCCACCCGGAAACATCGACGGCGGGTCCCTTGCGGGTGGTGGTGGCTCCCGTCCGCGCCGTGGTCCAGCCGATCGTCGCCGGCTTGGGCGACCTGGTCCCGGTCACCCTGAGGGTCGGCCAGGAGGTCCCTTTCGATGATGTGATCCGCAGCCTCGCCGACGCCGCCTACGCGCGGGTGGACATGGTGACACACCGCGGCGAGTTCGCCGTGCGCGGCGGCATCCTGGACGTCTTCCCGCCCACCGAGGACCACCCCATCCGCGTGGAGTTCTTCGGGGACGAGGTGGACCAGATGCGCTGGTTCGCCGTGGCCGACCAGCGGTCCCTCTCCTCGCCCGGCCTGCACCACCCCACCGAGCTCCACGCGCCGCCGTGCCGCGAAATCCTCATCACGCCGTCGGTGATGTCCCGGGCCGCCACACTCAAGTCCCAGCTGCCGGCGGCCGCGGACATGCTGGAGAAGATCGCCGGCGGCATCGCCGTGGAAGGCATGGAGTCGCTTGCCCCCGTGCTCGTGGACGCCATGGTTCCCCTGATGGAGCAGCTGCCCGCCGGGTCCATCTCCGTGGTGATCGAGCCGGAAAAGGTGCGCACCCGCGCCCATGACCTCGCCGCGACGAACGAGGAGTTCCTGGAGGCGGCATGGTCCACGGCGTCCGACGGCGGAAAGGCGCCTCTGGCGCTGGACACTGTCCTCGGTTCGCAGGCTTCGACGGCCCTGCACTCAGCCAGCTTCCGCTCGCTGGCGGAAACCCGGTCCTCGGCCCTGGCGCACGAGGTGTCCTGGTGGTCCATCACCTCGCTGGCCACCGACGAGGAGCTTGCGCCGGACATCGACGTGCTCAACCTTCATGCCCGGGAACCCCGGGGCTACCAGGGCGACGTGGCGGAGATGATGGACTTCATCGGCTCCCACGTGAAGGACCAGTGGCGCATCGTCGTGGCCACGGAGGGCCCGGGGCCGGCACAGCGGCTGGCGGAGCTGTTCCATGATGCAGACATCCCCTGTGCCCGCGTGGACTCCCTGGACCACGAGCCCCAGGCGGGCATCATCGAGGTGACCACCGCCGCCGTCGGACGCGGTTTTGTCCTGGACGGACTCAAACTTGGGCTGCTGACGGAAGCCGATCTGCTGGGGCGCACGTCGGCGGGTTCCACGAAGGACATGCGCCGCATGCCGTCCAAGCGGCGGAACGCCGTGGACCCCCTGCAGCTGCTGGCGGGCGACCACGTGGTGCACGAACAGCACGGCATTGGCCGTTTTGTGGAGCTGATCCAGCGAAATGTTACTGCTGGGGGCTCCAAAAATTCGATTGGCGTCCGCGAGTATCTTGTGCTGGAGTATGCACCGTCCAAGCGCGGTGCCCCCGGCGACAGGCTGTTCGTTCCGACCGACCAGCTGGACCAGGTGACACGGTATGTCGGCGGCGACACGCCGGTGCTCAGCAAGATGGGCGGCGCCGACTGGGCCAGCACCAAATCCAAGGCGCGCAAGGCAGTCAAGGAGATCGCCGGGGAACTCATCCGGCTTTACTCCGCGAGAATGGCCTCCCGCGGGTACGCCTTCGGCCCGGACACCCCGTGGCAGCGCGAGCTGGAGGAAGCGTTCCCGTATGTGGAGACGCCTGACCAGCTGACCACCATCAACGAGGTCAAGGCGGACATGGAACGGGAAATCCCCATGGACCGGCTGGTCTCGGGTGACGTCGGCTACGGCAAGACAGAGATTGCCGTGCGGGCCGCCTTCAAGGCCGTACAGGACGGCAAGCAGGTGGCGGTCCTCGTCCCCACCACCCTGCTGGCGCAGCAGCACTATGAGACGTTTACCGAGCGGTTCTCCGGCTTTCCGCTGAGTGTGAAGCCGCTGTCCCGTTTCCAGGGTGCCAAGGAGGCCAAGGAAACGGTGGAGGGCGTGAAGAACGGCACCGTGGACGTCGTCATCGGCACGCACCGGCTGCTCTCCAAGGATTTTGACTTCAAGGACCTGGGCCTCGTCATCGTGGACGAGGAGCAGCGCTTTGGCGTGGAACACAAGGAAGCGCTCAAGAAGATGCGCACCAACGTGGACGTCCTCGCCATGAGTGCCACGCCCATTCCCCGCACCCTGGAAATGTCCCTGACCGGGATCCGCGAAACCTCCACGCTGGCAACGCCGCCGGAGGAACGCCACCCGGTCCTCACCTACGTGGGCCCGTACACGGACAAGCAGACGTCGGCAGCGATCCGCCGTGAACTCATGCGCGAAGGCCAGGTGTTCCTGGTGCACAACCGCGTCTCCACCATCGAACGCACGGCCGCAAAGATCCGCGAGCTGGTCCCGGAGGCCAGGGTGGAAGTGGCGCACGGACAGATGTCCGAAAGCCGCCTGGAGCAGATCATCGTGGACTTCTGGGAAAAGCGCTTCGACGTCCTGGTCTGCACCACCATCATCGAGACGGGCCTGGACATCTCCAACGCGAACACCCTGATCGTGGACGGCGCGGACAAGTACGGACTGTCACAGCTCCACCAGCTGCGCGGACGCGTGGGCCGCGGGCGCGAGCGGGCCTACGCGTACTTCCTCTACCCCTCGGAGAAGCCGCTGGGAGAGGTAGCCCTGGAGCGGCTCAAGGCCGTGGCCACCCACAACGAGCTCGGCGCCGGCATGCAGCTGGCCATGAAGGACCTTGAAATCCGCGGCGCGGGCAACCTGCTTGGCGGTGAACAGTCCGGGCACATCCAGGGCGTCGGTTTCGACCTCTACATCCGGCTCGTGGGCGAGGCCGTGGCGGACTACCGCGGCGAGGCCGAGGAAAAGGCCGCCGAGATGAAGATCGAGCTTCCCGTCAACGCCCACCTGCCGCACGACTACGTGCCGGGCGAACGCCTCAGGCTGGAGGCCTACCGGAAGCTGGCTGCAGCCGTGACGAACGAGGCGATCGACGAGGTCCTTGCGGAGCTCGTGGACCGCTATGGCGAGCCGCCGCTGCCCGCCCAGAACCTCGTGGCTGTGGCGCGTTTCCGCGTGGGCGCCCGGGAAGCCGGGCTGTCCGACGTCGCGCTGCAGGGCAACTTCATTCGGTTCTCTCCCGCGCAGCTGCCGGAATCGAAGACCATGCGGCTCAATCGCATGTACCCCGGCGCGCAGTCCAAGCCGGCACTGGACGCCGTGCTCATCCCCAAGCCGAAGACGGCAAAGATCGGCGGCCGCGACCTGCAGGACGCCGAGATCCTGGAGTGGGCCAACGGCGTGATCCGGAATATCTTCTCCGACGCCCCGCTTGCCGCGCCGGCAGTCGGCGGCTGAGCCGATGATGGGAGGACACCACGCCGCGTCAGGGGCCGCGGCGTGGGTGGCTGTTGCCTCGACAGGCCCCTATACGCTGGGATGGTATCCGCTGGACCCCGTCGGTGTGCTGATCGGCGGCATGGCGACGGCGGGCACCGCCTTGGTATGCGACTGGGACCACCGCTCGAGTACCATTGCCCACTCGCTGCCGCCACTGTCCAATGCGATTGCGCGGGGGATCGAGAACGCAAGCGGAGGGCACCGGCAGGGGACGCATTCTGTGCTGGGGGCGGCATTCTTCGTTGTGCTCGCTGCCATGGCCGGGCAGATCCAGCTGCAGAGCCACTGGGGACTGCTCTCGGTCGGCGCCGGCCTGCTGTGCATGTTCATGATCAATATCGCGGCGAAGGCCCTGAAACTGTTCCCCAAGTCGGGCTTCATCAGCAACTGGATCTTCGCGCTGACAATGGCCGGGCTGGTGACGTGGTTCGCGCCGGACCAGTGGACCTGGCTGCCGGTCTCCATGCTGATCGGCGTCGTGGTCCACATCGTGGGGGACCTCGTGACCGTCGGGGGCGTGCCGCTGCTCTGGCCGCTCGTCATCAGGCCGCCGAAGGCCCTGCGCCGGCTGCCTCTGCTGAAAAATGTGTGGCGGTCCAACGGGGCGCTGTCCATTCCGGTCCTGGGACGTGCCGGATCCCGGCGGGAATGGCTCGTGCTCATACCGGTCAGCGGCTACGCGATGGTGGGGATGTTCGGGGCGGCGTGGTCCCTGGCCGGCACGCACATTCCGGCAGCTGCGGCGCTCGTGGCCAGGCTGGCGAGCGGGCTGCCGGGCATTCCCTGAGCGGGCGCTTAAAAGGCTGCAGCCCCGGAACGTTCCGGGGCTGCAGCTTTTTGTAAGGGGGGGGCGGCTCAGTGCTCGCCGGCGGAGTCCGAGCGGCCAAGGATGGTCTGCGGGATCCAGAACGCGAGGGCGAACAGGCCCAGGCACACGGCCATCGGCCAGGGGTTGCCCAGCGTCAGGAAGGACAGCGAGTAAATGGACCCCAGGAACAGGGCCATCATTACGACGAAGAGGACAATGCTGGTGACCAGGCTGTTCTCGTTCTGGGGTGTCTTGACCTGCGTGGTGGTCTTGCTGGACATTCATTCCTCCTCGGCCCCGCGGGGCTCAAACTGTGGCGGCTGCCGGCGGATCAGTAGGCGGACGAACCCTGTTCGCCCTTGACGATCGCGATTCCGGAGCTGGCACCAATACGTGTTGCACCTGCAGCAATCATAGCCTGAGCGTCTGCCAGGGAACGTACTCCGCCGGACGCCTTGACACCGATGCGGGGACCGACCGTCCGGCGCATCAGGGCAACATCCTCCACCGTGGCACCGCCGCCGTTGAAGCCGGTGGAGGTTTTGACGAAGTCCGCTCCTGCCTCCACGGCGGCCTCACAGGCCAGGACCTTCTGGTCGTCGCCGAGCAGGGCGGTCTCGATGATGACCTTCAGAATGGCTTCACCGCCGTGGACAGCCTCGGCCACGGCCTTGATGTCGTCCACGAGCGCGCCCTTGTCCGAGGCGCGGGCATCGGCGATGTTGATGACCATGTCGATCTCGTCCGCCCCGTCCAGTACGGCGCCACGCGCCTCGAAGGCCTTGACGTCGCTGGGCGTGGCTCCCAGCGGGAACCCCACCACCGAGCACGTCAGCACACCGGAGCCTTTGAGGGCTTTCTTCACGGTCTTCACCCAGACCGGGTTCACGCAGACGGACTTGAACCGGTACTCGGCAGCTTCGGCGCAGACCTTGAGGATCTCCGCCGTGCTGGCTTCCGGCTTGAGCAGTGTGTGGTCAATGTAGGACGCGATGTTGGACGGTTCAGCGCCGGCAGGGATGCCTTCCGGGCTGGTTGCGGTGCCCGCTCCCGGGCTGGCTTCGTTGCTCATGCTGGTCCTTTCCACGGGCCTCGTGGGCCACAGGATCCGCGGGTGTCGCGGGTCCCTGAGTGACCATCTTGCCATAGCCCGAGGTCGCCAGCCGGGGCTACGCGGCGGCGGCCAGCGGCGTCCGGGGGACCGTGGACATCAGCTCCGCGGCGCAGACGCCCGCGGCCGAACCGGAGGCCACCAGCAGTCCGAGCCGCACGCCGTCGAACGATGCCGCGTCCCCGATGGCCCAGATGCCGGGGACAGACGTCCGGTAGTCCCGGCCGACCACGATTCCGCCGGCTGGGGCCGTTTTCGCCCCTGCGGCGGCGCCGAGGCTGTCCCGGGCGATCCGGTCCTCAGCGAGGACCACCAGGTCCCCGTTCATGAGGCTGCCGTCGTCAAAAACAATCCCGGCCGCGGGCAGGACCGAACCGGCCAGCGTGGGGACAACGGCAGCGGGCCTGGCGGTGGTGCGGACCGGCCGGACGCCGCGGGCGCGGAGCACAGCCTCGGCCTGCCCGGCGGCGGCTCCGGTGCCGACGAGGATTCCGAGGGGGCGCCTGCCCAGGACCCGGGTGACTTCCCTGACCGCGTCAGCGATCCTGGCCGCGTCATCGATCGTGGAGTAGTTGAGGCAGCGGCCGGCGCCCTCAACGGGGGAGTGGGCGGGAGCCGAGCCCGTGGCGATCACCAGCTGGTCATAGCTGAATTCCATGCCGTCGGCGGTGGTCACCACGCGGGCTGCCGCGTCGACATGGCTTGCGGCCTGGCCGAAGCGTACGGAGACAAACGGCAGGGCCGCGAGGTCGAGCAGCTCATCCGGCGCATCGTCCCGGCTGCTCAACACCGTGACAGTTCCCGGGAACCTGACTTTTGCGAGCTGGCTGACGAGTGCCCGGGCTGCAGGACCCGCGCCGGCAATGACCACCTTCGGTGGGGTGTCGGTCCGTGCGGTGTCGGTCGTGGCGGAAGCAGGGACGGAGCCAGGAGCGGTGGGGATGAGCGGAAACTGTGCCGGAGCGGACATGTGCGGGCCCTTTCAGATACTGCAGGCGGGCCGGATTCCGGCCCTGGTGTGCTGACAGGACACAGCGTAGACGGCCGGTTTTTCGCACATATTTCCCGGCTGTTGCCAAATTATCCCCGCCTGTTCGCCAGTTTTTACCCGACGGTAATACACGAAACGCGGGGCCGCTCCGGGCCCATCCCGGGCGGCGGAGTGGGCGGGCGCGGCCCCGCGGCGTGCTGAGGCGCTAGACGCGGATCCGGTAGCCGCGCTTCACCACGGTCTCCACGAGACGGCCGTCGGGCAGGGATGACCTTAGCCGGCTCACCGTCATGTCGAGGGCGTGCACAGATCCGCGCAGTTCGAGGAGTTCGGACAGCGACTCCCTGGAGAGCACGGCGCCTCCTGCCCCAAGGAGGGCGCGCAGCAGCAGGAGCGGAGCCGGGGCAACTTCCACCGGCTCGCCGTCGATCCGCAGCGAGCGGCCGCGCAGTTCCACACTGCCGGAGCGGGTTTCCAGACGGCGGACATGGTTCAGTGCGAGGTGTTCGCACACAAGCCTGATCAGGGCACCCATCCGGAACCGCTCAGGAACCAGGGGGGTGATCCCGGCGTCCAGCAGCGGCTGGGCGGTCACGGGACCCACGACGGCGGTGGTGACGGTGGTCTTCAGGCTCTCCACGAGCTGTTTGTACAGTCCCATTTCGTGCGCAGTGCTCCACATCGCGTCCACGGCCGGGGCGCTGGTGAAGGTCAGGACGTCGAGGTTGCCGCTGCAGGCGGCCTCAATCAGCCGCGGCAGGCGGTCTGCGCCATCGGGCTTCACCCAGCGGTAAGGCGTGACGGTGAGCACCGTGGCACCGGACATCCGCAGCCGCTCAAGCTGGCGGACATCCGTGTAGCCGTGCAGCTGCACGGCGACGGTCTTGCCGCGCACGCCTTCCTGGAGCAGCATGTCCACGAGGGTCGCCGTGGTTTCGTCGCTGCTGATGCCGACGTCGGCGAGGCCGGCCGCGCGGACCGCACCGCGGGCCTTGGGCCCCCGGACGAACATCCGGCAAGCCGCCAGGGTGTCGAGCAGTTCCTCGCCGATGCCGGAGGCGTCCGCGGCCTCGCACCAGCGGCGCATCCCGTAGGCGGTGGTGGCGATGCACAGGTCCGGCTTCGCCGCGATGATGGCCTTGGTGTCCTCGATCAGGGTCATGTCCTCGTTCACCGGGGCAATCTTGAGGGCTGGGGCGTGCAGCACTTCGGCGCCGCGGCGCTCCAGGGCCTCGATCAGGTCGCGGGAGCGGCGGTGTGAGGTGACGCCGATCCGGAAACCTTCGAGCGGAGCCTCGGCGGCCGGCTCCGCGGCGGCCGACTCGTGCGGTTCCCGCACTACAGGTTCTGTTTCGGCGGGGGCGATGGCATTCAGTGCACTCATGACGTTCACGATTCCAGCAGGGAGGCCGCCAGGCGGTCAAGGTCGGCGGCGGCCTCGGCATGCCCGCGGTTGGCCTCAGCCACCCGCACCACCTCACCGATCACCAGGACGGCGGGGTTGCTGCAGCCTGCCGCGGCTGCGGCAATCGTGCCCAGTTCCGCGATGGTGGTGCGCTGGCCGGGCCGGTATCCGCGCTCCACCACGGCCATGGGCATGTCGGCGCGCATCCCGGCACGGCGCAGGCCAGCGGCCAGGTGGTGCAGCGTGCCGATGCCCATCAGGACCACAATCGTGCCGCCCAGCCCAGCCAGGTGCGTGAGCTCCTGCTCGGTCAGCGGCGCGTGGCCGGAGACCACGGTGAACATGTGGCTGACTTCGCGGTGCGTCACCGGGATCCCGGCAGCGGCCGGCACCGAGATGGCGCTGGTGACGCCGGAGACCACCCGGACGGGGACGCCGGCTGCCACGCAGGAGGCAACTTCCTCGCCGCCGCGGCCGAAGACATAAGGGTCACCGCCTTTGAGACGCACCACGTTGTTGCCGGCCAGGGCACTTTCCACCATGAGCTTTTCGATGTCGCCCTGGCTCACCTTGTGGTGGCCGGGCTTCTTGCCCACGTCCACCAGTTCGGCCGAGGTCATGGACGCCAGCTCCTGATAGGGGGCCAGCCGGTCGTAGAACACGACGTCGGCATCGCGCAGGGCGTTGACGGCCGCGACGGTCAGCAGTTCGGGCGTACCCGGACCGCCGCCGACCAGGGTGACGTGTCCCGGCGGGCCGGCGGCCGGCTCGGCGGAGACAGGGATGCCGGCGGCGCGGCAGCGCTCCAGCAGGGGTTCCCAGCCGGGCTGGCCGTCGTTGACTGCCGCCACCAGGAAGGGTCGCTCGGGCAGGGGACCGTCGTGCCCGGCACCCTGCGGCGTGCTGAGGCGGTAGACGATGGCTCCGGCCGCCTCGAAGCGGCGGACCGCCTGGCGGGCAGCGGCGTCCGAACCCGTAACCAGGACCTCGCGTCCGGTGAGATCAATGCTGAGCTGCATGCTATACCTCGTTCTCATCCAGCAGTTCGGGAGTGGAGGGCCTCATGGGGATGGAGGCCCCGATCAGCACTTTGCCTTTTTCCTCAGCCGTGGCAGGGCGCATCTGGCCGCGCTCATCGGGGACGAAGGTAATGGAGTCGTCCTTCTGGTCCGGGGCGTTGACGAAGGAGCGGAACCGGCGCAGGCGCTCGGGGTCCGTCAGGGTGTCGGCCCACTCATCGACGTAGGTGTCCACATGCTTGGCCATGGCCGCCTCGAGCTCCTCGGCGATGCCCAGGGTGTCATGCACAACGACGTCCTCAACATGCTTGATGCCGCCGTCGAGCTCCTCCTGCCAGCGTGCGGTGCGCTGCAGGCGGTCGGCAGTGCGGATGTAGTACATGAAGTAGCGGTCGATGTACTTGATCAGCGTCTCGTCGTCCAGGTCCTTCGCGAGCAGCTGGGCGTGCGCCGGGGTGGCACCGCCGTTGCCGCCAACGTACAGGTTCCAGCCGTCCGCCGTGGCGATTACGCCGACGTCCTTGCCGCGGGCCTCGGCGCATTCCCGGGCACAGCCGGAGACACCCATCTTGAGTTTGTGCGGGCTTCGGAGGCCGCGGTAGCGCAGCTCCAGCTGGATGGCCATGGCCACAGAATCCTGGACACCGAAGCGGCACCAGGTGGAGCCGACACATGACTTCACCGTGCGCAGGCTCTTGCCGTAGGCCTGGCCGGACTCGAAGCCGGCATCCACCAGTTCCTTCCAGATTTCCGGCAGCTGCTCCAGCCGGGCGCCGAACATATCGATGCGCTGGCCGCCCGTGATCTTGGTGTAGAGGCCGTACTTCTCTGCCACAGCAGCGATGACGCCCAGCTTCTTCGGGGTGATCTCACCGCCGGCGATCCGCGGGACCACCGAGTACGTGCCGTCCTTCTGCATGTTGGCCAGGGCGCGGTCATTGGTGTCCTGGAGGGTGCCGCGGCCGGCGTCCAGGACGTAGGCGCTGTTCTGGCTCGCCAGGATGTTGGCGATGGTCGGCTTGCAGATGTCGCAGCCTGCGCCTGTGCCGTACTTGGCCATGATCTCTTCGAAGGAGGTCAGCTCCAGGACACGGATGGCGTCGAACAGCTCCTGGCGGGACAGCTCGATGTGCTCGCAGAGTGCCTTGGAAACCTCGACGCCGGACTTCGTGAGTTCGGTTTCCAGCAGTTTCTTCAGCATCGGCACGCAGGAACCGCACTGGGTGCCGGCACGGGTGCAGCCCTTCAGCTCGCCGAGTTCCTGGACGGGGGCGTTGCCGTCGCAGGCGCCGCAGCCGTTGATGGCGTCGCGGATGCTGCCTGCCGTCACGTTGTTGCAGGAGCACAGGGTTGCATCGTCCGGCAGCTCGGTTTCTGGGGCTTCGCCGCCACCGGCCGCAGTCAGGTAGGCGCCGGGTTCGGCCGGAAGCTCACGGCCCAGGAGCGGGCGGAGGCTGGTGTACGGGGCGGCGTCGCCAACAAAGATGCCGCCGAGGAGGGTCTTGGCATCGTCGGTGGTGACGATCTTCTGGTACACGCCGCGCGCCGGATCCGCGTAAACAATTTCGAGGGCGTGCTCGGTTTTGGCGAAGGCGTCACCGAAGCTGGCCACGTCCACTCCGGACAGCTTCAGCTTGGTGGCGGTGTCGAAGCCGGGGAAGGTGGCTTCGCCGCCGTGCAGCCGGTCCGCCACGATTTCGGCCATGGTGTTGGCAGGGGCCACGAGGCCCAGGCACATGCCGCCGAAGTTTGCCACCTCACCGATCGCCCAGATGCCGGGGACCTGGGTGGAGCAGTCATCGTTGATGACGACGCCGCCGCGGGGGCCAAGATCAAACAGGGGTTCCTCACCCTCGGCGGCGCGGAAGAGTTCATCGCGGGGCCTGACGCCGATGGCCACGACCACGAGGTCGGCAGCAATGGTGCGGCCATCGGCCATCAGCACGCCGGTGACCTGGCCGTCGTCGTCGGCGAGGATTTCGGACGGGAATACGCCGCCGTGGACCTCGAAGCCCTTGGCTTCGATCAGGCGGCCCAGCGCCTGGCCGGCGCCCTCGTCGAGCTGCGTGTTCATGAGCCACGGGGCGCCGTTGATCACCACGGGAGTGGCGCCGAGCTGTTCGGTGCCGGCTGCGGATTCCAGGCCCAGCAGGCCGCCACCGATGGTGACGGCGTTGATCTTGCGGCCAAGCTTCCCGGTGAGTTCGGCGATGGACTTGTTGATGGCCCAGACGTCCTCGAGCGTGCGGTAGACATGCACGTGCTCGGCGCCGGGGATCGGGAGCCTGGCGGCGTCAGAACCGGTAGCCACCACGAGCTCGTCGTATTCATAGCGGTGGCCGGCGGCG
Organism: Arthrobacter sp. GQ119; assembly: GCF_059759125.1. Classification (NCBI taxonomy): domain Bacteria; kingdom Bacillati; phylum Actinomycetota; class Actinomycetes; order Micrococcales; family Micrococcaceae; genus Arthrobacter; species Arthrobacter sp. GQ119. The sequence continues at coordinate 232,619 of NZ_JCAXEA010000001.1, read as the reverse complement.
GTCTCGACCGCCTTGGCGGCGGCGTCGACCTTAACGACGCGCTCGCCGGTCTTCAGGGTGATTGCCTCGTGGTCCCACATGGAGGCGGCGCCGAGAGTGAGGTCAACGGTGCTGTCCGTGAGTGCCTTGCTCAGCGCAACGCGGTCGTAGGGCAGATGCGCTTCTTCCGTAAGTACAGTTACTTGCCAGCCTTCGAGGCCACGGGCATGCATGGCGTCCGCAAAACGGTGGGCAGCAGGGCCGCCTCCGGCGACGACGATGCGGCGCGGTGTCTCTGTGCTTGAAGTCTGTCCGGTCACTTAGGGGCCTTTCGCATGGGCCGCAGACGGGGCTCTGCAGCTTGTCCATCCAGACTAGGCAGGGGCAGTTTCGCTTCAGTTTCCCTTTTGTTTCGTGATCTTAACTTCTGCATCACGAACACATTTCCGGGCAAGTGAGGTGTCTTTTACGTTCCGGACACATTGGCTGCACGCCTTTGAAACACCGGGAACCTACTTTGGATATACCGCCGCAGTGGCGGCTAAAGCAGGCGAAATCGCCTCGCGGAAACCGGCCGTTCGCCGGGATGCAGGCAAAGGGAGAGGAGCCGACATGACGGCAACACTGGAACTTGAGGATCTGACCACCGGGTATGCCACTGGCTGGCACCGGGTCTGCGCCGTGGACGAACTGGAGCTCTCCTGGGGCGAGGCGGCACTCGTTGACGGCCGCCAGATAGCACTGTTCCGCACCGCGCCCGGTGAGGTTTTCGCGGTGGCGCAGGAAGACCCGGCCACCGGCGCGTTCGTCATGGCACGGGGCATCCTCGGATCACGCGGCACGCGTCCCACCATTGCGTCGCCGCTCCACAAAGAGGTCTACGACCTGGAAACCGGCGAGTGCTTTGGCAGCCCTGAACTTCGCCTTGCCACGTTCGCCGCACGGATTGCAGACGGCCACGTCGAAATCGCGCTGTAGCCCCAACCCTTAACCCAGCCCTGTGGCCGGCCCTACAGCCCCAGGGCCTCGCGGACGTCGCCCAGCACCCGGTCCAGTGCGGCCCGCGCAGCTGCCCGGGCCGCGGGCAGCTCGGCCGCCGAGCCTACGCTTTGGATGACTTCCAGGTAACACTTGAGCTTCGGCTCCGTGCCGCTCGGACGGATGATCACGCGGGTGAGATCGCGTGTGAGGTAGAGCAGCCCGTCCGTCGGCGGCAGTTTGTCGCTGCCTTCGGCAAGGTCAATGGAGGATTCCACGGCCGATCCGCCGAACGACTCCGGCGGGCTCACGCGGAGCCGGTTCATCATGGCGCTGAGCAGGCCCAGGTCCGCCACGCGGATGCTCAGCTGGTCGCTGGCGTGCAGCCCGTGGACCAGGTACAGCTCGTCCAAGGTGTCAAAGATGGTCTTTCCGTCCGCCTTGGCGGCTGCCACGAGCTCGGCGATCAGGACGGCCGCGGAAATGCCGTCCTTGTCCCGGACCAGGTCCGGGGCCACGCAGTAGCCCAGCGCTTCCTCGTAGCCGTACACCAGGCCCGGAACCCTGGAAATCCACTTGAACCCCGTCAGGGTTTCCTCATGGGCGTAGCCTGCCGCTGCCGCGATGCGCGAGAGCAGCCGCGAGGAAACAACGGAACTCGCGAACACGCCGTCGTGCGTTTCCCCGGTGGGCGCGGACAACCGCGCCACCACATGCGCGCCCAGCAGCGCCCCCACTTCATCGCCGCGCAGCATCCGCCACGCGCCCGTGTCGGGATCCTTGGCCGCCACTGCCGCGCGGTCGGCGTCGGGGTCGTTGGCCAGGACGATGTCCGCACCGGCCTGCGCGGCCGCCGCGAGGGCAAGGTCAAGGGCCCCCGGTTCCTCGGGGTTGGGGAAACTGACGGTGGGGAAGTCCGGGTCCGGCTGGGACTGTTCGCTGACCAGCGTGACATCGGTGAACCCCGCTGCCTTGAGAACAGCCACTGCGGTGTCCCCGCCTACTCCGTGCAGGGGCGTGAGGACGATCTTGAGGTCACGGGCCGGAAAGAGATCCGCCTTTGCCAGGGCTGCGATGGCCGCCTCATAGTCTGAGGCGATGCCGGCTTCGAGCACACCCCAGCCGTTCTGGGCCAGGATGATGGAATCCAGGGCAGGCACCCTGTCGATCTCGGCCGCGATCAGGGCGTCGTACGGAGCCACGATCTGCGCGCCGCGGCCGCTTTCCTCCACCGCGTGGCGGCCAAGATACACCTTGTAGCCGTTGTCCTGCGGCGGGTTGTGGCTGGCTGTGACCATCACGCCCCCGTCGCACTCGAGCGCCCGCACGGCGTAGGCAAGCAGCGGCGTGGGCAGCGCGGCGGGCATCAGCAGGGTGTCGATGCCCGCTGCCGTGAAGATCGCGGCAGTCTCCTGGGCGAAGATGTCCGAGTTGTACCGCGCGTCGAAGCCGACGACGGCGCGTGGCCGGGTTCCCGGTGAGGCCTCCTCGACTGCCTGGGTCAGGAAGTTCGCGAAACCTGCCGCTGCGCGGCGGACCACCACCCGGTTCATCCGGTTGGGTCCGGGGCCAAGGGGCGCCCGGAGGCCGGCCGTGCCGAACTGCAGCGTGCCGCTGAAGCTGTCCTTCAGCTGCTGGAGGGCGGAAGGAGTACCGGCCTCAGCCTGGGATAGGAGCTCGGCCAGGGATGCGGAAGTGGCGGGATCCGGGTCCATGTCGGCCCAGGCGCGGGCCTCGCTGAACAGCTGGGAGTCGGCGTCGGAGGACATCATAGGATCCAAACTATCGTCAAAGCCGGGCGGCGGGTGCCGGATAAGCCGGCCGCCCGGTCACATCTTCGCGACTGTTTCGGAAGGCCGGATCAGAGCCTGGCGATGATTTCGGCCAGGAGCTTGGAGATGCGCGGCCCGGCAGCGTGGCCCGCCTCGAGCACTTCCTCGTGGCTGAGCGGCACCGGGCTGATGCCGGCGGCGAGGTTGGTCACGAGCGAGATTCCGAAGACCTCCATGCCCGCGTGCCGTGCCGCGATGGCTTCCAGGGCGGTGGACATGCCCACGAGGTCGGCGCCGATGCGCTTGGCGTACTGCACCTCGGCCGGGGTTTCGTAGTGCGGCCCGGTGAACTGCGCGTACACGCCCTCGTCGAGGGAAGGGTCCACTTCCCGCGCGAGGCCGCGGATCCGGGCCGAGTACAGGTCGGTCAGGTCCACGAAAGTGGCGCCTTCCAGCGGTGAGGTGGCGGTGAGGTTGATGTGGTCCCTGATCAGGACCGGCGTCCCCGGTGTCCAGTTCTCATTGAGTCCGCCGCAGCCGTTGGTGAGCACCAGTGTCCTGCAGCCGGTGGCCGCCGCGGTGCGTACACCGTGCACCACGGCGCGGACTCCCTTGCCCTCGTAGTAGTGGGTGCGGGCACCGAGAACCAGTGCGCGCTTGCCTTCCCTCGTCAGCACTGACCGGATGGTGCCCACATGGCCCTCCACGGCAGGGGCGGAAAAGCCCGGCACCTCGGAGGCCGCCAGGGTTGCCGTGGTCTCACCGATCAGGTTGGCGGCCTCGGCCCAGCCGGAGCCCAGGACCAGCGCGGCGTCGTGAGACTCAACGCCGGTTTTGGCCGCGATGTAGTCGGCGGCGGTCCGGGCAACCTCGAACGGGTCAGTGTTCAGGAATTCTGTATTACTCACTGGTACAAGCTATCGTGCGGCAGCGCAGGTGCCCAGCGCGAAGCGCAATCCGCCCAGCGCGGCAGCACACGCCTGCACAGCGCTTGCAGTTTGTTGGTGGTGCGGCAGCCAATGGGCGAGAATGGTTGACTGTGACTATGCATCCTGATTTCAGCGCACCCCGAATCGCAATTCTCGGCGGAGGCCCGGGCGGTTACGAAGCCGCCATGGTTGCCGCCGCGCTGGGGGCCAAGGTCACCATCATCGAGCGCGCCGGCCTCGGCGGGTCCGCCGTACTCACCGACGTCGTGCCTTCCAAGACGCTGATCGCGACGTCGGACCTCATGACCCGGGTCGGTGAGGCGGGGGAGCTGGGCGTGAAGCTGGACGTCGACGGCGGCGGCGACTTCGTACCCGTCATGCGCGCGGACCTCAAGCACATCAACGACCGCCTGCTCGGCCTCGCACGCCAGCAGTCCCGCGACATCACCGCCGGCCTGGAACACCAGAACGTCCGCATCCTGATCGGCTCCGGCAAGCTGGTTAACAACCGCACCATCGAAGTCCTCACCGCCGAGGGCACGGAAACGGTCGAGGCGGATGCGATCCTGCTGACCGTCGGTGCGCACCCGCGCGAGCTGCCCACCGCCCGGCCCGACGGGGAACACATCCTGAACTGGGCACAGATCTACAACCTGGATGAACTGCCCGAAGAGCTCATCGTGGTGGGTTCCGGTGTGACCGGCGCTGAATTCGCCTCCGCCTACAACGGCCTTGGGTCGAAGGTCACCCTGATTTCCAGCCGGGACCGGGTGCTTCCAGGCTCCGACACCGACGCCGCCGAGGTGCTCGAAGAGGTGTTCGAGCGCCGCGGCGTGACGGTCCTGTCCCGCGCCCGGGCCGAAGCCGTGGAGCGCACCGGCGACGGCGTGGTGGTCACCCTCGGCGACGGCACCAAGGTCACCGGCAGCCACTGCCTGGTCTGCGTGGGTTCGATCCCGAACACCGCCGGTATCGGCCTCGAAGAGGCAGGCGTTGCGGTCACCGAGAGCGGCCACATTAAGGTCGACGGCGTTTCCCGCACCACCGCGCCGAACATCTATGCCGCCGGCGACTGCACCGGCGTCCTGGCACTGGCCTCCGTCGCCGCGATGCAGGGCCGGATCGCCATCGCGCACTTCCTGGGGGACCAGGTGACCCCCATCAAGCTGCACCAGGTCGCGTCCAACATCTTCACCTCACCGGAGATCGCGTCCGTGGGTGTGTCAGAGGCGGAGATCGAGTCCGGCAAGTACCAGGGCGACATCATCAAGCTATCCCTGAAGAGCAATGCCCGCGCCAAGATGCGCAACGTCAAAGACGGCTTCGTCAAGATCTTCGCCCGCAAGGGGTCAGGCACTGTGATCGGCGGCGTGGTGGTGGGTCCGAATGCCTCCGAGCTGATCTTCGCCATCGCCATCGCAGTGAAGCAGAAACTGCACGTGGACGACGTCGCCAGCACCTTCACCGTCTATCCGTCGCTCAGCGGCTCGATTTCCGAAGCAGCCAGGCGCCTGCATGTTCACAACTAGGGTCAGGCACATCCAGGGTTACGCGAAGGCGTACGCCGGAACGCTGTCGCCCGGGGTGAAGGGCGTGAACCACCGCTGGATGTCCGGCGTGCCGGCAGCGTCCGAATACAGTGCTTCGCACTCTGCGTCCTCAAGCAGGACTTCCTCAACAATCGCCCGCCACTCACCGGGAAGGTCCAGGTCGTAGATTTCCTCGGTCACCTGGGCCTGGTCCAGCAGGCAGCGGACAGCGAGTTCGGCCGCGAGGCAGCCGGGAGCGGTCCAGCCGCGCGCCAGCGATGCGGTGACGTCCGCCGCGACGACGATGAACTTCTGCGTGAACGTGGCGTCGTAGCTGTGGGCGAACCGGGGCGGCAGCGAGGACAGCACGGAGGTCCCGGCGACGTCGGCAGGCGTGACCGTGTCCAGTTCGCCCAGCGTTCCAAGGTCACGGAACAGCTGGTCCATGAGGACGCTTGAGGAGTTCCACAGGAGTCCCGCCAGCAGGTGCGTCTGGCGCACGGACCGCTGCCTTTCATCGGGAGCTACGGACGCCATCTCTTCCAGGTCATCGGGGTCGAACTGCAGCCGCTGCTCGGCGGTCATGTCATCGGGATGCGGGTCGAGCCCCAGGAGCTCAAGGCTCAGCCCCGTGAGCTTTTCGGCGTCGGCCAGCAGCTCATCAGTGATGTCGTCGTCTTCGTCGGCACTCATGGCTCAGATGCTACCTGCCATCCGCGGCATGCCCGATTTCTGTGACGCGGGGGCGGAGGCCCCTTGTGCAAGGGTGCTGGTCAGGTTTTAGGCGGCTGCCGCCTGGAAGTGTTTTTCGATGAGCCCCTTGATGTCCTCGTGGCAGCCGCCGCAGCCGGTGCCGGCGCGGGTGGCTGAGGAAACGTCGGCCACGGTGGAGCAGCCGCCGGTGACGGCTTCGGTGATCTTGCCGCCGCTGACACCTGCACAGCGGCAGACGGTGCTTTCCGGATCGCTCGAAGCCGCGGACGGCGCCAGCTGGTCCGGACCGTCCAGACGAAGGAGCAGGGAACGGTCCGCAGGCAGTTCGGCGCCGCGCTCGAAGAGCTGCACGAGTTCGCTGGCGGTGCGGGGCATTCCCACGCTGACCAGGCCCTCAAGCACGCCGCCGCGGGTGGTCATCTTCACATAGCGGCCGTGCTCCGGATCGGCCCATTGGGCGATCTGCAGCCGTGGCCTGCCGTTGACGGCTCCGGCGGTCAGGACGTCCTCATGCCACTGCTCGGCGGAGTTGTCCCCGGCCACTGCCATGTTCATGCCGCGGGCCTTGAGCACGATCACCCCGGGCTTCTCCTGGGGGAGCGGGGGCAGCGACTCCGCGTCACCCTCCGGTCCCTCGGCCAGCCGCAGCAGGTATTCGGCGAGCCATTCGGCCTGCCTCCACCCCGGACCAACCAGGCCGGACGGACCGCGCGCCGTCCGGCACTCGAGGCAGCCCGGGTCCGGGCAACGGACCTCGGCGCAGTCGCCGATGGCGAAGATGTGCGGTTCATGGTGCGCGCGCAGGTGGTGGTCCACGAGGATGCCGGTGCCCGTCGAAAGCCCGCAGCCCTCCGCCAGTTCGGTCCGTGGCCGGACACCGCAGGAGAGGACCAGCAGGTCGCCGTCGATGGCCGAACCGTCGTCGAGCAGCAGAGCCGAGAACCCGCCGCCGGGAGCGTTGTGCTCAACGCCCGTGGAGCGGGCGTTGGCGGCCACGCGGACGCCGCAGTTCCGGAGGCTGGCGGCGAGCACTGCTCCGCCGCCGCGGTCGATGTTCCGGCCGAGGGGGTGGGGGCCGTTGTGCACCACGGTAACGGTGGCGCCTTCCTCGGCCGCCGCGAGGGCGGTCTCGAGGCCGAGCACGCCGCCGCCCAGCACCACCACGCGCTTGCGGCCCGCGACAGCCTGGCGCAGGACCTCGGCGTCGCGGAGGTCGCGCAGGGCGGTGACGCCGGGCGGGAGGACGGGGGCTGCCGGGTCCGGGTTCATGCCGGTGAGGTTGGGGATGACGGGCCGGGAGCCGGTGGCGAAGACGAGCCGGTCGTAGTGGACGGACGTGCCGTCGGAGAGGAGGACGTTTTGCCGTGCCCGGTCCACGCGCTTGACCTTTACGCCCAGCCGGACATCGACGCCGTCCACCGCGAGAGCAGCTGCGTCGGCCAGGGCCAGTGCCTCCGGCGTGGTGCGGCCCACGCCCAGGTCAGCGACGAGGACGCGGTTGTAGGCGGCGTCAGGCTCCTGGCCGATGACGGTCAGCCCTGCCTGCCCGGCGCGCAGCGCGGGCAGCAACTCGTCGACCAGCCGCGCCGCCACCGGACCGAATCCGACAATTACAATCTGCTCGCTCATGAGGCCTCCGATGTCTGAAGAACGCTGATGTCCTGTAGGTTCGCTGCCAACCGGACCCAGACTTTGTTGTACTTGAATTCGGGCATCCCCGAGATGGGATCCGTGGCGGCTTCGGTCAGCCGGTTCGCGCTTTCCAGTTCCGGGAAGTGGAACGGCAGGAACACGGTTTCCGGACGGATGGCCGTGCTGAGTTCCGCCCGGCACACCACCTCCCCGCGCTCATTCGCCACTGACACCTGCGCGCCGTCCGTGATGCCCATGGCCGCTGCGGCGGCGGGATGTATCTGCATCCTGGCTTCAGGCTGGGATGCGAGGAGCTCGGAGACGCGGCGGGTCTGGGCGCCTGACTGGTAGTGCTCCAGCAGGCGGCCAGTGATGAGGGTCATAGGCTTCGCAGTCGGGTCGGCATGTGCTCCCGGAGCACGACGGCGGCGGGGCGCCACCGGGGTCATGACGGCCTTGCCGTCAGCGTGCGCGAACGCATCCAGGAAGAGCCGCGGCGTTCCGGTGCTGCCCGCGGGGTAGGGCCAGTAGGCGGCTGCTCCGCCGTCGAGCATGGCGTAGTCGATGCCGGAGTAGTCGGCCGCGCCGCCGGCGGAGGCCAGGCGGAGCTCCTCGAAAACCGTCTCGGGATCGTCGCTGTAGGTGGACGGCGCCTCGAGTGCCTCTGCCAGCCTGGCCATGATCCACAGTTCGCTGCGGGCACCGGCGGGTGGCTGGATGGCCTGGCGGCGGCGGAGCACGCGGCCTTCGAGGTTGGTCAGCGTGCCCTCTTCCTCTGCCCACTGGAGCACCGGCAGGACGAGGTCGGCCTCGGCGGCGGTCTCGGACATGAAGAAGTCGCAGACAACCAGGAATTCCAGGGTGCGAAGCCTGCGGATGACGTCGTTGGCATCGGGGGAGGCAACGGCGATGTTGGAGGCGTGCACGAACAGGCACTGCACGCCGTCGGGCTCTCCCAGTGACTTGAGCAGCTGCACGGCAGGCAGCCCGGGGCCGGGGATGAGTTCCTCCGGGACGTTCCAGACCTTGGCCATGTGTGCCCGCGCGGCCGGGTCGGTGATCTTGCGGTAGCCGGGCAGCTGGTCGGCTTTCTGGCCGTGTTCGCGGCCGCCCTGGCCGTTGCCCTGGCCGGTGAGCGTGCCGTAGCCGCTGCGGGCCGTTCCGGGCAGCCCGAGCAGCAGGCTGAGGTTGATGGCTGCCGTGGCGGTGTCGGTGCCGTCCACGTGCTGTTCCACGCCCCGTCCGGTGAGGATGTAGCTGCCGCCGCGGCGGGCACCCTCGGCAAGCAGGCGGGCGGTTTCACGGATGAGCCCGGCGGGAACACCGGTGATGGACTGGACCCGCTCCGGCCAGAAGGCGTTGACGCTGCGGACCAGGGCGTCGTAGCCGGTGGTGCGCGCTGCGACGTAGTCGGCGTCCACGAGGCCCTCGTGGATCACCACGTGGGACAGGCCAAGCAGGAGAGTAAGGTCGGTGCCGGGCAGCGGCTGGAGGTGCATTCCGCCGCCGTCGGAGGTGAAGGCTGCCGTCGCGGAACGCCGCGGGTCCACCACAATCAGGCCGCCGGCGTCGCGGACGCCCTGCAGGTGCTGGACGAAGGGCGGCATGGTCTCGGCGACGTTGGAACCGAGCATCAGAATGGTGCTGGCCGTGTTCAGTGCCTCAAGCGGGAACGGCAGGCCGCGGTCCAGGCCGAAGGCGCGCATGCCGGCAGCGGCGGCGGAAGACATGCAGAACCGGCCGTTGTAGTCGATGCGGGACGTGCCCAGCGCGAGGCGGGCGAATTTGCCCAGCTGGTAGGCCTTTTCGTTGGTGAGGCCGCCGCCTCCGAAAACGCCGATGGCGTCCGCTCCGTGCTTGGCACGGGTGTCCCGGACGGCGGTGGTGATGCGGGCGAGCGCCTCGTCCCACGTGATGGGGCGGAAGACGCCGTCGGGACCTTTGAACATGGGCTCGGTGACGCGCCCGGGGTGCTGCAGGAGCGAGGCCGAGGTCCAGCCTTTGCGGCAGAGGCCGCCGCGGTTGGTGGGGAAGTCGCGGCCGTTCACTTCGAGGGCCGGCCCCTTCAGCGCGGGTGCGTTAGGGGCGGTCACGTCCTGGGCCGGTGCGGCAAGCACGGGCTGTGGCCCCGGCTGGACAGCCGGGGCCAAAGCCGCTGGAGACTTGAGCGTCATGGCGCACTGCAAGGCGCAGTAAGGGCAGTGCGTGTCGGCGCTTTTGGTCATGTTAGACGTGTCCCATCGCATTTCGGTTGGTGTTGCGGATGTAGCAGAACCAGCAGACCGCCAGCATCAGAACGTAGGCGCCGACGAAGCCGTAGAACGCCGGCGTGTAGGAGCCGCTGGCCGTGTTGGAGGCGTTCAGCACCTGCGGGATCACGAACCCGCCGTAGGCACCGATCGCCGAGATCAGGCCGAGGGCAGAGGAGGCGAGGCGCTGGGTTGTCACCGAGCTGGCGCCGGAGCGGGCTGCCCGGCTGGAGATGGCGAAGATGACGGGGATCATGCGGTACGTGGCGCCGTTTCCGAAGCCGCTGGCGGTGAAGAGCATCAGGAAGAGGACCAGGAAGAGCCAGAAGTTCTTCAGCGGCAGCGTCCAGATCATGGTTAGGGTGATCACGGCCATGGCGGCGAAGGCGGCCACGGTCATCCGGGCGCCGCCCATGCGGTCCGCCATGCGTCCGCCGTAGGGGCGTGCCAGGGAGCCGACCAGCGGTCCGAGGAAGGCCAGCGAAAGGGCCACCGTGCCGACCCCGATGGAGGAGAAGGCCGGGAAGTAGTCCTTGATGAGCTTCGGGAAGACGCCGGCGAAGCCGATGAACGAGCCGAAGGTGCCGATGTAGAGCAGCGCCATGATCCACAGGTGCGGTTCCTTGAGCGCGGCCAGGGAGCCGGCCACGTCACCCTTGGCGCTGGTGAGGTTGTCCATGTACTTGAAGGCGCCGAACGCCGCGATCAGGATGAGCGGGACCCACATCAGGCCGGCCATGGGCAGATTCACGGTGCCGGCGGCCAGGAGTGTGATGGCGATCGGAACGGCCAGCTGCGCCACGGCGGCACCGAGGTTTCCGCCGGCCGCATTGAGTCCCAGGGCCCAGCCCTTTTCACGGGCAGGGTAGAAGAAGGTGATGTTGGCCATGGAGCTGGCGAAGTTGCCGCCGCCGAAGCCGGCCAGGGCGGCCACCAGGAGCATGACGCCGAACGGAGTCTCGGGGTTGGAGACACACATCGCGAGTCCGATGGACGGAATAAGGAGCAGCAGCGCCGAAACGATGGTCCAGTTGCGGCCGCCGAACTTCGGGACCATGAAGGTGTAGGGGATGCGGAGTGTGGCGCCTACGAGGCTCGGCATGGAGATGAGCCAGAAGATTTCGGACGTGGTGAACGTGAAGCCTGCGGCGGGGAGCTGAACGACGACGATCGACCACAGCTGCCAGACGACGAAGCCGAGGAACTCGGCAAAGATGGACCAGTTGAGGTTCCTGCGTGCAATGGAGCGGCCCTGGTTTTCCCACTGCTGCTTGTTCTCTGCATCCCAGTTCGCAATCCAGCGGCCGGGGCGGACCTCGAGGGCGGGGGTGGCGGTGGCTGTAGCGGTCTGCACATTCAGGGATGCGGAGCCGCTCCCGGGTGTCGGCTCCGCGGCAAGATCGAGGGAATTGCCGGTGCCGGATTCTGCGGTGCGGTCAGCAGTCACGGTGTACCTCCTTGGGGATTGTTGTCTTTACCAAGGTAGGGAAGCCGCGTTTCGAGGACGGTCGCCGTTTGTTAACGTGCTGTGACATTTGCCTATCGGCGGCAAAGTAACGGGGTTAGGCGTGTCGGAAGCCCTCATGGTGAGACGATTTGGATCGTCCGGATGGTGGACTAATTGTCCACTCGCTGGATTGCGGGAACTAATATTGAACTCTGTTTTATTCCATAGTCGGGCGGCGTCGGCATCGAAGTCCGTCCAGTTCTCAGAAAGCGGCACTTCATGTCATCCCCTGTAACGTCAACGGAATATGGCACAGCCAAACCGGTGAACTCCAAAGGCAAGGTCATCTTTGCCAGCCTCATCGGCACCACGATCGAGTTCTACGACTTTTACATCTATGCCACCGCGTCGGTGCTGGTCTTTCCGCGGCTCTTCTTCCCGGAAGCCACCGAAATCAACGCACTCCTGAGCTCTTTCGCGATCTTCGGTGTGGCGTTCATCGCCCGGCCCATCGGATCGGTTCTTTTCGGACACTTCGGCGACAAGTTCGGCCGCAAGGGCACCCTCGTGGCCTCGCTCCTCACGATGGGGGTTGCGACGTTCCTGATCGGTCTGCTGCCTACAGCCTCCGTCCCCGGCTGGGCCATCTTTGCGCCGCTGCTGCTTGTCCTGCTGCGGTTCGCCCAGGGACTGGCCCTGGGCGGCGAGTGGTCCGGAGCGGCCCTGCTGGCCACGGAGAACGCCCCCGAGGGAAAGCGCGCCATCTACGGAACGTTCCCGCAGCTCGGCGCGCCCATCGGCTTCATCCTGGCCAACCTGCTGTTCATCTGGTTCAACGCAACCCTCAGCGCCGCAGACTTCCTCGCCTGGGGCTGGCGGATTCCGTTCCTGCTGAGCGCCGTCCTGGTGATCGTTGGTCTCTACGTCCGGCTGAAGCTCGTCGAGAGCCTGTCCTTCCAGAAGGTCCTCAAGGAAGACAAGGTGGCGAAGGTCCCGTTCACGGCAACCTTCAAGAGCCACTGGCGCCCGGTGGTGGCCGGAACCTTCATCATGCTGGCCACCTACGTGCTGTTCTACATCATGACGTCCTTCACCCTGACCTACGGCACCAAGCCCGCCACCGTTGAGGCTGCACAGGCCGCCGCTGAGAAGGCCGGCAAGCCCATGTCCGCCGCCGAGATTGCCAACTTCGTTCCCGGCCTGGGCATCGCCCGCGGAGACTTCCTCTGGATGCTGATCCTTGGCGTCGTCTTCTTCGGCATCTTCACGCTGGTCTCCGGCCCGCTGGCCGAGAAGTGGGGCCGCCGGAAGTTCCTCCTGGGCGTGACTGCGGGCATCTTCGTGTTCGGTGCGCTGTGGTTCACGATGTTCGGCCCCGGTGCGGGTGCCGCGATCGTCGGCCTCATCGTGGGTTTCACCCTGATGGGTCTCACCTTCGGCCCGATGGCAGCGATCCTGCCCGAGCTGTTCCCGGCCAACGTGCGCTACACGGGCTCCGCGGTGGCGTACAACCTCTCCAGCGTGATCGGTGCAGCTCCCGCGTCGTTCGTCGCCATTGCCCTGTGGCAGGCCGCCGGCGGAAGCACCTGGCTCGTGGGCGTCTACATGGCGGCCGCAGCGGTGCTCACCTTCATCGCGTTGTGGATCACCCGGGAAACCAAGGACACGGACTACGAAAACAACGTGGCCTGAGCTCCTTAAATGAAAATGCCCGGTGTGAATTCACACCGGGCATTTTCATGCGTGTTTTCAGTCCTCGATGGTCGCAATCACTGCGCCCGCCGCGACGGTCTGGCCGGCTGCCGCGGCCAGGCCGGTCACCGTGCCGGACCGGTGGGCGGTCAGCGGCTGTTCCATCTTCATGGCCTCAAGCACGACGACGAGATCACCTTCTGCGACGACGTCGCCCTCGGCCACTGCCACCTTCACAATGGTGCCCTGCATGGGGGAGGTCAGGGCATTGCCGCCGGCCGCCTGGGCGGCGCCGCCTGAACGGCTGCGCTTCTTGGACTTGGCCGGCTTCCCGCCGCCCGATGCCGCGCCGCTGAATCCGAGGGATGCGGGGATGGCGACTTCCAGCCGCTTGCCGCCGACCTCCACCACCACGGTCCGGCGCTCGCCGGCTTCCTCCGCCTCGGGGGCGGCGCCTGCCGGCGTCCAGACCGGCAGGTTATTGACGAACTCGGTTTCGATCCAGCGCGTGTGGACCTTGAACGGTCCCTCTGCCGGGGCGAAGTCAGGGTTGCTGACCACGGCAAGGTCGAACGGGATGACGGTGGGGATGCCTTCCACCACCATTTCCTCAAGGGCCCGGCGCGAGCGCTCCAGTGCCTGCTCGCGGGTGGCGCCCGTGACGATCAGCTTGGACAGCATGGAGTCGAAGTTGCCGCTGATGACGTCACCCTGCTCCACGCCCGAGTCGATCCGGATACCGGGGCCGGTGGGGTTCTTCAGCGTGCTGACGGTGCCCGGGGCGGGCATGAAGTTCCGGCCCGGATCTTCGCCGGTGATGCGGAACTCGAAGGAGTGCCCCCGGACCTCCGGGTCGTCATAGCCCAGCTTCTCGCCGCGGGCCAGCCTGAACTGCTCGCGGACGAGGTCGATGCCCGTCACCTCTTCGGACACACAGTGCTCCACCTGGAGGCGGGTGTTGACCTCAAGGAAGGAGATGGTGCCGTCCTGGCCGACCAGGAATTCGCAGGTCCCGGCGCCCAGGTAACCGGCCTCCTTGAGGATCGCCTTGGACGACTCATAGAGGCGGCGGTTTTGTTCTTCGGTGAGGAAAGGTGCCGGCGCCTCTTCCACAAGCTTTTGGTTGCGCCGCTGCAGGGAGCAGTCGCGGGTGGAGACGACCACCACGTTGCCGTAGGAGTCTGCCAGGCACTGGGTTTCCACATGGCGCGGAGCATCCAGGAACCGCTCGATGAAGCATTCGCCGCGGCCGAACGCGGCGGTTGCCTCTCGGACAGCGGATTCGAAGAGTTCCGGGATTTCCTCGCGGGTGCGGGCCACCTTGATGCCGCGCCCGCCGCCGCCAAAGGCTGCCTTGATGGCCACAGGCAGACCGAACTTGTCCACGAATTCGAGGATTTCTTCGGCGGACTCCACCGGGTCAGTCGTGCCGGGGACCTGCGGCGCCCCCACCTTTTCGGCGATGTGGCGGGCCTGGACCTTGTCGCCGAGCGCAGAGATCGCCTCCGGGGACGGGCCGATCCAGGTGATGCCGGCCCCGATGACCATGGCAGCGAACTGGGCGTTCTCGGCCAGGAAGCCGTAGCCGGGGTGGATGGCATCGGCGCCGCACCGGTGGGCCACCTCAATCAGCTTTTCCATGACGAGATAGGACTCCGCGGCAGTGTTGCCGCCCAGGGCGTACGCTTCGTCTGCCAGCCGGACGTGCAGGGCATCGCGGTCCGGGTCTGCGTACACCGCCACGGAGGCGATGCCTTCGTCGCGGGCCGCGCGGATGATGCGCACGGCGATTTCCCCGCGGTTGGCGATCAGCACTTTGCTCAGCCGCTTGGAGCTCGTCAGGACGGCGCCTGCGTGGCTCGGGGCGGCGGTGAACTGCTCTGGATTTGCGGACTGCTCCGGCTTAACTGACAAGGCGTCTCCTTCTTTCCTTCAGGGAGCCTAGCCTGATTTTGAGGATTCCGCCGATATTACTGGCGGAATCCGCGTGTACGCGGCCGTTGCTTTGTAGGGTTGCTACAACGTGCCGCCAATTGACTCATTCGGCCCGGACTTCGGAGGGATCGACGGCGCCGCTGGTCCACAACGCCGTGACATCCACCTTTGCCTGGCCCAGCAGGCCGCGCAGGGTGGAGATGGAGAGCCCGACGACGGTGTGGGGATCGCCGTCGACCTTACGGATGAACGCTCCGCCGTAGCCGTCGATGGTGAAGGACCCGGCGCACTGAAGCGGCTCGCCGGTGGCAATGTACGTGTCGATCTCGGCTTCGCTCATCTCCATGAAGTGGACCTCGGCGGAGGAAACGGAGCCGAGCGTCGCGCCGGAGCCGGCGCCGGCGCCGTCGTCCTCGCCGTTGTCGGAGTTGGCGGTGTTGGCGGTGTCCCGGCAATCCACCAGCCAGTGACCTGTGTGCAGCACCCCCATGCTGCCGCTCATGCGGAGCATCCGCTCCTTGGCCACCTCGGCGGTGTAGGGCTTGCCGTGGGCCTCGCCGTCGAACTCAAAGACTGAATCGCAGCCGATCACCAGGGCGCCCTCGGCCTCGGGCAGGGAGGCCACAGCCTCGGCCTTCGCACGCGCGAGCAGCAGGGCGGTGTCGTGCGGGTCTGTCACGCCGTAGCGGGCCTGGACGGCGTCCTCATCGACATCGGAAACAAGGACTTCGTGGGCGATGCCGGCGTTGCTGAGCAGCTTGGTGCGGGCGGGGGACTGGGAGGCAAGAATGAGGCGGGTCACCGTTCCAGCCTAATTCCCTCCAGTGTTCTTTGGGGCGCCGGAGCCCTAGGCTGGGCCTGATTCGCTGGCACCTTAAATTTCGCAGGACCTTAACGTCGCAGGACCTTAACGAGGAGTACCGATGGCATCGGACAGGAGTGGCTCGCTGGAGCGCCTCGACATTCTGGTCGGGGAGTGGGAAACCGCAGTCCCCGGCCTGGAGGCTGATGGGAGGACAACGTTCGAGTGGCTTGAGGGAGGTGGCTTCCTGATCGAGCGCTCGACCGTCGATCGCCCCGAGTTCCCCAACGGTATCTGCGTCATCGGCGCAACCGGCCCCGACGGCGGCCTGCAGCAGCACTACTTCGACTCCCGCGGCGTCGCACGCGTCTATGAGATGACTCTCGAAGGCGGCGTCTGGACGCTTTTTCGCGACGGGCCAGACTGGCCGCAGCGCTACGTCGGCCAACTGAGCGAGGACGGCAACACCATTCTGGGCCGCTGGGAGCGGGGCACCGAGCCGGGTGCGCCCTTGGAACACGACTTCTACCTCACCTACACGCGCGTGCGCTGATGCGGGCCCCGGAGCACGAGTTCGACTGGAGGATTTAGCCCGGCGAAGGCCCGTATGACGGCGTTATGGCGCCGTCGCTGGGTTAGCCGCCACTGTGCGTGAAACGATACGGATCATGGCCCAGAAAATTGCGTTCCAGGGTGAGCCCGGCGCCAACTCAGATATTGCCTGCAAACGGATGTTCCCCGGGATGGCGAGCGTTCCCTGCGCCAGCTTCGAGGACGCCTTCGAGTCGGTGTCCAGCGGTGAGACGGACCTGGCGATGATCCCCATCGAGAATTCCATCGCAGGCCGGGTAGCCGACATCCACTTGCTGCTGCCCCACTCGGGTCTGCAGATCGTGGGCGAGTTCTTTCTGCCCATCCACTTCGATCTGCTCGGCATCCCCGGCAGCACCATCGAGGCGGCCACCGAGGTCCACAGCCACATTCACGCCCTGGGCCAGTGCCGGCGGCTGATTCGCGAGGCTGGGCTAAAACCCGTGATCGCCGGCGACACCGCCGGGTCTGCCCGTGAGGTACGGGAATGGAACGATCCCACCAAGCTGTCCCTGGCGCCCCCGCTCGCCGCCGAGCTCTACGGCCTTGAGATTCTGGCCTCAGCCGTCGAGGACGATCCCTCCAACACCACGCGTTTTGTAGTCCTGGCCCGGGAAACGGAGCTGCCCGGACGGGAAGAACTGCGCGGACCGGCAGTCACCAGCTTTGTGTTCCGTGTCCGGAATGTCCCCTCCGCCCTGTACAAAGCCCTGGGCGGCTTCGCCACAAACGGCGTGAACATGACGCGGCTTGAAAGCTACATGGTGGGAAACGAGTTTGCCGCGACCATGTTCATGGTGGACGTTGAAGGGCACCCCGAGGATGCACCGCTTAGCCGGGCGCTGGAGGAACTGGAGTTCTTCACCACCGAGGTACGGATCCTTGGCGTCTACCCTGCCGCCGAATCCAGGACACAGTGGGCGGCCGGGGACTGATTCCGCCCAGATCAGCTGTCAACCGCAGCGGCTGATTATTCCCTCGCTCGTGGGCCCTTTTACGGCTGGCCTTGTGGCGCAGCTGGGCAGCTGGCATTGAGGCCCTCCAGGCCGACAAAACGCCCCTGCGATAGAAGGGCGCCGCTCCCGGGGAAAGGTGGTCCTGATTCCCTAGCCTGGACTGCTCACTGCATCCGCCTGTTAATGTCACAGGTGCCTGAAACACTATGGGCATGGACGGCAATCGGGGAGCCGAAGTGGCGGCAGCAGGAGGCGGTGTAACGGTCATGGACGTGATCGGAACTCTGGCTGCGGTGCATCCTGCGGCCGCCAGTGCGGGGCTGATCGACCAGCTGCGGGAGCTGGAGGACCTGAAGTCGGCGGCGGCCGCGCTCCAGGCCAGGATCGCGGTCGCCTTCGATCTGCTGCAGCGCCAGGAGCAGGCCGACGCCGGCACGCCCGCATCAGAGCTGGGCACCGGGGTCGCGGCCCAAGTCGCGCTGGCCCGGCGGGAATCTCCGGCACGCGGCGGCCGGCTACTGGGCCTGGCCAAGGCCTTGGTCACAGAAATGCCCCGCACTCTGGCGGCCCTGGAGAACGGGCAGCTGAACGAATGGCGGGCCACCCTGCTCGTGAAGGAAACGGCGTGCCTGTCCGCAGCGGACCGCTGTGCCGTCGACGACGAGCTGGCGGCCGACGCCGGCACCTTCACCGGTGCCGGCGATCGCGCCCTTGTTGCTCTCGCCCGCAGGGCCGCCTACCGCCGCGACCCCCGGTCCGTTACCCAGCGGGCCAGCCACGCCGCCGCCGAGCGTCACGTCAGCCTTCGGCCGGCGCCGGACACCATGTGCTACCTGACCGCGCTGCTCCCGGTCGCCCAGGGTGTGGCCGTGCTTGCGGCCCTCACCAGGCACGCCGATTCCCTGCGCTCGGGCGGCGACAATCGTGGCGGCGGCCAGATCATGGCCGACAGCCTGGTCGAACGCGTCACCGGTACCCGGGGCGGGATCACGGGCATCGAGATCCAGCTCATCATGACGGACCGTACCTTGTTTCAGGGCGACTCAGAGCCTGCCCGCCTCCCCGGATATGGCGTCGTCCCGGCGGGCTGGGCGCGCAATGCTGTCAGGGAAGCCGCTGCCAGTGAGGGTGGGACAGCCGCTTCCCCCGGTACACCTCTCAGCACGTTTTTGCGCCGGCTGTACACCGCACCTGGCACCGGAGCGCTCATCGCCATGGACTCCCGCGCCCGGCTATTTCCGTCCGGTTTGCGACGCTTCATTCAAGCCCGCGATGACACCTGCCGCACGCCCTACTGTGACGCGCCCATCCGCCACTACGACCACATCGTGCCCTGCCACCGCGGCGGAACCACAACAACCAGCAACGGGGCAGGGCTCTGCGAAGCCTGCAATAACACGAAGGAAGCCTCTGGCTGGACAAGCCGGCCACGTCCCGGCCCCGTTGAAACAAAAAGTCTCCGGCACAGCCTCGAACTCACCACTCCCACCGGCCACAGCTACCACTCCACAGCACCGCCGCTCTCCGGGACGCAGCTTGACGCTCTGAACACGGAAGTTACCCGGCAACGGCGAGAACTCCGCCGCCACGCGAAGGTTCGCATGCGGACCCGAGGTGCGCGTGCGGCGGAGCGTGCGCTCGCGGCGTGAATGGCCTGTGACGAACGGTGCTGTCTGCCCCGCTAGCCGGCCGGGACCCCGGCGGGCTCGGGCGCGGAGACGCCCACCGCCGTCGTTCCTGGCTTGCGCAGCCTGGCGCCCTCCACATCAACGTCCGGCAGGATGCGTTCCAGCCAGCGCGGCAGCCACCAGGCTTTCTCGCCGAGCAGGTACATCACGGCCGGGACAATCGTCATGCGCACCACGAACGCGTCCACCAGGACCCCGAATGCCATGGCGAAGCCCAGCGGCCGGACCATATTCAGGTGCGAGAAGATGAAGCCGGAGAACACGCTGACCATGATGATGGCGGCGGCGGTGACCACTGCGGACGCGTGGCTGAAGCCGGAACGCACCGCATCCTTGGCCGTTTCCCCGTCCATGAAGGATTCGCGCATGCCTGAGGCAATGAAGACCTGGTAGTCCATGGCCAGCCCGAACAGCACACCAATCAGGATGATGGGCAGGAAGCTCAGCACGGCCCCAGGGTTGTCGACGCCAAACACGCTCCCCAGCCAACCCCACTGGTAGACGGCCACAACAGCGCCGAAGGCAGCAGCCAGGGACAGCAGGAAGCCGCCGGTGGCCAGCAGCGGCACGACAATCGAGCGGAACACCAGGAGCAACAGGACCAGCGAGAGTCCCACCACGATGGCCAGGTACGGGGGCAGGGCGTCGCCGAGCTTGGTGGACACGTCAATGTTGCCTGCAGTCTGGCCAGTTAGTCCGATGCCCACGCCGAGGGAGTCCTTGATCGCGGCTTTCTCGGCGCGCAGCGCGGAGACCACCTCGACGGTGCTGGCGCTGGCCGGTCCCTCCTTGGGAATGACCTGGAACACCGCGGTTCGGCGGTCCTCGCTAAGTGCGACGGGGATGGCCGCAATGACGTTATCCGTGGTGCGCAGGACATCGGCAACGTCCAGCTGCCTGGCCTTGGCATCCGCTTCGCTGAGGCCTTCGGGGAAGTCGCCGACAACGACGATCGGGCCGGTGGTGCCTTCACCAAAGCTGCGGCTGGTCACGTCGTAGGCCTTGAAGGCCTGGGAATCGACGGGTTCGGAACTGCCATCCGGCAGGGCGAGCCTTAACTGGCTGGCCGGCAGGGCCACGATGCCGAGGAGCAGGACGCCGGCCAGCGTGGCCACCACCGGGTGCCTGGTGACAAGGCCGCCCCAGCCGTGGCTGCTGCGGTGTTCGTCCTTGGCCCGGTCTTCGGCCTCGTGGCCAGGGCTGGCGTTGTGCTTTTCAGCCTTGGCCCACGCGCGCTTGGAGATCAGCCTCCTGCCCACCAGCGCGAGCACAGCGGGGGTCAGGGTCAGGGCGACGACGACGGCGACGGCCACCGTGGCGGCCGCCGACAGGCCCATCACGGCAAGGAACGGCAGTCCCGGCACCACAAGGGCCGCGAGCGCGATGATGACCGTCAGCCCGGCGAAGAGCACGGCGTTGCCGGCGGTTCCGGTGGCTAGGGCCACGGATTCTTCGCCATCCATTCCGGCCAGCAGCTGGCTGCGGTGCCGGTTGACGATGAACAGGCAGTAGTCGATGCCGACGGCGAGGCCGAGCATGAGGGCCAGCATCGGGGAGATGGAGCTCATGTCGATAACGCCGCTCAGGGCAAACGTGCCGCCGACGCCTCCGGCTACACCCACCAGTGCCATGACCAGGGGCAGGCCTGCGGCGATCAGCGTGCCGAGCATGATGACCAGGACAAGCGCCGCCACGGCGATGCCGACGATCTCGGCAACGCCAAAGATCTCGGAGACGTCCTCGGTGATTTCCTTGCTGGGCAGGGCGGTGACACCGGCGGAGGATACTTCCTTGACGATATCCTGGACTTCCTGGCGGACCTGGGGCTCAAGGCCGTTGATGGAGGTCCTGAACTGAACCTGGGCGATGGCGGCTTTGCCGTCCTCGGAGACGAAGCGCATCCCCTGGGAGGCAGCCAGTTCGCGTTTGCCGAGGGCGAGCCTCTCGTTGGCTGCCTCCAGTTCCTTTGTACCGGCGTCGAGCTTTTCCTGCCCTGCGGCGAGGGCCGCCCGTTGCTGACCAAGCTGGGCTTCGACGGCCGCCGGCGGCAGGCCGGCAGCGGCCATTTGCTGTTCGGCACCCTCCAGCTGGGCCTTGCCCGCGGCGAGTTCAGCGGCGGCCTTGTCCAGCTGGGACTTGCCTTCGGCTGCCTTCTGTTCGCCGGCGGCAAGGTCGGCCGCAGCCTTGTCCAGCCGGACCTGGGTGGCGAACGGGTCCACCGTTCCCCGGACGTCCGGGAGGCTCTGAAGCCTTGCAAGCGCGGCGGACACCGCGTCTTTGCCGGCCTGGCTGAACTGGGCATCGTTGGCTTCGAAGACGATTCCGGCGGAGCCGCCCGAGGCTGAGGGCAGTTCCTTCTTGAGCTTGTCCGCCATCTGCTGGGTTTCGGTGCCCGGGATCTGGAAGTTGTTGGACATTGTTCCGTGGAACGCCGCCGCCGACCCGCCGACGGTCACGAGGACCGCAAGCCACAGTGAGATGACAAGCCAGCGGTGCCGGTAGGAAAACTTGCCGAGGCGGTAGAGGAGAAGTGCCATGTCAGGACCGTTCTGGAGAGTGTGGGGCGGCGGAAGGGGCTGGGAGGTGGGTTTCCGGGGCGGCAGGTGGCAGTGCCGCGAAGCCGGCACCCAGCAGTCCCATCGAATCGATCAGCAGCTGCCGGAGGATGGCGAGGGATTCCGCCGAGAGGTCCGTTCCGCAGCGGCTGAACCACACCTCCATGGCGGCTCTGCCGCAGGAGATGACGGAACCGGCCAGGGCGCGCAGGTAAAGCTCGTCCATGTCACCCGCCGGGCTGTGGGCAGCGCGCTCGCGGGCGGCGGCAATGATCTGCTCCGTGCAGTGGTCCCACGCCTCCAGCTCGGAACGCGCCAGCAGCGGGCTGGCCTGCGTCAGGCTAAAGAGCTCAGCCATCGGCGCGACGGTCATCGGATCGGCCAGTTCCACGAGGGCCGCCCGCGCCGACTCGAGGATGGGCTCATCCGCGGGCCGCAGCCGGAACTGCTGCAGCGCGATGTCGAGGAAGCCATGGGTCACAGAGGCGATGGCCGCTTCGGTGCTGCTGAAGTAGTTGAAGAACGTACGGCGGGAGATGCCCGCTGCTTCGGCAATGTCCTCCACCGTGAACTTGCCGGGCCCCTTGCTGCGCAGAAGCTCAAGGGTTGAATCCGAAATGGCCTGCCGGGTTGCGGCTTTGTTCAGTTCCCGGCGGGTCGGGGACGGGACCGGGCCAGGCGGAGAAGGCGGGGGAGGCGGGGGAGGCGATGGCGGCGAGGCGGAACTGGAAGTAGACACCCACTTACACTACGTGCATCTTTGCACTCTGCGCAAGATTTATCCCCATTCACAGCTTCGGCCCGATATTCACATGTACTTCACAGCCTTTTCATAGCCCCACGCAATGCGGGAGGCGCATCCTGATCCCATGGCCGGTACGGCCGGCGGCGAAGGCGCCGTCCTGTCCGGCAGATCCAGGAGAAGACCATGAATCGCATGAAGAAGGTGGCCCTCAGCCTGAGTGCGGGGGCGGTGGCGCTCGGTGCCGGGTTTGGTGTGACGGAAATGGCCGCGGCGACGACGGCCACTCCAACGCCCCCGTCCACGTCCAGCAGCCCTTCCGGCACGCCCGCTCCCGACGGTCACCGGTTCGGCTGGGGCAAGCACGGGCACGGCCACGGCCATCGCGGCGTGCAGGCAGCGTCACTTGCAGCCAAACTGGGCGTGGATGAGGCCAAGCTGATTGACGCGCTCAGGGCATTCCGCGAGGCGAACCGCCCTTCGGGGACGAGAGGGGACGGACAGGCGGCGGACGGACGGAAGCCGGACCGCGCGGCGAAGGAGGCTGCGCTGGCCGCATCCCTGGCTAAATCCCTCGGCCTGGATGAAGCCAAGGTGAAGACCGCCCTCGAAGAACTGCGTAGCGAAGCACAGAAGAGCCGGGCGGCAGCGCTGAAGCCGCGCCTGGATCAGGCGGTTGCAGACGGCACGCTCACCCAGGCGGAAGCGGACGCCGTGACCAAGGCGGTGGAGCAGGGTGTGATTGGCGGCGGCCGGCACTAACGCTCCGGTGCCGGTACGGGCTCAGGCCGAACGGTTCACGGCCGCCAGCACTGCCGCGCCCAATTCGGCCGGCTTGGTGAATTGCGGCCAGTGTCCGGTGGGAAGGTCCACCAGGTCGAGGTCGCGGATGCGCGCGAGTTCCTCAACGTACGGGTGGCCGGCATCCATCCATTCGGTGAGCAGGCTGGTCGGGAATTCGCACGCGATGACGGTGGCGGGCACCTCGTAGCGGCGCTCATCGTGGAGGTGCTGCCGGTCGTATGCCACACCCTTTGGCTCCGGTATGGCGCGCGCCCTGAACATCGCCCGCAGTTCGTCGTTCAGGTCCACGAGGTCCTCCTCCTCGAAGCCGTCCCACGGCGGCAGGGGCACCTCGTCGCCGTCGGCGGGCAGTTCGTCATTGATGACGCCGCCCTCACCGAGCGGACCGCTGTCGACGTAAACGGCCCGCGCCACGCGCTCCGGCCGCGCATCGACTGCACCGTGAATAATGGCCCCGCCGCCGGAGTGGCCCACGAGCACCACAGGGCCGTCGACGGCGTCCACTGCGGAGACAACGGCATCGATGTGGTCGCGCAGCCCGATGCCGGAGCGCGGGGCATCCGGCGCCTCCAGCCCAGGAAGCGTGAGCGGATGGACGCGGTGCCCCGCCGCCACCAGCGGGGGAGTCACCTCCGACCACGAAGAAGCGTCCAGCCAGAATCCGGGAACCAGAATGACGTCCATGACGGTACCCTAACCGGAATCTTGGGCGTGCGGCTACGCCCTGGCGTCGGCCAGCTCCCGGTCTGTCGGGGTTTCGCCGGCCTCCGACGACCCCTCGGCGGCCTCTTCAGCCGGTGAATCATCCGTGAAGGGATCCCCGGAGCGCGGTGCGTTGTAAAGCGCCTCGTCCAGGATGCCTTGGCGCTTGGCGACGATGGCGGGGACCAGTGCCTGCCCGGCCACGTTGACCGCGGTGCGGCCCATGTCCAGGATGGGGTCGATGGCGAGCAGCAGGCCGACGCCGGCCAGCGGAAGGCCCAGCGTGGACAGGGTCAGGGTCAGCATGACCACGGCGCCGGTGGTGCCGGCCGTCGCAGCGGAACCGAGGACCGACACGAGGGCGATCAGCAGGTACTGGCTGACGTCGAGCTCGATGCCGAAGAACTGGGCAACGAAAATGGCGGCGATGGCCGGATAGATGGCGGCGCAGCCGTCCATCTTGGTGGTAGCCCCGAGCGGAACGGCGAAGGAGGCATAGGCACGGGGAACACCCAGGTTCCGTTCGGCGACGCGCTGGGTCAGCGGCAGCGTGCCGATGGATGACCGGGAAACGAAGGCAAGCTGCACTGCCGGCCACACGCCCGAGAAGTACTGCTTGACGGAGAGGCCGTGGGAGCGGATCAGTGCGGGGTATACGCCGAAGAGGACCAGGGCCAGGCCGGCGTAGATGGCCACAGTGAACTTGCCCAGCGAGCCGATGGTGTCCCAGCCGTAGACGGCCACTGCGTTGCCGATGAGTCCGACCGTGCCGATCGGCGCGATCCGGATGATCCACCACAGAACTTTCTGGATGACGGCAAGCGCCGAGGCGTTGAGTGCCAGGAACGGCTCAGCCTGCTTGCCCACCTTAAGGGCGGCGATTCCGACGGCGATCGCGATCACCAGGATCTGGAGCACGTTGAAGCTGACGGCCGTGGTCACGGCACCGGATTCCGCCACCGTGGAGCTCGCGCCCAGGCCCAGGAAGTTCTTGGGGAACAGGCCGGTCAGGAACGCCCACCAGTCGCCGGACTTCCCTGCGAACTCCTTGGTTTCGCCGGAAATGCCGGTGTTTGCGCCGGGCTGCAGCAGCACGCCCAGTCCGATGCCAATCAGCACGGCCGCGAGGGACGTGATGGCGAACCAGAGCAGGGTGTTCCAGGCCAGCCTGGCCGCGTTGGAGACCTCGCGGAGGTTGGAGATGGAACTCACCACGGCGGTGAAGATCAGGGGCACGACGGCGGTCTGCAGCAGCGAGACGTAGCTGGAGCCGATGGTCTGCAGCGTCGCGCCAAGTCCATTCGGGCTGGCCTTGGTGCTGCCCGTGTACTTGGCCAGCAGGCCCAGCCCGAGCCCCACTACGAGGGCGGCGATGATCTGGAAGCCGAAGGAGCCTGCCCACCGGGGCAGCTGGAAGCCGGTCTGACCGGACGAAGACGGGGTGCTGGTTTGATTGCTCACCGGAACAACCTACGGCCGCACAAAATACAGCTACCACCCGAGGTTGAGAAATATTACGCGGGAGTAGCACGTGACAACCGTCCACATGCCCGGAAATCCAGCGAAGAGCCGGTCTTTTATGAAGTTATTCCCGCAGTACGTGTGGCAAAGATCTCCAACTGTGCGGCATGACTGTCTTCCGGAAGCGTCCGTCAAAGCGACGAAGGAGCAGCACGCGGAGGAAGGCGGCCATGGCGCGAAAGCAGGAAGAGACTACCCGAGCATGGCGCGCTTGAGGGTGTCGAGCCCCACGGAGCCGATGTTCAATGCCTTGGTGTGGAACGCCTTGAGGTCGAAGCCGGGCCCGGCTTCGAGCTCTGCCCGAATCTGCTCCCACAGCCGCTGGCCCACCTTGTAGGACGGCGCCTGGCCGGGCCAGCCGAGGTAGCGTGCGAACTCGAACTGCAGCTGCCCTTCGCTGATGGCGAGGTTTTCCTTGAGGAAGCCGAAGCCCTTTTCCGGCGTCCAGGTGCCCGACCCCCAGCGGGCCGGCATCTCCAGCTCAAGGTGGATGCCGATGTCGAAGACCACCCGCGCAGCCCGCATCCGCTGCATGTCCAGCATGCCCATGTGGTCGCCAGGATCCTTGAGGTAACCGAGCTCCTCCATGAGCTTTTCCGCGTAAAGCGCCCAGCCTTCGCCGTGTCCCGAGGTCCAGCAGACGTTCCGGCGCCAGCTGTTCAGGAGTTCGCGCCGGTAGACGGCCGTGGCGATCTGCAGGTGGTGCCCGGGCACGCCCTCATGGAAGACGGTGGTGGTTTCCGCCCATGTGGTGAACGTGTCCTCGCCGGCCGGCACGGACCACCACATGCGTCCGGGACGGCTAAAGTCATCCGACGGGCCCGTGTAGTAGATGCCGCCCTCGTCGGTCGGCGCGATGAGGCACTCCAGTGTCTTCATGACGTCCGGGATGTCAAAATGCACGCCGGCGAGATCGGAAACGGCCCGGTCTGACAGCTCCTGCATCCACGCCTTCAGGGCGTCGGTTCCCTTGAGCTGGCGTGCAGGATCGCTGTTGAGGATCTCCTTGGCCTCCGCGATGGAGGCACCTGGTTTGATTTCCCCGGCGACTTGTTCCTGGGCGGCAATAATCCGCCCAAGTTCTTCGACGCCCCAGGCGTAGGTCTCTTCGAGGTCGACGGCGGCGCCAAGGAACAGCCGCGATGCAAGGGCATACCGGTCCCGTCCCACAGCATCCTTCCCGGGTGCCACCGGCAGCAGTTCGTCCCTCAGGAAGGCAGCCAGGTCTGAGTAGGCGCTCCTGGCAGCGGCAGCACCGGCGTCGAGCTTTTCCTGGAGCCCGGCGGGCAGCGGGCCGCCGGGCATCTTGGCCCCGGCAACGAGCTTCGCGAAGAAGCCGTCTGCAGCCGCGTACTTGGCGGTCTGCTCGATGACGATCGACACCTGGCGCCGGGCCGAGACACGGCCACTGTCCCGCGCCGCGCGCAGGGACTCGATATAGCCGTCGATGGCCCCTGGCACACTGTGCATGCGGCCGGCGATGTTGGACCAGTGTTCCTCGGTGTCCGTGGGCATGAGGTCGAAGATGGAACGGATATTCTGCGCAGGCGATTCGATGTTGTTCAGCTCTGCCGCATCCCAGCCCGATTCGTGGATCTCCAGTTCGAGGCCAAGGCGTTCGCGCAAGGCATCGAGGGTGACGGCGTCGACGTCATCAACAGGTTCCAGCCCCTCGAGGGCAGCGAGCGTTGTCCGGGCCGCCTCGGCGAATTTGGCGATCCCGGCAGGGGAAAAGTCCTGAAACTCGGTGTCGTGCCCCGGGATGCCGAGCGTGGTGGCCAGGCTCGGATCCAACGCAACCAGGGTGTCGGTGTGGGCGTCGGCGACGGCGTCGATTGCGGTCCGGGGGCGCGCGGGGGCGGCAGGTTCACTAGTCACCCCACGAGACTAACGGCGCTGCTCCAGTTATGAAAGACTCACTGAGTTTTCGGCAGAGGCCTCCGCGGCGGGGATCTAGCCCCGGCTGCGCTTCCAGGCACCGGGACCCGGCGTCGGCGCGAGCCGCAGTTGCTGCCGCCGCACCCAGTGGCGGACGGTGGGCTTGCCGCGTTCAGCCGTTTCGGCTGTCCCGAGCGAAAGCACGACGGCGGTCAGTGCCGCCAGCTCTTCCGGCGTCGGATCACCTTTGACGACAGAGAACAGCGGCGTTTCGACAGGCTCAACCAGCGGCTTGGTTTCGCCAGGCTCAAACACGGGATCCTGCGCGTTCACAGCGGAATGTTTCCGTGCTTCTTGGTGGGAAGGCTGGCGCGCTTGTCGCGCAGCGCCCGCAGCCCCTTGATGATCTGGAGGCGGGTTTCCGACGGTGCGATGACCGCGTCAACGTAGCCAAGCTCGGCGGCCTGGTACGGGTTGAGCAGCTCCTCCTCGTACTGGCGGATGACCTCGGCGCGCTTGGCCTCGACGTCGCCACCGTTCTCCGCCACGGCGGCGAGGTCGCGGCGGTAGAGGATGTTGACGGCGCCCTGCGCGCCCATGACGCCGATCTGGGCCGTGGGCCAGGCAAGGTTGAGGTCCGCTCCGAGCTTTTTGGAGCCCATCACGATGTAGGCTCCGCCGTAGGCCTTCCGGGTGATCACGGTCAGTTTGGGCACCGTTGCCTCCGCGTAGGCGTACAGGAGCTTTGCACCGCGGCGGATGATGCCCTGGAATTCCTGGTCCTTGCCGGGCAGGAAGCCCGGAACGTCCACCAGGGTGATGATGGGAATGTTGAAGGCATCGCAGTGCCGCACGAAGCGGGCTGCCTTTTCGGATGCAGAGATGTCCAGCGTTCCGGCGAACTGCATCGGCTGGTTGGCCACGATGCCGACGGTGTGGCCTTCGACCCGGCCATAGCCGATGATGACGTTCGGCGCGTACAGGGACTGCATTTCGAGGAAGTGGGCGTCGTCGACGACCTGCTCGATGACCTTGCGCATGTCGTACGGCTGGTTGGCGGAGTCCGGGATGAGGGTGTCCAGGGCAAGGTCGTCGTCGTCGAGCTCGAGCTCCTGCTGATGATCCAGCACGGGAGCCTCCGAGAGGTTGTTGGAGGGCAGGAAGTCCAGGAGTTCCCGGACGAACTCAATGGCGTCCGCTTCATCGGAGGCGAGGTAGGTGGAGGTGCCCGTGGTTGCATTGTGCTGCCGGGCGCCGCCGAGGGTTTCCATGTCCACGTCCTCGCCTGTGACGGTCTTGATGACGTCGGGGCCGGTGATGAACATGTGCGAGGTTTTGTCCACCATCACCACGTAGTCGGTGAGGGCGGGGGAGTAGGCGGCACCGCCGGCGCAGGGGCCCATGATGAGGGAGATCTGGGGGACGACGCCGGAGGCGTGAACGTTGTTGCGGAAGATGTCCGCGAACATGGCCAGCGAGGCCACGCCTTCCTGGATGCGGGCGCCGCCGCCGTCATTGATGCCCACCACCGGGCAGCCGTTGCGCAGCGCGAATTCCTGGACCTTGACGATCTTTTCGCCGTTGACCTGGCTCAGCGAGCCGCCATAAACACTGAAGTCCTGGCTGTACAGCGCCACGAGGCGGCCGTCCACGGTGCCGTAGCCGGACACGACGCCGTCGCCGAGAGGCTTCTTCTTTTCCATGCCGAAGGCCGCGGACCGGTGCACTGCAAGGGCGTCGAACTCGACGAAGGAGCCGGCGTCCACGAGGAGGTCGATGCGCTCACGGGCGGTGTTCTTGCCGCGCGCGTGCTGCTTCTCGATCGCTTCCGGGCCGGAGGGCTGCTCTGCCCTGGCCTGGCGGTCGCGGAAATCGGCAATCTTTCCCGCCGTCGTGGTCAGGTCATGGCTCATGAAGTGTCTCCGGCTCTGTAGCTGTTGTGCTGCAGCTGATGCATGCTGTAGCAGCGTAATCCGGGGCGTCCGTCTTGGCATGGAGAGCCACTTTAAGTAGCTTCCACACAAATCAAAGGCCCTGTTGGCTAGTCTAGTGACGCGTATTCCGGGAGCTGCTGTAGGGATCCTACAATTTTCATCGAACGTGTCGGCAGGGTCGTCTATGTTACTCATCGGTAACATTCAGCGGCTAGAGTGTCCGTATGACTTCAGGCAACGACGCTTTCGCACTCCCAGAGACCCCCTACCGCGCCGCCGGATCGCTCCGCGGCCGGACCATTCTGATATCCGGCGGCAGCCGCGGCATCGGCCTGGCCATTGCCCTGCGTGCCGCCCGCGACGGCGCCAACATCGTCCTGCTGGCCAAGACCGGCCAGCCGCATGCCAAGCTCGCGGGCACCGTGTTCAGCGCCGCCGATGAGCTGGAGGCCGCCGGCGGAAGGGCGCTTCCCCTGGTGGGGGACGTCCGCAACGACGACGACGTCGCCCATGCGGTGGGTGCCGCCGTCGAACATTTTGGCGGGATCGACGTCGTCATCAACAACGCCTCAGCAATCGACCTGTCCCGTACCGACGACGTCGACATGAAGCGGTACGACCTGATGCAGGACATCAACGTCCGGGGGACTTTCCTGCTGTCCAAACTCGCCCTGCCCGCGCTCCGCAAATCGGCCGGGGGCCACATCCTCACCCTTTCGCCGCCGCTGAACCTGGACCCGAAATGGGCCGGCAGGCACCTCGCCTACACCTTGGCCAAGTACGGCATGAGCCTGACCACGCTGGGCCTGGCCGAGGAGCTCAAAGCGGACGGCATCCGCGTCAACTCACTCTGGCCATGCACCCTGATCGATACCGCTGCCATCCGGAACATGCCGGGTGGCGAGTCGATGGTCCTGGCTGCCCGCGGCCCGCAGATCATGGCGGATGCAGCCCACGCCGTGCTCACCGGCGGCAACCTCACGGACTCCGACGCGCCGTCCGGGAACTTCTACACGGACGAGCAGGTGCTCGCCGCCGCCGGTGTGGGGGACTTCCGGCCGTACAGCCTGGGCGCCGACGAGGACCAGCTGGTACCTGATATCTTCCTCTGAGTTTCCCGTGCGCCTGCCCGGACCGGCTGCGACGGCCGGCAACTCGGTAGGATGCAAGCATGGATGCCGCACGCCCTGATGAAAGCCCCGAAGCACAGGAAAAAGCGCAGGAAAATCTGTCCGGATCGCGGGGACTGCCGGAGCGGCCCGCTCTGGACCGGGAAGCGCTCTGCAGCGCCGAATTCCTGTCGGCACACGGCATCCCGCAGCTGAAGGTGGTAGACACCACCGGCTCCACCAACGCCGACCTCCTGCGCGCCGTCACCGTCGAACCCAAGGCATGGCAGGACCTCGCCGTCCTTACCGCCGAGCACCAGACCGCTGCCCGCGGCAGGCTGGACCGCACCTGGGAGGCGCCCGAGCGCAGCTCCGTCCTGGTCTCCATCGTCCTGCGCCCCGTCAATGCCGACGGCCGGCCGCTTCCGACCCAGACCTACTCCTGGCTTTCGCTTTTGGCCGCCCTCGCGCTCCGCGACGCGCTGCTGGAAACGGCCGGGCTGCGCGCGGAGCTCAAATGGCCCAACGACGTCCTGGTCCGCGGCAGGAAGATCGCCGGCATCCTGGCCCAGCTCGGCCCGATGGGGGACGGCTCCGTGCCCCCCGTGATCCTCGGCACCGGGCTGAACGTCACCCTGACCGAGGCCGAGCTCCCTGTGCCCACGGCCACCTCGGTGCAGCTCGAAGGCGCCGATACAGTGGACCGCACGGCCCTCCTGAAGAGCTACCTGTCCCGGTTTTGCACGCTGTACCGCAGCTTCTGCAACGCCGACGGCGACCCCACAGCGGGCCTCGCGGGCGGCCCCTCGCTGCACAAGCGCGTGGAAGCCGTCATGGTCACGCTGGGGCAGCAGGTGCGTGCCCACCTTCCCGGCGACCACGAAATCATCGGGCACGCGTCCAGGCTGGACGACTCAGGCTCCCTCCTGGTGGTGGATTCCTCGGCCCGCGAGCATGTGGTGACGGCCGGGGACGTCATCCACCTGCGCCCCTGGACTCCGCCTGGGGAGTCTGCGGAAAGCGGCAATGCGTAAAGACCTCCTGCCGGGGGAGCAGGTCATTGTGATGACCCGCCCACAGCCCAGGATGCTGTTCATTCCGGCGGTGGTGTTCGTTGTGGCACCTGCGCTGGCCGCCTTTGCCAGCGCGTGGATCATTCGCGGCGGGCCCGGTGACCTATACCCGGCATATACCGCCGACTGGACTATCTGGCTGGTCGGGGGAAGTGTGCTTGCTGCCCTATGGGGGCTCTGCGGATACTGCCTGCCGCGGCTGCTGCGATGGCACGGCACCCGGTACTTTCTGACGAGCCGCAGGATTATGGCCCGCTACGGCATGCTCCGGCGGCGGGACCAGCAGGTCTTCCTGGCGTCGGTGCGCAACGTCACGGTCACCCAGACGGTGCTCCAACGGATGTTGCGCTCCGGGACTATATCCTTGGATGCCGGGCACCAATTCAGCGCCGTACTACGGGATGTGCCCGAAGTTGCCACCTTCCACAGGTTTGTGCTGGATGCGCTGGACGAGCTGCCGAAGGATGAGTTTTTTGAATGGGGTCATGTGCAGGACGGGTCCGACTCCGGATTTCCGCGGGATGTGAGAGAAGGTGGGAGAGATGAACGATGAGGATCACCGCGTGAGCCAGGGAGACGGCAGTGACGAGGTGGCCGACGCCGCCGTAGAGGCTCCTTCCACCGGCACGATGTCCGTCGAACGGATCGCCATGAAGGCCCTTGAGGCGAGGCTCCTCGGCGGCGAGCGAAAGTTGCGCCGGCGCGAGGTAGCCGCCGGTGCCGGTCTGTCGCTGCTGTCCGCCCGGAAGCTGTGGCGTGCTCTGGGGTTCCCCAACCTCGGAGACGACGAGGTTGCCTTCACCGAGCGCGACCAGGCTGCGCTGAGCACCGCGGTGGACATGGTCCGTACCGGCAAGCTCACCGAAGAGGCCGCCATTTCGGTCACCCGCGCCATCGGCCAAATGACCGACCGCATGGTCGTCTGGCAGATCGAGGCGCTCGTGGAGGACATGGTCCATGAGCAGGGCGTCACGGACGCCGTGGCCCGAAAGCGCCTAGTGAATGAACTGCCCGCACTCGTTGACCCGCTCGAGGAGATGCTCGTCTACTCGTGGCGGCGCCAGCTGAACGCGGCCGTGCAGCGCCTTGCCGTCCGGGCAGAGGCGGGACTCCAGGCCAGCGAGGAAGGCCGGGAAGGCGACGAGGACGACGCGCCGCTGCCCCTGGCCCGGGCCGTGGGTTTCGCCGACCTTGTGTCCTACACGAGCCTTTCCCGGCGGATGAACGAAAAGACGTTGGCCAAGCTGGTGCAGAGATTCGAGAACAAGTGCGCGGAGATCATCTCTGTGGGCGGCGGCCGGCTGGTGAAGACGGTGGGCGACGAAGTCCTGTACATCGCCGAGACGCCGGCCGCGGGAGCGGAGATCTCGCTGGCTCTGGCCGAGGCCTTTACCCGGGACGAGATCCTTCCGGAGGCACGCGTGGCCATGGTGTGGGGCCGGATTCTGTCCCGCCTCGGGGACATTTACGGACCCACCGTCAACCTGGCCGCCCGCCTGACCACGCTGGCAGACCCCGGCACCGTGCTGATCGACTCCATGACCGCCGCAGCCCTTGACCAGGACGAGCGCTTTGTCCTGATTCCGAAGGACGCGGAAAACGTGCGCGGCTTCGGCGAGATACTGCCGGTGGTCCTGGCCCGGGGCCAGGGCAAGGGGCTCGTCCTGGACTAGGTCCCGCCAACTGGACTGGTCCCGCCACTTGGACTGGTCCTGCCCGGGGTGGGGGACTCCTCCCCATCGCCGATGGCATGGCAGGTGGGTAGTCTTGCTCGGGTAACGGAGCGTCCTGTACGGACCCTTCTTGGACAAGCCGTCCGCGCCCATGTAATAGTCAGAACTCAGAATTGTTCCGGCGTCTCTATGGGGGAGTGGCGGAATGTCACGGCTCCTGGTGTTCACCAGGGGCCCGTAAGCTGCGCTCAGGCGGCTGTGATGTCAAGGGAATAATAACGCTGTGTCAACTTTGTTCGGCAGGCTGGGGCCAAGGAACCGCCGCAACAAGCTCATCACGGGTACCGCTTTTTCAGCGGCCGCCCTCGCACTCGTTGCCGGAGCGATCATCTACCCGGGGTTCAAGACCACCGAAGTGGATCTCAACGACGGCGGCGTATGGGTGGTCAGCAAGTCCCGGAACGCAGTGGGCCGGTTGAATTACCCCTCGCGCGTACTCGACGGAGCCGTGACGCCGGCCAGCACCGCCTTCGATGTGCTGCAGAACGCCGGCAAGGTGTTCGTCGACGACGAATCCGGCTCAACCCTGAACCAGGTCTCCGCCGCCAACATGCGGCTGGGCGGGGACAAGCAGCTCCCGGGAGCCGCCCAGGTCAGCTTCGGCTCCGAGGTCATCTCCGTCACAGACCCTGCCGCCGGCAAGATGTGGGCGATGTCGCCGTCGACCGTGAACGCCTTCGATGAGGAATCGAGCGAGCCGGCCGTTGACGGTTCGGAGGGCCTGGTATCCGCCGTCGGCGCCGATGACCGGATCTACTCGGCGGATCCCCAGACAGGCGAGGTGACCGTCACCTCCGTGGACGCCAACGGTGAGCCCGCCGAGACGGAATCCAGCACCTGGGACGGGCTGAAGGGTGCCGGTGACCTCCAGCTGGCCGTGGTGGGCGACCAGCCGGTGGTCCTTGACGCGGCCGGGGGCAGCCTGTTCCTGCCAGGCGGCCGGGAAGTGCCTGTGCCGGACGCACGGGATGCCAAGCTCCAACAGTCCGGTCCGGCGTCGGACGCAGTGGCCGTGGCCACGCCCAAGGCGCTGCTGAAGCAGCCGCTGGACGGTTCGACGGCGCGGCAGGTCGCCCCAGGCGGCCAGGGGGTTCCCGCCGCACCTGTCCAGCTGGGCGGCTGCATTCACGCGGCGTGGTCCGGCGTGAACAAGTACGTCCGCGACTGCGCCAACGAGGGCGAGGACAAAAACGTGGCCGTTCCGAAAGCCAGCGCCTCGCCCAGCTACGTGTTCCGCGTCAACCGCGACCTCGTGGTGCTCAACGACGTGAATTCCGGAAATGTGTGGCTCGTCAACCAGAACATGCAGCTGGTCAACAACTGGGACGACGTGGTGCCGCCGAAGAACCAGGCGGATGACCAGGACGAGGAATCCGCGGACGACAACACCATCAACGTCCTGCCGGACCGCACCAAACCGAACCGTCCGCCGGAAACCAAGCCCGACGTCGTCGGCGTCCGGCCCGGCCGCACCACGGTCCTGAGCGTGCTGGACAACGATTCCGATCCCGACAGGGACGTCCTCACCGCCTCCACCGGCAGTGAAGGCCTCCGGTCAGGAGGCCTCGAGAGCATCTACGGCGGATCAGCCTTCCAGATCACGGTCCCGGCCGACGCCACGCCGGGCACGGAGTCTTTCGATTACAGCGCTGCCGACGGCCGAGGCCTGTCCGCAAGCGGAAAAGTCACGCTGAACGTCGTTGGGCCGGACGAGAACCGGCCGCCCGCCTTCAAGCGGGGCGATCCCACTACGCTGCTCGTGGAGCAGGGGAAAACCGTCAGCCAGAACATCCTGACCGACTGGGTGGACCCGGACGGCGACGACCTCGTCCTCATGTCGGCGACGGCCGACAACCAGCAGGACCAGGTGAAAATCCGCCGTGACGGACTCCTGACCTTCCAGGATTCCGGAGCCACGGCCGGCAAGAAAACCGTGACCGTCACCGTCTGGGACGGACGCGCCACCACCACCGGAAAAGTGGTGGTGAACGTCCAGCCCCCCGGCGCCCTGGCTCCCGTCGTCAACGCGGACCACGTGACCGCCGTCGCCGGCCAGGACCTCGTTATCGCACCGTTGAAGAACGACGTCGACCCGAACGGCGGCGCCCTCCGGCTCGCCCAGGTGGAGGCCAGCGGCCCTGCCGAACTCGGTCCCGTCACCGACGGCGGTACCTTCACCTTCCGCAGCCGCACCCCCGGGCCCGTGTACCTGACGTATGTCGCCAGCAATGGACCCCAGAGCAGCCAGGGCCTGATCCGCGTTGATGTCGAATCGGGCAAGGACGCGGGCAAACCCGTTGCCGTCCACGATGTTGCACTCCTGCCGGTCGGCGGCAGCGTCCTGCTGGACCCTCTGGCCAACGACTCGGATCCGTCCGGCGGCGTGCTGGTGCTTCAGTCCGTTTCCCTGCCGGAAAACGCCACCGCCTCGGTCAGCGTCCTCAACCACAGCGTCCTGCGGATCACGGACATCGCCGGGACGAAGGATCCGTTCCTCTTCCGGTACACCATGTCCAACGGCAAGGATTCCGCCACGGGCAGCGTTTCGGTGGTGCCGGTCCCGGCCCCGCCCGTCGTAGAGGCACCGCAGCCGAAACCCGACGAGGTCAACGTCCGCGTCAATGACGTGGTCACCATCCCCGTGCTGGACAACGACACACATCCGCAGGGCGAAAAGCTGACCGTTGATCCGGTCCTTCCCCAGCCCGTCGAGGCCGCGAACGGCACAAGCTTCGTGTCGGAGAACATGCTCCGCTTCATCGCCGGCAGTGAGCCTAAAACCGTCCGTGCCATTTACAACGCCGTGGATCCGCAGGGGCAGAAAAGCGCCGCGGCCGTCACCATCCACATCCTGCCCCTCGAAGGTGCCGAAAATTCCCGTCCGCAGCCCAGGAACCTGACGGCCCGGGTGGTGGCCGCCGGCACGGTGCGGATCCCGGTTCCGCTGGACGGCATAGACCCCGACGGCGACTCCGTCCAGCTGACCGGCATCGACAGCTCTCCCGCCATGGGGACCGCGACGGCCGGAAGCAACTTCATCGACTTTGTCGCCGCCGGAGACGGCGCCGGAACGGATTCCTTCCGCTACAAAGTGGTGGACCGGCAGGGCGCTGTGAACACCGGCACGGTCACCGTGGGGATCGCGCCCCGCGGCGACACCAACCAGAAGCCCACGCCCGTGGACGATGAGGTCAAGGTCCGCCCCGGCCGGCAGATCGCCGTCGATGCCGCCGGCAACGACTCCGATCCCGACGGCGACCCGATCCGCATCCTCACCGACGGCATCGAGGCGGACCCCGCCCTGAAGGCCGAAGTCAGCAAGCAAAGCGGCCGCATCCTCCTGCAGGCCCCAGCCGCTGAGGGCACCGTCAACGTGCGCTACGCCGTCGCCGATGAGCGTGGCGCCTCGGCCCAGGCCGCCATCAAAATGGTCGTGGACAGCCAGGTTCCGCTGCTGGCTCCCATAGCCCGGGACGACCGTGTGACGTCAGCCCAGACCCTCGGCAAGACAGCCGTTGACGTTCCCGTTCTCAAGAATGACGAGGACCCCGACGGCGTCGGCGAGAACCTGAAGGTCACCAGCGGAAGCGAAACCGCGCGCCCTGGCCCCGACGGCAATGTGGTCGTCGAACTGACCGGGCAGCCGCAGCTGGTGCCGTACACCGTGGAGGACGTGGACGGAAAGAAGTCCACCGCAATCATCTGGGTGCCGGGCCTCGGGCAGCAGGTCCCCACGCTCGCCAAGGACGATGTTCTGGAAGTGGTGGCGGGCCAGTCCGTCACGGCCAACCTGCCCGAATGGGTGAAGGTCCGGGAAGGGCGCTCACCCAGGCTGACCCAGACCGACCGGATCAAGCTCATCGGTGCGGATGCCGGCGACCCCGTGGCCGGCAACGGCACCGCGCTAAAGTACACGGCGGGCAAGGACTACGTGGGGCCCGGCTCCATCACCTTCGAAGTGACCGACGGTACCGGCCCGGACGACCCCGCAGGCCTGAAGTCCACGCTAAGCATCCGGACCAAGGTCCTGCCGGATCCGAACCGCAACAACCCGCCCACACTGCTGGGTGCCGCCGTCGACGTGCCGCAGGGGGAGTCTGCCCAGACAGACCTGGCCAAGTTGGTTTCCGATCCCGACGGCGACGATGCAGAGAACATGAAGTACGAGCTCGTCGGCGGTGCTCCGGCCGGCTTCGACGCCAGCATCGAGGGCGCCTCGCTCACGGTCTCCGCCAAGGACGGCGCGCGGCCGGGCGAAGACGGGGCCGTGCAGGTGAAGGCCAGGGACCCCAGGGGGCTCGAGGCTACCGCCACGTACCGGCTCTCCGTCACAGCCTCCAACCGCCCCAAGCCAGTGGCCAACGACGACCTGGAACCCAGTGCCGCGGCCGGAAAGCCGGTGACCGTGCCGGTCCTGGCGAACGACGCCAACCCGTTCCCGGAGACGCCGCTGAAGATCGTGGCCGCGACGGCCGAGACCGGGACAGGCAACGTGGCCGTTGACGGGGACAACGTTGTGGTCACGCCTGCCTCCGGCTTCTCGGGAACCATGGTTGTTGCCTACACCATCGCGGATAAGACCGGGGAAGCTTCACGGCAGGCGACGGCCAGGATCCGGCTGACCGTGAAGGACAAGCCGCTCGCCCCCACTACGCCGCACGCCCAAAGCGTGGGTGACAGCACTGCGCTGCTGAACTGGACCGCACCGGCGGACCGGGGCTCGGCCATCACCCACTACACGGTCTACGGCGAAGGCGGATTCAAACAGGAGTGCCCAGCCAACTCGTGCACCCTGAACAATCTGGTGAACAACACCAAGTACCACTTCCAGGTGACGGCCACGAACGAATTCGGCGAGTCCGGGCGGTCGCCCGCCTCGGCAGAAGTGCGGCCAGACGTTAAACCGGACACCCCACTGGCTCCGGCGCTGAAGTTCGGCGACAAGCAGCTCTCCGTCAGCTGGAATGCACCGGCCAGCAAGGGGTCGCCGGTCAGGTCCTACGACCTCGAAATCTCGCCGGCGCCGAGCGGCCAGAATGCGCAGATCCAGAACCTGACTGCCACCAGCTACGTCTGGAAGGGCCTCACGAACGGCGTGGCCTACAAGGTGCGCGTCCTGGCGCGCAATGATGCCAAGGACCCGTCCGAATGGAGCCAGTACTCGGCTGCGGAGATACCCGCCGGTGCGCCGCTGACTCCTGCCGCGCCGAGCGTCACCGGCGCCGGCTCTGTGGGAACGCAGAGCCAGCTGCAGGTGAACTGGACCGCGCCCAACAACAACGGCGACGCCGTTTCCGCCTACACGCTGACCACGCTGCGCGGAGGCTCGGTGGTGAAGAGCCAGCAGGTCTCGGGAACCTCCCAGAACGTCACGGTGTCCAACTCCGAGGCCGACTACGCCTTTACCGTCTCAGCCACCAACAAGGCCGGCACATCCGGAACCAGCGCCCAGTCCGCGCCCATCCGCGCCGCGGGAAAGCCCGGGACCGTTGGCGGCGGCACGGTGGCGGCGCCGGGAAACAGCGGCCAGCTGAAGGTCACGTTCACGCCGCTGACGCAGGCGCAGCGGAACGGATCGCAAGCATCGGAGATTGGCTACCGCTGGTCCACGGCTTATGGCTCCGGCCCGATCAACGCCCCCGGCGGCACCATCTACGGGCAGCCGAACGGCCAGAACGTGACGGTGAACATCATCGCCTACTCCACGAAGAACAACGTTTCCGGGGATGCGAAGGCCATTGGTTCAGCGGTTCCCTACGGTCCGCCGGGTGCCCCGGTGGTTACCGGCGGCACGTCCGCCAAGGGCGATTCCCAGGTGCACTGGACGTGGAGCAAGCCGAACGACAATGGCCGCGTCATCAACCGCTACGAGGTCAACTTCGACGGTACCGGCTTCCGGTCGGTGGGCCTGGACCGGCAGTTCAGCCGCAACGTCGGGGGCTGGAACGAGAGGCACACGCTTGCGGTCCGTGCCTGCAACGGAACGGACGGCGACAAGGACTGCGGACAAGCGGATTCTGCTGCCGCCACCTCGGGTGCTGACCCGACGCCGCCGCCGCCCACGTCCTGGAGTATCCGGGCCACTCCGGTCCGCTCCTGCACGGAGCCCAACAGGACCACCGACAGCTACCGGAACTCCAACCCCGACCAGTGCATCAGCCCGGGAAGGTGGTTTGATACCGGCATCACCGCACAGAGCGACCACTATGTGGTGTGGAGCACGTCCAGCAACAATCCCACGGGCGTGTGGTACCACCTGACGTCCGGTCCCGCTGCCGGCAACTACGTACGGAGCGATACCACATCACTCGGCGGAAACCCGCCGCCTGGAATGCCGAGACGGTAAGGACCGCGTGTTTTCCGCACGCCCTGGGCACAACGCCTTGAGTACAACAACTGACTGCACGAAACGGAAGAGGAACCTCCCATGACCATGACAACCGAGCAAGCCGCCTGGTTTGCGGGCACGTTCGAGAAACTCGTCGCCAACGTGGGCCAGGCGGTGCTGGGCAAGTCCCACGTCATCCGGCTGACGTTCACGGCGATGCTTGCCGAAGGCCACGTCCTCTTCGAGGATGCGCCCGGAACCGGTAAGACGTCGCTGGCGCGTGCCTTGGCCGCCACGGTCCAGGGATCCAACAGCCGCATCCAGTTCACGCCGGACCTGCTGCCCTCGGATGTCACCGGCGTGACCATCTACGACCAGAAAACGCAGAAGTTCGAGTTCCACAAGGGGCCGATCTTCAGCAACATTGTCCTCGCCGACGAAATCAACCGGGCCTCGCCCAAGACGCAGTCCGCCCTGCTCGAGGTCATGGAGGAATCCCGTGTCACGGTGGACGGCACCACCTACGAGGCGGGCCGCCCGTTCATGGTGATGGCCACGCAGAACCCGATCGAGCAGGCGGGCACGTACAGGCTCCCCGAGGCGCAGCTGGACCGCTTCCTCATCAAAACCTCCATCGGGTACCCGGACCACGCCTCCACCGTGCAACTGCTGGGCGGCACCAACCTCAAGGACCGCTCCAAGGACCTGCGCCCCGTCATCACCACCCAGGCCGTGGCGGACATGGCCGACCTCGCAGCCACCACGCACGTGGACACCGCGGTGCTCGAGTACATCTCACGGCTGTGCGAGGAGACCCGCAACGCCCCCGAGACCCGGCTCGGCGTATCCGTCCGCGGGGCGCTGGCCATGGTCCGGGCAGCCAAAGTCTGGGCAGCCGCCCAGGGACGGAACTTTGTCCTCCCGGACGACATCAAGGAACTGGCCGGGGTCGTCTGGACCCACCGCTTCGTCATGGACCCCGAAGCGGAGTTCTCCGGAGCCACGGCGGAAGCGGTCCTGACACGTGTCCTGGCCGATGTCGCCGCTCCCCAGCAGCGCGCAGCTGTCTAGACCGCGGGCTTCGGCCCTGAATTTACGTTTCCAGCGCTAACAAAAAGGTTCCATACATGTCCACCGGCTCTCCCTTCACCCGGCTTGCTGGCCGCCTTCGCCGGCCATTTTCCGCGGACGGGCCCTTCCGCAACCGCGGACTCCCCACCGGCAGGAACGTGCGGCTTCGCCCGTCGGCGGTATGGACCGAGGCCGCCAGCACCGCCGGGCAGGCCATTGCTCCGGTCTGGGAAACCCTCCGAGGCCGCTGGTCACGGCACGTCCAGCCCGTGCTGGGTGTGGTGAGCGTCCTGGGCTGGTCCGTCCTGGGGGCGGCCGCGCTGCTGTGGGCAGCCGGGGACGCCTACGGCTGGCAGGAGGCCAAGGCCGCTGCCCTCGCAGCGCTGGTACTGTTCCTCATCGCCGTCGGCTTTATCCTCGGCAGATCCTCCTACGGCGTCCTGCTGGACCTGGCCCGGACCCGGGTTGCGGTGGGGGACGACGCGGTGGGCAGCATCGCCGTGTCCAACACCTCGGCGCGTCCGCTGCTGCCCGCAGACCTTGAGCTGCCCGTGGGGGCTTCCACGGCTGTGTTCCACCTGCCGCGCATGAAACCGCAGCAGGTGCACGAGGACCTCTTCACCATTCCCACCGCACGCCGCGCGGTGATCGTCGTCGGACCGGTGCGTTCCGTCCGGGCCGATCCGCTGCACCTCCTGCGCCGCCAGGTGCTCTGGACGAAGCCCCAGGACCTTTACGTCCACCCGAAGACGGTGGCACTGGCAGGATCCGCCGCCGGCTTTATCCGTGACCTGGAAGGCATGCCCACCACCGACCTCTCCAGTGCAGACGTCTCATTCCACGCGCTGCGTGATTATGTGCCGGGCGATGACCGGCGCCATATCCACTGGAAGACCACGGCCCGGACCAACAAGCTCATGGTGCGCCAGTTCGAAGAGACCCGCCGCGCCCACCTCGCCATATCGCTGTCCGTCAACACCGATGAGTACGCGTCCGAGCACGAATTCGAAATGGCCATCTCCGCCGCCGCCTCCATCGGACGCCAGGCCATCCGTGAACAGCGCGAGCTGGACGTCCTCACCCAATCGGGGCCGCTGCGCTGCGAGACCGGCCGCACCATGCTGGACGGCATGACCCGGATCACCGGCACCCCCCTGCGGAAGACCGCCGTCGACCTCGCCCGGTCGCTGGCCGACACCGTCCCCAACGCCTCGGTGGTCTTCTTCGTGGTGGGCAGCCAGGTGACGCCCACCCAGCTGCGTTCAGCAGGTGCTTCGGTGGCACCGGGGGTCCGCAGCCTCGCAGTCCGGGTCGATGCCGGTGCTGCACCTGCCCGCGCGAACATCGGAGACCTCACCGTGCTCACCCTCGGTGAACTCTCCGACCTTCCCGCCGTCCTGCGAAAGGCAGCCGCATGAGCCAGGCAACAGGTCTCCGCCCGCGCCGGCAGGCTCCGCCTCCGTCGGCCTTCACCACCGGCCAGCCGCCGTGGCACATAATGCTCGACGCCGGAGCGCTCACCATCCTGCTGGGGCTGGGGGTCCTGGGCTTCAGCCTCAGCTTCGGCGGCGACCCGTACTACCTGGCCGCCGGGTTCGGAGGCATCCTCCTCGGACTGGCCATTGCCGCGTGCAACGCGCGCTTCCGACTGGGGCTCCTGATCACCACCGCCCTGGCGCTCGGGGCATACCTGGTCCTCGGCACCGCGCTCGCCGTACCCGGCGCGGCCATCGCCGGGGTGATCCCGAGCCTCGAGTCGTTGCGTACGCTGCTGCTCGGCATCGTGTTCGCATGGAAGGACATGCTTACGGTCGGGGTTCCCGTGGGCACCGCCGGGGGAGTGCTCATCGTCCCCTTCCTCAGCTCGCTCATCGCCGCACTCATTGGCGGCATCCTGACCTGGCGGACCAGGAGCCCCTACTGGCCGTTGCTGCCTGTACTGGCCCTTTTCGTCACCGGCATCGCCTTCAGCACGAACGCGGGATTCCTGACCGTGGAGCGGGGCGTGGGCCTGACTGTTGTGGGCATCGCGTGGGCGACCTTCCGCCGGGACTGCCTGCGGCGAAGCAACACCCTGAAGGTGTCCGTCAACCGCCCGCAGCACGACGCCGACACCGCCCGCCGCGCCAGAATGCGGCGGCTGGCCGCCGGGGCCGCGGTCATCGCCGTCACTGTCGGTATCACGGCCGCCATCTCGCCCCTGATCTCCGCGGGGGACGAGCGGCGGGTATTGCGCAACGTCGTCGTGCCGCCGTTCGACCCCAAGGACTACGTCACACCCCTGGCGAGCTTCCGCAACTTCGTCAAAGACAAGAAGGATGACGCGCTGTTTGCGGTCAAGGGCCTTCCCAAGGACGCACGCGTGCGGCTCGGGGCGCTGGATGCCTTCAACGGGACGAACTACACCATGGATCCCAACGGGTCGGGCAACTTCAGCAAGGTGGGTGACGCCAAATCCATCAACACGCTGGCGGATTCCGCCGGACCGGTCCCGACGAACGACTACACCCTGGACATCACGGTCGAGGACTACCAGGGCTACTTCGTTCCCGGCGGCAGGAAGACCACAGGCCTCAGCTTCGCGCCCGGTTCCTCCACGCCGGCCTCGGGACTGTACTTCAACTCCGGAACGGACACCGCCGTCACCACGCACGGCCTGTCCAGGGGTGACTCGTACAGCGTCCAGGTCTCGGAGCCGGTGAAGCTCGAACACGGACAGCTGACACAGTACGACTTCGCCAAGATGACTCTCCCGGACGTCGCGGACATCCCGCCCGTTGTCGGTGCGCAGGCCAACGACCTGACGGCCGACGCCCCCACCGCCGTGGACCAGGTGCGGCAAATCGAAGCCCATTTCCAAAAGAAGGGCGCCTTCAGCAACGGGCTCATCGCCGATGGCCAGCTGCCGAGCGTGTCCGGCCACAGTGCTGCCCGCATCCGCGACATGCTGACGGCCAAGCAGATGCTCGGCGACGACGAACAGTACGCCGTGGCCATGTCACTTATGCTGCGCCACCTGGGCATCCCGTCCAGGGTGGTCATGGGCTTCTATCCCGATCCGAAGAGCCCCGAAAACGGTGCCGGGGAAATCAAGATCCTGGGCAAGGACGTCCACGCGTGGGTCGAGGTGGCCTTCGACCGTGTCGGCTGGGTGGCCTTCGACCCGACTCCGCCCAAGGACAACGTTCCCATTCCGCCGGACCCCGAAAACAAGTCCAAGCCCAAGCCGCAGGTGCTGCAGCCCCCGCCCCCGCCGCAGGAGCCGGCGGACCTTCCGCCGGACTCCTCTCCGGACGCGCTGGACGCCGATGAGAAGAAAAACAACCCCTGGCTGTTCTGGGGTCCCCTCCTCAGCGCCGTCGGCATCGCCATGATCCCGCTCGGAATCCTGGCGCTGCCGCTGCTGCTCATCGCGCTCCTGAAGTCGCGGCGGCGCAAGTCCCGCTTCACCGAGGGACACCCCGCGCAGCGCGTGGGCGGCGGATGGAACGAGGTCCTCAGCCTCGCAACCGACATGGGCGCGGCCGTCGACAGCCGCGCCACCCGGAGGGAATCAGCCGCCGTCGTCGCGGGGGCCTTTCCCGCCACGGGCACTGCCACCACACTGCTGGCCCACAGGGCGGACGCCTCCATTTTCGGAGCCGGCCAGCCCAGCGAAGAAGAGGTCCGGGAGTACTGGACCATCGTGGACGGTTCGCTCAAGGAAATGACGGGGACGGTCGGCTTCTGGCGACGCCAGCAGGCGCGGTTCTCGCCGCGGTCGCTGCTCGCCGACGCCCGCGCCGCGCTCAGCCGCCGCGGCGCCCCCGGGGCGGGCCTCGTCCGGGGGCTGCGCCTGCCGGTGACGCTGCGCCGGAGCGCACTTAAGGATGGGGGCGCTCCCAAGGATGGCGAGGGCCGGGCCGATCATGACTGACCCGAAGATTGGCGGCA
Organism: Arthrobacter sp. GQ119; assembly: GCF_059759125.1. Lineage (NCBI taxonomy): Bacteria > Bacillati > Actinomycetota > Actinomycetes > Micrococcales > Micrococcaceae > Arthrobacter > Arthrobacter sp. GQ119. The sequence goes on along the minus strand of NZ_JCAXEA010000001.1, from coordinate 188,343 downwards.
GGAAGCCCGTGCAGACGAGGCGCTGCGGCCACTGCGGACAGCCGCTCCGTGCCGGGGCGAGCTACTGTGGCGCCTGCGGGGCGGCAACGCAGCCCGTAAGGTTTCCCGGTAGCATCAACCCCACAGGGCAGGGGGAACGGCACGGGGAGCGGCAGGGGGAGCTGCAGGGGGAAGGAACGGACATGGGAACCAAACTGGAGCTGGTCCCGGCGGCGCCCGGAAAGCGCCTCGGCGCCGCGGTGCTTGACTGGCTTGCACCGGCCTTGGTCCTCGTGGTCCTTTTTTCCCTCGGCTTCGCCAGCGTGACAAGTTCCCGCAGCGGCGGCTTCATCGTCTACGACACCGGAACACTTGCCCTGCTGGGAGGCATCGCGGTGGGCCTGACCCTCGTCTATATTGCCGTCCTCGCCAGCATTGAGGGCCGTTCCGGCAGCACTATTGGCAGCCGGGCCATGGGCATCCGCACTACGGACAAGGACGGTTACGCCCCGGGGACGGGCGCCGTTTTCCTGCGGGGAGCCGTCACCGGCGCCGGTGTGCTGCTGGCCGTTGCGGCCGCCGTCGTCGTGGTGATTTTCAAGTGGTTCGATGCCGCCCCGTTGATCCTCGGCCCACTGGCCCTCGTGGGGGCCGCATGGGCCGTCGTGGTCGTCGTCTCCAACTCCTGGGACAGGGAAGGTGGGCTCCAGGGCTGGCAGGACCGGGCCGCCAAAACGCTTGTTTTTGATGTGTCTGCCGGACGCAACCCAGTGACGACCGGCGGCATCCAGGGGCCGTACAGCTTCGCCCCGCTGGACCTCCCTCCTGTCCAGCAGGTCACTTCACCCGTGGCCGTGGCGGCCGGCGCCGCACACCGGCCCGGGCCCGCTCAGCCGGACTCCGGCCCGCCGGATGCCGGCCACCCTGACGATGGGCTCGACAGCACGCAGTTGCGCGGTTCCCGGCAGGAGGCACCGCCTGTGGCCGTGCTTCGGATAAGGCTCGACGACGGCCGCGACTTCCGGTTGGAGCGCAGCGTGCTGATCGGGCGCAATCCCGCCGCCGGTGCCGGAGAGTCCCAGGCACAGCTGCTGGCCGTCCCGGATCCAGGTCGGACCATTTCAAAGACGCACCTGCACCTGCTTACCGACGGCGCCGGCGTATGGGTCACCGACCGCAACTCGACCAACGGCAGTGCTGTCACCACACCGGACGGCGTACGCACCGCGTTAGTGCCCGGCGTCCCATCATTTGTCAGCCCCGGAACCACCGTTCATTTCGGGGACCGCACCTTCAACGTAGGACAGGCATGAACTCACAGCAGGCGGCCCGCACCGAATCGGCCGGCAGCAAGCCAGGCCTCCACCTGAGCTACGGCTACGGAACGGACCGCGGCCTTCGCCGCGAGCTCAACGAGGACTCCTTTATTGCGTCCGACCCTGTATTCGCCGTCGCGGACGGAATGGGAGGCCATGAGGCCGGCGAAGTCGCCAGCGGAATGTGCGTGCGTGCCCTGGCAACACTTCCGCAGCTGGCCACCGGAGAGCGGACAGCCACCGCCTCGGTGGTGCAGCAGTACCTGGCCATGGCGGACGACTCCATCCGCACCGCCACAGGATCCCGGGCGGGCACCACGCTGACCGGCGTGGTGGTGGTGGAGCAGATGGGCATCCCGTACTGGCTCGTCATGAACATCGGTGACTCCCGGACGTACCGGCTGAGCCAGGGCAGGTTCGAGCAGGTCAGCGTGGACCACTCGGAAGTGCAGGAGCTGGTGGACACCGGAGAGATCACCGCGGAACAGGCCACCGTCCATCCGCGCCGCCACGTCGTCACCCGGGCTTTGGGCACGGGAGATGAGACGGAAGCTGACTACTGGCTGCTTCCCATCGAGGAGGGCGACCGCATCATGGTCTGCTCCGACGGCCTCAACGGCGAACTCACAGACGACCAGATGTTTGACATTCTCAGCGCGTTCCCGGACCCTCAAGAAGCCGTGGACCAGCTGATCCAGGCTGCGTTGAGGAGCGGCGGCCGCGACAACGTCACGGTGATAGTCGTCGATGCCCGGAATGTCCTGAACGAGGACGGCGTCTCCACCACCGCACCGAGGACCTCGGCCGAAGCGGAGGACGAGGACACGCTGCCGCGCCACCCGGGAAACGGGGAAAGTGAATGACGGCAGCTAGCTACGCTCCCGGCAGCTGGTTCGGGATCCTCCGCTCGGGGACGGCAGTCATTTTGGGCCCGGAGTCGGAACCTGCCCTCGTCCGGAAGGTCTGGGACCTGCTGCAAGGCGGGCCTGAGGTACACGAGGTACTGCACGCTGTGACGGGCGGCCTGGGGGTGCCGCTGTCCCGCTGTCCCCAGTTCTGCATCATCGGCTTCCGCGAGTCACTGCGGGTTTTCCTCCGCGGCGACCTCGACCTGGCTGTCCACCTTGAGAGCGGCACCGTGGCGCTCGACGGCCGGAATGTCACCACGTGGACGGAGCGGTGGCTGGACTCTCCGGAGTGGTTCAGCCTGGCCATTCCCGGCGCGTCAGGCGGTCAGGCCGGCCTGCCGTCATCCGCGGCCGCTGAGCTGCCCGCCCTTGAACTGCCAGTTGGAGAGGGCGTGTTCCTTCTCCAGGCACTGCGGCTGGCCATGGCCGGGGACGGAACCGGTGCCGCGGCCGGTGCCGCGGCAGTGACCTTGGCGGCGGTGGAAGCGTCGTCGGAAACCATGGCGGCTCCGCCGGTGGCAACCGTCGAAGCGGCGGCGAGCCTGGAACCGGCCGTGGCCAGTGAAGCGGTGTCTGAGCAGGCAGAGTCTGGTGAGACGGTGTCGGAGCAGGCGGTGACTGAGCAGGCAGAGCCTGATGAGACGGTGGCTGACGAGACCGTATTCGATCAGACGCGGGTGGATGCTGTGGTGCCGGATGAGCCGCAGCAGGATGAGCTGCAGCCGGACGAGCTGGCGTTGGAAGAGGACGGAAGTTCCGCGGAGGTGCTGCAGCCGGCCAGCGAACTCACCAGTTCATACGACCATCTGTGGGACAAGACCGTGGTGCGCAGCATCGAGGGTGCGGCTGTGCGGACCGGTGAAGACGCCGATGAAGACCTTCCGGAGGCTGCAGCCGCATCACACGGTGCTCCTGACATTCCGGATGCCTCAGCGGATATTCAGTCACCGGAAAGCCCGTCACCGGAGAACCAGTCACCAAGTACCGGATACGCGGAGGCGGGCCTGGCGGCAAGCGCAGCGGCGGGAGGGCTGATCGATTCCGTGCCGTGGGCCACCCACAGTGACAGCGGGCAGCGTCCTCCTGCGCCGCCGTCGTTCACCCCAATGTCCGCCCGTCCCGAAACGGCCGCGGACAAGCCGCAGCCGGAACAGGTCCATCCGGAGGCGCCGGCCACTCCCGGCGACGGCGACCACGACGGCCAGACCGTTCTCAAGAGTGAGCTCAGGGCTGCGCCGGCCCAGCCACAAACCGCGTCCGGGGCAGCGCCGGGCGGCGGTCCGCTGGCCGCCGGTCCACTGGTGCTGGCCAGGGTATGCGCAGAAGGCCACGCGAACCCTCCCACCAACGGGCAGTGTTCCATGTGCGGTGCGCCGCTTCCCGACGTCGCTGTGCAGGTGCCCCGTCCCCGGCTGGGGCAGGTGCGGCTCTCCACCGGTGAAGTGATCGGACTCGATGAGTCACTTGTCATTGGCCGGCAGCCGTCCGTTTCCAGGGTGCAGGGCGGTGCCATGCCGCGGCTGGTCCAGGTGGCCAGCCCCGGCGGCGACATCTCACGGTCCCACATCGAGGTCCGGCTCGAGGGCTGGCATGTGATGCTGTGCGACCTCAAGGCGACTAACGGCACTGTGCTGGTCCGCGAGGGCCAGCCGCCGCGCCGCCTGGCCCAGAATGAAATGGCGATCGTCCTGGACGGGGACATCGCAGAACTTGGCGACGATGTCTCGTTGCGTTTTGAGGAGATTCTTTGAGTTCCAAGCGGCCGCCAGCCCCGCCGCCCCACATCCCCGGTTTCACGTACGTCAGCCTGCTCGGATCGGGCGGGTTCTCCGACGTCTATCTTTATGAACAGGACCGTCCACGCCGCAAGGTGGCCGTGAAGGTCCTGCTCTCCGGCCTCAAGACAGAAGGCGCTCGGCGCAGGTTCGAGTCCGAGGCCAACCTCATGGCGCAGCTGTCCTCGCACCCTTTCATCGTGACCATCTTCGAAGCCGAGGTCACCGAGGACGGACACTCCTACCTCGCCATGGAATACTGCTCGCGGCCCAGCCTGGACGTCCGGTACCGGCGGCAGCGCTTCAGCGTCGACGAGGTCCTGGCCATCGGCATCCAGGTGGCCTCCGCCGTCGAGACCGCCCACCGGGCCGGCATTGCGCACCGGGACATCAAGCCCGCCAACATCCTGGTCACCGACTACAACCGTCCCGCGCTGACGGACTTCGGCATCTCCGGCACGCTCGGCGGCGACGCGGACGAAGACGCGGGGATGTCCATTCCGTGGTCCCCGCCCGAACAGTTCCGTGACGGAAACGTCGACGGCGTCCTGGTGGATGTGTGGGCGCTCGGCGCCACCCTGTACACGCTGCTGGCCGGACGGTCCCCGTTTGTCCTGCCCGGCGCGGACAACTCCCAGCGCGAACTGATCTCGCGGATCACCAGCATGCCCGTGCCGCGCCTTGGCAGGGCCGACGTGCCCGAATCGCTTGAGCTCGCACTGGCAACGGCGATGGCAAAATCAGCGACGTCCCGCTATTCGTCGGCCCACGCCTTCGCCCTCTCGCTGCAGCGGATCCAGGCGGAGCTGAACCTCTCGGTAACACCGTTCGAAGTCCTGGAGGAGCGGCACCCGGAGGATGACCACACCGACGAGGGCGTGGAGGAGACACGGGTCCGGAACGTTGCCTCCATCGACCCCGAGAAAACCGGGAGCGGCCCGACTTTTCCGTCACGGACCTGGCCGCTGACCGGCGTGACGCCGCTGAATGGCGTGCCGCAGGGGCAGCAGGCCCCGGCTCCGCTGCCGCAGGCCGTCCCGCAGACCGCGGCATTCCAGCCTGCCGAACCGGAGCAGGGCGACTGGGCGGGGGCCACTGTCCTCCGGAGCAGCCGGACCCCGCAGGCAGAAGGACCGGAAAACCCGGAAAACCCGGAACCCAGCGAGGACCACGGGAAACGGAACCTCTGGCTGGCCATCGCAGGCGGAACGCTCCTGGTGCTGGCCGTCGTCGTGGGCATCATTGTCGCGTCGGCCGCGCCGCCGCCCCAGGCCCTGCCGAGTGAGCAGCCGAGCAAGCCGCCGGCCGACGCCCTGGACGACGGCTCCGTGCCGGACGTCGCCAAGCTCACGGGCAGCGCCAGAGCGGGCGGCAAGGTGCGGTTCACCTGGACCAACCCGCAGCCGAAACAGGGTGACATGTACAAGTGGCGGATCAAGACCGTCAAAGGCGGCGGGAACTACCTGTCAACCGCCGCGCGGAGCGTCGACGTGAGCGCCAATCCCGGTGAACCCACATGCGTGCAGGTGATCATCGTGCGCAATGACGGTTCGGCATCCCCGGCGGGCGAGGACTCCATTGCGTGCGTCTGACGCCGCGCACTGGCCCGAACAGCCAATGGGCCTGAACAGCTAATGAGGAGACACGGAAAAATGGGAGATCTTGCGGTAGATTTCTGCGGCGAGTGGTACGAGCCATCGGACGACGACGTCTTCAGCATCGGCCGTGAAGGGGACCTTGAGGTGGACGACAACCCCTACCTCCACCGCCGCTTCCTCCAGATTGCCAGGTACGACGGCATCTGGTGGCTCAGCAACGTCGGCAGCATGCTCTCGGCCACGGTGGCCGACGCCTCCGGCGGCATGCAGGCCTGGCTGTCGCCGGGCGCCCGGCTGCCCCTGGTCTTCAGCCACACCAACATCATCTTTACGGCCGGTCCCACCACCTACGAATTCAGCGTCCACGTGAAAACCCCCGCGTTCCGCCAGGAAACCCGCGGGGACGACACGGCCGGCGACACGACCATTGGCCCCGTCGTGTTCACCGACTCCCAGAAGGCACTCATCGTCGCGCTCGCCGAGCCCATGCTGCGCAGGGAAGGCACCGGATTCAGCGCCATACCGTCGTCCGCGGCCGCCGCAAAGACCCTCGGCTGGGCACTCACCCGGTTCAACCGGAAGCTGGACAACGTGTGCGACAAGCTGGACCGCGTCGGCGTGGCCGGCCTCAGGGGAGGGGGCGGCAAACTGGCCACCAACCGGCGTGCCCGGCTTGTGGAGCACGCCGTTACCTCGCACCTCGTGACCCCCGATGACCTGTACCTGATTGAAAAGATGAGAGGGGTCGACGAAGGATGAAAATCCGCCTGACGCTGCGCCGTGATCCCGCCGAAGCCAAGGACCTTGCCGTCACGGTGGATGGTCTGGCCACAGTGGCCGACATCGCGACGGAACTCTGGACCGCCGACCCCGGGCGGCGGAACGACCCGGCCCCGCCGAACCTCTCCCTCCGCATCGACGAGGCGTTCGTGGCCGGCGGCATGCGCGGCCTGGTGCTCAACCGCGGAGACCACCTGCTGGAGTCGGGATTGCGGCCCGGATCGGTGGTGTCCCTGACGCAGGTCAGCGACCAGTTCGGCATCCCGGGGACCGGCGGCCAGGGGGCGGGCCGGGGACCCGCCGCCGCCACACTCCGCGTACTGTCCGGGCCCGACGTCGGGCGCGAGTTTTCGTTGCCGTCCGGCGCCAGCTACATCGGCCGGGACCGCGACGCCGATATCCGGCTCACGGACCCTCTCACCTCGAAGCGGCACGCGCGCATCAGCGTGGGCGAGAGCGTCGAGATCGTCGACACGAACTCCGCCAACGGACTGCAGATGGGCGGGCTGCCCATCACCCGGGCCACGCTCAGCTCCTCGGACACGGTAACGCTCGGGGACACAGAGATCACGGTAGTGCCGCTGGCCCGCAGCGGCGCGGCAGCACCGACGTCGCCCCTGGTTGATTTCAACCGTTCGCCCCGGGTGGTGCCCCGGTTCGCGCCGGCCCGGCGGATCCCGCCCGCCGGACCAAAACGCCCGGACCACCACGCGTTCCCCTACATCATGCTGGTTGCCCCGCTGCTGATGGGGGCCGTCCTGTTCGCCGTCACGCAGAGCCTGCTCTCGATGCTCTTCGTGCTGATGATGCCGCTGTTCGTCGTCGGGCACTACGTGGACCAGAAACTGCAGAGCAAGCGGGAACGAAAGGAACAGCTCAAGGAGTACCGGGAGTCCATGGCCGCGTTCCGGCAGGAGCTCACCGCCCTGCAGCAGGTGGAGCGGGCCGTCCGGCTCCAGGAGGCTCCGTCGGTCAGCGACACCGTGGACTCCATTTACAAGCTCGGCCCGCTGCTCTGGACCCACCGTCCTGAGCACCCGGGCTTCCTCGGCCTTCGCTTCGGGCTGGGGACGGCTCCGTCGCGGATCCCGCTCGAGGAACCGAACACCGCGGAGACCGAGGCGGAGTTCCGGCTCGAAATCCAGGAATGCCTCCAGCAATTCCGGGAGATCGAGGGCGTGCCCGTGGTGTCGCAGCTGCGCTCCTCCGGTGCGTTCGGCCTGGCCGGGCCCCGGGGACTGGTGGACGATGTGGCACGTGGCATGGTGCTGCAGCTGGTGGGCCTCCATTCGCCCGCCGAGGTGGCCGTCGCGGCCATCACCTCCGCCCGTTCGCGGCAACGCTGGAACTGGCTGCAGTGGCTTCCGCACGTTGGCTCGAGCCACAGCCCGCTCGCCGGCGACCATCTCGCCACGGGCTCGGCCAGCGGGGCGAGCCTGCTGGCACGCCTGGAGGATCTGGTGGAATCGCGCGAAGCCGCGCTGCAGTCGCAGGGCCCCGGCCTCAGGCCGGGCATCCACGGCGACGACGGCGATGTTCCCGCCCCGGTGCTGCCCTCTGTGCTGGTCATCATCGAGGACGACGCCCCCGTGGACCGTGGACGGCTCACCCGGCTGGTGGAGCGCGGACCCGACGCCGGCGTGCACGTTCTGTGGGTTGCCACCGGCGTGGAGGCGATTCCCGCCGCATGCCGCGACTTCATGGAGGTCGACGGCGAACACGGCACCACCACCGGGCAGGTGAGGCTGGGGCGCCACACCTATCCCGTCAGCTGCGAGAGCCTCGATGCTGAACTCGCCGCCCAGCTGGCCCGCATGCTTTCGCCCGTCGTCGACGCCGGGAAACCCCTGGAGGACGACTCCAACCTGCCACGCGCCGTGTCCTATGCGGCGCTGATCGGCAAGGACTTCCTGGATAACCCCGACGCAGTGGTTGAACGCTGGCAGGAGAACAACTCCGTCCGGTCCACCGCCGTCGCGAACCGCAAGGACAACGGATCGTTGCGCGCCCTCGTGGGCTCCAAGGGCGTCGAGCCGCTGTACCTGGACCTCAAGAACGAAGGGCCGCACGCGCTGGTCGGCGGCACCACCGGTGCCGGTAAGTCCGAGTTCCTGCAGTCCTGGGTACTGGGCATGGCCACGGCCTACAGCCCGGACCGGATCAGTTTCCTGTTCGTGGACTACAAGGGCGGCGCCGCCTTTGCCGACTGCCTGCACCTGCCGCACACCGTGGGCCTGGTCACCGACCTTTCCCCGCACCTGGTGCGTCGGGCGCTGACGTCCCTCCGTGCTGAACTCCACTACCGCGAACGCCTGCTGAACCGAAAGAAGGCCAAGGACCTGCTGGCCCTGCAGCGCGACGCCGATCCGGACGCGCCGCCGTACCTGGTGATTGTGGTGGACGAGTTCGCTGCCCTGGCCACCGAAGTGCCGGAGTTCGTGGACGGCGTGGTTGACGTCGCCGCCAGGGGCCGGTCGCTCGGGCTGCATCTGATCCTCGCGACCCAGCGCCCGGCCGGTGTCATCAAGGAAAGCCTGCGTGCCAACACCAACCTCCGGGTCGCGCTGCGCATGGCCGATGAGGACGACGCCACGGACATCCTGGGGGTACCGGACGCCGCCTACTTCGATCCCTCCATTCCGGGGCGCGGCGCCGCGAAGACCGGTCCCGGCCGGATCCAGGGCTTCCAGACCGGCTACGCCGGCGGCTGGACCACGGAACGGCCGCAGCGCCCGCAGATCGACATCGTGGAGATGGCCTTTGGTTCCGGCCCCGCCTGGGAAACCCCGGCGCCGGAGACAGCCCTCAGGGAAGAACCCGCAGGGCCCAACGACATCGCGCGGATGACGGCCAACGTCATCCGCGCCGCGGACATGCTGGCCATCGAACCGCCACGCAAGCCGTGGCTGAACGAACTGGCCCTGACTTACGACTTCTCCCTGCTCCCCAACCCGCGCACCGACGAGCGGCTCCTGCTGGGCGTCGCCGACGATCCTGCCCGCCAGGACCAGCCCACGGTCTTCTACGAGCCGGACCGGGACGGCAACATGGCCATTTACGGCACGGGCGGCTCGGGCAAGTCCGCGGCCCTGCGGGGCATCGCCATCGCGGCCGCCGTGACGCCGCGCGGCGGCCCCGTGCACGTGTACGGCATCGACAGCGGTTCCGCGGGCCTGACAATGCTTGAGGAACTCCCGCACGTGGGCGAGATCATCGACGGCGATGACGCCGAGCGGGTGGGCCGTCTCCTGCGCTGGCTCCGCGACCTCGCCGAGGACCGTGCCTCCCGCTTCGCCGAGGTCCGGGCATCCACGATCGTGGAGTACCGGAAGCTGGCCGGCATGCCGGACGAGAAGCGCATCTTCGTGCTCGTGGACGGCATGTCCGCATTCCGGGAGGCCTACGAGTACACGCGGCTGTCCGGGCTGTGGGACATCTTCCTGCAGCTGGCCACAGACGGCCGTCCCCTGGGCATCCATCTCATTGTTGCCGGTGACCGGCCCAACTCGGTCCCGCCGTCGTTGCTTGCCTCCATCCAGCGGCGGCTGGTGTTGCGGCTGTCCTCCGAGGATGACTACATGAGCATGGACGTCCCGAAGGACGTCCTCGGCAAGGCCTCGCCTCCCGGTCGCGGCCTCCTCGGCAACCACGAAGTGCAACTGGCCGTTCTGGGCGGCAACTCCAACTTGGCCCTGCAGGCCCGGGAGGTACACAAGCTCAGCGAGGCCATGCTTCGTCAGGGCGTGGAGCCGGCCCCGCGGATCGAACGGCTGCCGGAGCAGGTGGACCTGGATATCCTGCCCGCCGGACGGACGGACCAGCCCGTGGTCGGCGTCGACGACGAGACGCTTCAGCCCGCAGTCCTCCTGGCCAAGGGCCCGCTGCTGCTTGCCGGCCCGCCGGGCTCCGGGCGGACCGTGGCGCTCGTGACGCTGGCCTATGCGCTGCGGCGTTCAAACCCCGACACCGAGCTCGTGTACATCGCCTCGCGGAGATCCGCGGTGGCATCACTGCCGGTCTGGAACCGTTCGCTGGTGGGGGCCGACGACGTCGAGGAGGCGGTCGAGGCACTGACCGACCATTCCTCGGCCAACCCGGGGAAGCTGGCCATCTTCATCGAGGGACTTACGGAGTTCACGGGCACCCTCGCCGAATCGGGCGTGGAGCGGCTTGTCACGGCTTCGATCAAGGCCGACCAGTGGGTCGTGGGTGAATCCGAGACCTCCACCTGGTCCTCGGCATGGTCGCTGGCCCAGCCGTTCAAGTCCGGACGGCGCGGACTCCTGATTAACCCGGGTGACATTGACGGCGACAGCCTGCTCAACACATCGCTCGGGCGGGTCAGCTCTGACTTCATTCCCGGCAGGGGCTACATCGTGGGCAGGGGCAAGGTGCGCAAGCTTCAGATCGCCCTGCCACCGGAAAACCGGCAGTGAGGGATTTGGTTGTCCCAAAAGGCCTGTAGGAAAATACCCAGGACAGACACTCGGTGCGGGGAGTCCTGCGCGCGGGAGCAAAGGTGACCCATGACTAGAACTCATTTCCTGCCGACCGCGCTCGTGCTCGGACTCGCTGCCACAGCGCTGGCCTTCGTCGCGCTGGCAGCCGGTGCGGGGGCCGCTCAGGCCGGTCTGCTGTGCCTGCCCACACAACCGTGCGCGACCGGTTCGCCGACGCCGACAGCCGAGCCTTCGCCGGCGCCGCCGCCTGCAAAGAAGCCGCCAGCGCCCGCACCGACACAGCCGGTGGCTCCGGCCCAGCCTTCCGTGGATCCGGCTCCGGCTGTCCCCACCACAGAGCCCGCTCCGACCGCGCAGGCCACGGGGCGAACGACGGCGACTGCGGCACCGTCCACTACTTCCGCCCCCACGACGGCGGTCCCCACCACGGCCAGTGCCGCGCCGAGCCGTTCCGATTCCAGCCCGACGGCCGAGTCCAATTGGAACAAGCCGATTGAATCGCCCACGAAGGCGAGCCACGCTGCTGCCGTCAGCAAGGACGATCAAGGCCCGGACGCCGGAACCCTGAGTGTCTTCGTCATCACCGGAGGGGTCCTGCTGGTGGGCTTCGGCGTCCTCGTGCTCGCGCTGTGGACCAGGAACCGCCTCGCGGGCCACTGGTAAGCCTGACGGTTCAGGCCCAATGTCCGGGGTGTAAGGCAAGATAGGTCTGTGAGCACAGCATCAGGTCCCGCAGAAACGGCAGCATCCGGAACCGACCAGGCATCCGGAATTGACCAGCTCGAGCCGGAAGCGATTCCGTCTGAGTCGGTCCGCGACGAATACCAGAACCTGGCGGATCTCGTCAGGAAGTACCGGTTCGCCTACTACCAGGAGGACGAGCCGCTCGTATCCGATGCGGAGTTCGATACCCTGTTCCGGCGGCTGGAGGAGCTGGAGGCGCTCCATCCCGAACTGGTATCCAACGATTCACCCACCCAGGAAGTGGGCGGGGAAGTGTCGGCGGCGTTTGCAGCCGTCGAACACCTGCAGCGGATGTACAGCCTGGAGGACGTGTTTTCCCTCGAGGAGCTGGAAGCCTGGATCGCCAAGGCGGAGGCGGGCATCACCAAGATTGGAAGCCCCGCAGCGGCGTGGCTGACCGAGCTGAAGATCGACGGCCTGGCGGTCAATCTGCTGTACCGGGACGGCAAGCTGGTCCGGGCGGCCACCCGCGGTGACGGCACCACCGGTGAGGACATCACCCACAATGTGCTCACCATCAAGGAAATTCCGCAGCAGCTCAGCGGCAGCGGGTTCCCCGCCGAGATGGAGGTCCGCGGCGAGGTGTTCATTCCCTCCAAGGCTTTCGCTGAGTTCAACGAGGCACTGATCGAGGCTGGAAAAGCGCCTTTGGCCAATCCGCGCAACGCGGCTGCCGGCTCGATCCGGCAAAAGGACCCCGCTGAGACCGCCAAGCGCCCGCTGAAGATGTTCGTCCACGGGATCGGCGCCCGCGACGGCCTTCCGAGCGCCAGCCAGTCCGAGACGTACAAGCTGCTGGCGGAGTGGGGGCTGCCCGTCAGCCCGTACTTCGAGGTGCTCGGCAGCCTGGCAGAAGTCCTGGAATTCATCGCCAAGTACGGGGACAAGCGACACAGCCTGCTGCATGAGATCGACGGCATTGTGGTGAAGGTGGATGACTTCGCCACCCAGCGTGCCCTGGGCTTCACCACGCGTGTTCCGCGCTGGGCGGTGGCCTACAAGTACCCGCCCGAAGAAGTTCACACCAAGCTCCTGGACATCGCGGTGAACGTCGGGCGCACCGGGCGCGTCACGCCGTTCGGCATCATGGTGCCGGTGAAGGTGGCAGGATCCACCGTTGAAATGGCCACCCTCCACAACCAGGACGTGGTCAAGGCCAAGGGCGTGAAAATCGGCGACATCGTGGTCCTCCGCAAGGCCGGGGACGTTATTCCCGAGATCGTGGGTCCGGTGCTCGCCCTGCGTGACCAGCAGCATCCGCCGGTGCGCGACTTCGTTATGCCCACCGAGTGCCCGTCCTGCGGCACCCCGCTCGCCCCGGCGAAGGAGGGCGACGTCGATATCCGCTGCCCCAATGCGCGGTCCTGCCCGTCCCAGCTCCGCGAGCGGGTTTTCCACCTCGCCGGCCGGGGAGGGTTCGACATCGAAGCGCTGGGCTGGGAGGCCGCCATCGCACTCACCCAGCCGGCAGAGCCGGATGTCCCGCCGCTCACCACCGAAGCCGCCCTTTTCGACCTGACGCCGGAGGATCTCGCCCCGGTGAAGATCCGGCGCGAAAAGCGGACCAAGGGTGTGGGCACGGGAGAGTACGAACTCGTGCCCTACTTCTACAGCAAGGGCACGGCCAAGTCCCCGTCCAAGCCCACCGCAACCACCGGGAAACTCTTCAAGGAACTCGAAAAGGCCAAGACCCAGCCGCTGTGGCGCGTGCTGGTGGCCCTGTCCATCAGGCACGTCGGCCCCCGCGCATCCCGTGCCCTGGCCAACCACTTCGGCTCCATGGGCGCCATCCGGCAGGCCTCGGAAGAAGAACTGGCCGGCGTTGACGGTGTGGGCCCCACCATCGCCGCCGCGCTCAAGGAATGGTTTGCCGAGGACTGGCACGTCGAAATCATCGACCGCTGGGCCGCTGCCGGCGTGCGCATGGAGGATGAGCGGGATGAATCCACGCCGCGCACCCTCGAAGGGCTGACCATCGTGGTCACGGGGACGTTGGAACACTTCAGCCGCGACGAGGCCAAGGAAGCCATCCTGGTCCGCGGCGGCAAGGCGGCCGGTTCGGTGTCCAAGAACACCAGCTACCTGGTCGCCGGAGACAACGCCGGGACCAAGATGGACAAGGCGGAACAGCTGGGCGTGCCCGTCCTCGACGAGTCCGGATTCCGGGAACTGCTGGCAAACGGGCAGAACGGCGCCGGTGCCAACGGTGACAATGACCGTCCCGCCGGTGACTCCGAGGAAGCATCCGCCGGCCTGGACGGGAACGGCGCCGAATGAGCCCGGACGTGAACGAGTTGCTTGAGGTGGCAAAGGCGGCGGCTGCCGCCGGTGCCGAGGTCCTCTCCACGCGCCAGGACTCAGCCCTGGCGGACGTCAGCAATAAGAGCGCCGCAGGCGACTGGGTGACGGCCTTCGACGTGGCGGCCGAGAAAGCGGTCCGGGACGCCATCCGCTCCGCCCGTCCGCAGGACATCATCACCGGCGAGGAACAGGGCACCACGCGCCCCGAGGATCCGAGCGGTCTCCGCTGGTCCATTGATCCGCTGGACGGGACCACCAACTTCATCCGCAACATCGTCTACTACGCCACCTCCGTGGCAGTTGCCGACGCCGACGGCGTGTGGCTGGCCGGCGTCGTCAACGCCCCGGCGCTGGGCCGCGTGTATTACGCCTCCCGAGGCCACGGTGCCTGGCTCGAACACAACGGCAGCCGGACCCAGCTCACTGGACCCGTGATTGGGCGCCAGGGGCAGATCCTTGCCACGGGCTTCAGCTACGATCCCGCCACGCGGGAGGACCAAGCCAGTCTCCTCGGCGGTCTCATGGAGGGTTTTGCGGATATCCGAAGGCTCGGCTCCGCGGCCTTGGATCTGTGCCTGGTGGCAGACGGCACCCATGACGCCTTTGGTGAGCGTGGCCTCAACGAGCACGACTTTTCGGCGGGGGCGCTGATTGCCGAGGAAGCGGGTTGCTGGGTACGCAGGCCGCGGCTGACCAGCCCGCTGGACGGCGGACCGTCCGACGAGGAGCGGCTTGCGGCGTGGACGTGCGCGGGCACGCTGGAGCTTTCCGGCAAATTCCCGCTCTGACACGACAGCAGGCGGGGTGATAGTTCAATCACTGAAACGCCTGTTTCGCGCGGGGCATCCGGCAGCCGGAACTAGCATTGACAGGTGCAGCCGCAGATCATTGTCCGTCCAGCCGTCCCCGCCGACTACGAGGCGATAGCGCGCATTACCCGCGACTCCTACCTGGCGGCGGGATACTTTAACAGCGCAGACCACCCGTACATGAGGCAGATCCAGGACGTGGCCCGGCGCGCGGCGCAGGCAACCATCTGGGTCGCCGAGCGGGACGGGCAGGTCGTGGGCTCGGTGACACTGGCGGTTGCCGGCGAGCCGTATGCGGACATCGCCCTCGACGACGAACTCGAATTCCGGATGCTCGTGGTGGACCCTGCGGTGCAGCGCAGCGGCGCGGGCCTGGCCATGGTCGAAGCCATCATCGAGCACGCCAGGTCGCTGGACGGCATCCGCGCCGTGGCCCTGACCACGGGCAGGACCTGGGAGAGCGCCCACGGGCTGTACCGGAAGACCGGATTCCGTCGTGTTCCCGAGCGGGACTGGTTTGTGCCGGACACCGACATAAAGCTGCTGGTTTTCCGGCTGGACGTCCAGCCGACCTAGAGTGGTGCCGACTCATTCCTCCGGCCCATTTCCCACCGCTGCGAACGCGGCCGGCGGGCGTGCGGCCCCAGCGAAAGGCGCACCATGCGCAAGACCTTCGGCACCGGCTCCGTCTGGGAGCAGACCCTCGGCTATTCCCGCGCGGTCCAGGTGGACAACACGCTGTACATCTCTGCCACGTCGTCAAGCGGCGAGGACGGCATCGTCGGCAGCGACTTCTATGAGCAGACCAAGTACATCCTGCAGAAGCTGGAAAAGGTCCTTGCCGACGCCGGCTTCGGCCTCGGCGACGTCGTGCAGTCCAAGCTCTACGTGACCGATATCAGCAAGTGGGAAGACGCCGGCCGTGCCCACGGCGAGGTCTTCGGCGAGATCCGCCCCACGCTGTCCCTGGTTCACGTGCTGCCGTTCCTCGATCCCGAGATGCTCGTGGAAATCGAACTGGTCGCACAGAAGAGCGCCAGCTAGCACCTACACCCCCCGCGCGAACTGGCAGCTAATGCCCTCAAATCCCGGTTTTGAGGGCATTAGCTGCAAGTTCGCGCTACTTGGTTAGGAGGAGGGGAGGCCGTAGCGGTGTTCGGGCCGGCCTGTGGTCCCGTACCGGAGCTGGATTTCGACGGAGCCGTCATCCGCCAGCGATGAGAGGTACCGCTGGGCGGTGGCCCGGGACACCCCGACGCGCCCGGCGACGTCGGCTGCGGAGTACTGTTCGCCCGGCACCAGTGATTCCAGCACTGCCGCTTCAGTGGCCGAGCGCGGCCTGGCCGACGGCGAAACTTCCCCCGGAATCAGGGCGCGTTTGGCCCGTTCCACCGTGTCCTGGTCCAACGCCCCCGGCTGGCCGAGGATCCGCCGGTACCGGGCATAGGACCGAAGCTGCTGGGAGAGAGACTCCGCGGTGAACGGCTTCAGCAGGTATCCGAGTGCGCCGCGGCGGAACGCCGTCCGCAGCGATGCGGCATCGGAGGCCGCGCTCAGGATCATCGTGTCAACGTCCAGCTGGTGCAGGAGATCCAGGCCCGAGGCGTCGGGCAGGTACACATCCAGCAGCACCAGGTCCGGCCGCAGGCTGTGGATGGATTGCAGCGCCAGTGAGGCCGAGCCGGCCGGCGGCAGGGCTAGAAATCCCGCCACCGAATCCACGTAGGCGGCATGGAGCTTTGCGACGTGGAAGTCGTCATCCACGATCAGCACCCGGAAATCCTCAGACATCATCGTCCTATCGTCGTGTCTCGTTCATATGGAGGTTTGCCTGTCACGCGGCCCGTCAGTCCTTGCCGGAATTGGTGGTACCGGGGAGCGTCGCCATGAACACGGCGCCGGGTCCGCCCGCGCCGCCGGGCTCCAACACCCGGACGTCGCCGCCGCGGCGCCGCGCCAGCTGCCGGGCGAGAGCCAGCCCCAGGCCCTGGCCGCCTGCGGAGCGGACGGGTCCCCCTCCGGAGCGGACGGGTCCACTTGCGGTGCAGACCTGGCCCGCCGCCGTCGTAAATCCCTCGGCAAACACGGCCTCCGGATCAGTTCCGCCCGGCAGCCCGTCGCCTGAATCCGCGACGACGATGTGCAGGGTCCCGCCGTCGTCCGACGGTTCGTCGAGGAGTTCAAGTTCCACCCACCGCTCGCCGGCCGAACCGGCGACGGCGGCGTTCACCGCGTTGTCGATCAGGTTGCCCAGGACTGTGGTCACGTCCTGCGGTTCCGTGACCTGCCCGCGCACCAGGGTCTCCGGCCCGATCCGGAGCGCCACGCCGCGCTCGTCCGCCTCCACGCCCTTCGCGCCAACGAACGCCTGCAGGTACGGGTCCTGCAGGAGCTCTGCCTGGTCCACCGGGAATTTCAGCGGCCCGGTGGCGGCAAGCTTCTCCAGATATTTACGTGCCTGCTGGTGCTGGCCGATGCTCATGAAGCCGGCGATGGTGTGCAGCTGGTTGGCGAACTCGTGCCGCTGTGCGCGGAGCGCCGTGGACATGGTCCCGACGGCGTCCAGCTGGCGCGTCAGCTGCTGCAGTTCGGTGCGGTCCCGGAGCATGACCACCCAGCCGAGGTCCTCCTGGCGGTGCAGGGCCTTGCGGGCGCTCGCCACCAGGACCCTGCCGCCGGCGATCAGCTCCACGGCTTCGCCCTCCCTGGCGTCGGCTTCGGTCAGCGCCCTGAGCTGCGGGGGAACCGGTGCCCCGGACCACAGCGTGCCGGTCAGGTCGGGCTGCCCCAGGAGCCGCTGCGCTGCGGCGTTGAAGACGCTGATGCGGCCGTCCGCGGAGACGCCCACCACGCCCTCGTCCACACCTTCCAGCACAGCCACCTGGTCATGCACCAGCGTGCTGATCTCCTCCGGTTCCAGGCCGAGCGTGAGCCGGTGCAGCCGGCGCCGGAGCAGGAACGAGGCCAATACACCTGCCACGAGCGATCCCGCCGCCGTCACGGCGATGGGCACGATGTCGCGCCGGAGGCTCTGGCCAATTGTCTCGGTGGAATAGCCCACGCTGACTTCGCCCACGACCGTGCCGGCGGCACCGGCACCAGCGCCACCGGCGCCGGGTTCCGCACCCGGTGCGAAAACCGGCACCTTGGCGCCGGCCGACGGGCCCAGCGTCCCGGTGTTGCGCGTGGTGACCTCGTGGCCCGCCAGCGCCTCCGAAGGATCCGTGCTGACGCGTTCGCCGAGCCGGTCGGCCTCGGGGTGGGCCAGCCGGAGTCCCGTTTCATCCGTGATCACCACGAACAGGGCGCCGGTCCGGTTGCGTGCACCTTCCGCCGCCGCCATGAGCGGACCGGCAAACAGCCGGTCCCGCGGGGGAGTGCCTTCCTGTCGGCTGATCTGCGCAACGTCGGCGCGCACTGAAGGGTCCGAGGCCACGGTCCGGGCAAGCGTGAGCGCCTGGTTTTCCGCCTCGCGCCCCAGACGTTCGTAGGTCAGCCAGGCGTGGACGGCTGCGCTGAGGAGCACGACGAGGAGCACCACGCCCAGCTGCAGCAGCAGGGTCTGCGTGGAGAACCGCAGCGGCAGGCGCCGGGACGGTGCGGTCATGGCGCTCCTCCTCGACGCAAGAAAAGGCAGGCAGGGCTGCCAAGGACGTGGGTAGACATTACCGGCTTGTGCGCAGACGGTCCGGGCGGGGCCGTGAGCAGAATGCGCAAAATGCTCCCAATAAGCAGTATGCCAATCAATTGAGCCAAAGGCACTGCCGTGACCCGGGCCACTCTAACGTCTGTAGTGCGCATCACATCGAGGTGGTGCCGTTCATTAAAAAGGAGCCGGCCGTGCTGGTATTACTTGGATTCGCCATGATCGCGGTATTCATGGTGCTGATCATGACGAAAAAGTTGACGCCAGTGCTGGCGCTCATAATTGTCCCCACCGTTTTCGGGCTGTTTGCAGGCGCCGGCCTCGGCATCGGCGACATGGTCATGGACTCGATGAAGTCCATGACCTCCACCGCCGCCCTGCTGATGTTCGCCATCATCTACTTCGGCCTGATGATCGACGTCGGGCTGTTCGACCCGCTGGTCCGGTTCATCCTGCGCAAGCTGGGCAATGACCCCGCCAAGGTTGTCCTGGGCACCGCCCTGCTCGCTGCCGCCGTGTCCCTCGACGGCGACGGCTCCACCACGTTCATCCTCACCACCGCGGCGATGCTGCCGATCTACCTCCGCCTGAAGATGAGCCCGGTGGTCCTCACCTGCGTGGCCGGCCTGGCCAACGGCACCATGAACATCGTGCCGTGGGGCGGTCCCACGGCCCGCGCCGCCACCGCCCTGAAAATCGACGTCAACGACGTCTTCGTCCCCATGCTCCCGTCGCTGCTCGCCGGCATCGCCGTCGTCCTGGCCTTCGCCTGGCTGCTTGGCATCCAGGAGCGCAACCGGCTCCGCGCCACCCAGCCGGAAATCTGGGGTGTCCCTGAAACTGCTGAAGGGTTCGACGGCGGCACCGCCGGCGGCGGAACCGGCCGCGGCGGCAAGGTCTCCGGCCCTGCCGGTGTGGCCCCCGCCGGCCTTTCTCCTGAAGGCTCGTCCGTGGCTGTCCTGGAACGCACCGAGACACTGGTCGACGACAGCGACACCGCCATGGCGGACACGGCACTGGACCCGAACCGCAAGACCCTCCGTCCCAAGCTGCAGTGGTTCAACCTGGGCCTCACCGTCGCCGTGATGGGCATGCTCATCGCCGACCTCGTGCCCCTGCCGTACGTCTTCATGGTGGGCTCGGCCATCGCCCTGCTGGTGAACTTCCCCCACGTCAAGGACCAGGCCAACCAGCTCATCGCCCACGCCCCGTCCATCGTTGCCGTGGTGAGCATGGTCATGGCCGCCGCAGTGCTGACCGGAGTCCTCACCGGCACCGGCATGGTCGAGGCCATGTCCGCCTGGCTCGTGCAGATCATCCCCTCGGACATGGGGCCGCTCATGGCCGTCATCACCGGCGTCCTCAGCATCCCCATGACGTTC
The DNA here is from genome assembly GCF_059759125.1 of Arthrobacter sp. GQ119. NCBI lineage: Bacteria > Bacillati > Actinomycetota > Actinomycetes > Micrococcales > Micrococcaceae > Arthrobacter > Arthrobacter sp. GQ119. The sequence goes on along the minus strand of NZ_JCAXEA010000001.1, from coordinate 168,645 downwards.
TTCATGAGCAACGACGCCTTCTACTTCGGTGTGCTGCCCGTCCTCAGCGAGACCGCCGCCCACTACGGCATCAGCGCCGCCGAGATGGCCCGCGCCTCCATCACCGGACAGCCGTTCCACATGCAGAGCCCGCTGGTTCCGGCAATCCTGCTGCTGGTTTCGCTCGCCAAGGTGGACCTCGGCGACCACCACAAGAAGGTGCTGTGGCGCAGCGCGGTGGTCTCCCTGGTGATGCTTGCCGTCGGGATGCTGACCGGAGCCATCGGCATCGGCTAACCTGTAGCTGCCCGCGGCACGCCGCGCGGCCGGATGTGCCCGCCTGGAGCCCGCTGGGGGTCGTCAGGCGGGCACTGACGTTTGCCCACTAGACTGGATCGGAAAACAATTCGAACTTTGCAGGGGAGATCCATGGCTGCGATCAACCGTGACGACGTCGCGCACCTCGCGCGGCTCGCGCACATTGAGATGAGTGCTGAAGAGCTGGACAGGATGGCCGGCGAGCTGGCCGTCATCGTAGATGCGGTGAAGTCCGTCAGCGAAGCCGCCGGGGACGACGTTCCGGCCACCTCACACCCGATTCCGCTGAACAACGTGTTCCGCGAGGACGTGGTGGGGCACACCTTCACCGCCGAGCAGGCACTCTCCGGAGCTCCGGATTCCGATGAGAACCGTTTCAAGGTCCCGGCCATCCTGGATGAGGCATAAAAACAGATGACTGAAAACAACAGCACCGAGCTGATCCGCCTCACCGCAGCCCAGCTGGCCGCCAGGCTGGCCGCCCGGGAAGTCACCGCCGTCGAGGTTGTCCAGGCCCACCTGGACCGCATCGCCGCAGTCGATGGCGGAGACCGCGGCGTCCACGCATTCCTGCACGTCAACACCGAAGAGGCGCTCGCCGTCGCCGCCGAAGTGGACGCCATCCGCGCCGCCGGCGGCGCTGCGGCCGACGAACTGCACGAGCTTGCCGGCGTTCCCATCGCCGTCAAGGACCTCATCGTCACGGTGGGCCAGCCCACCACGGCCGGATCCAAGATCCTGGAAGGCTGGCACAGCCCGTACGACGCCACCGTCGTGGAGAAGCTCCGCGCCGCAAAGATGCCCATCCTGGGCAAGACCAACCTGGACGAATTCGCCATGGGTTCCTCCACGGAGCACTCCGCGTACGGCCCCACCCGCAACCCCTGGGACCTGGACCGCATTCCCGGCGGCTCCGGCGGCGGCTCGGCGGCCGCCGTCGCCGCTTTCGAAGCACCGCTCGCCCTGGGCACCGATACCGGCGGATCCATCCGCCAGCCGGGCGCCGTTACCGGAACCGTGGGCGTGAAGCCCACCTACGGCGGCGTGTCCCGCTATGGCGCCATCGCCATGGCGTCCTCACTGGACCAGATCGGCCCCGTGTCCCGCACCGTCCTGGACTCGGCGCTGCTGCACCAGGTCATCGGCGGCCACGACCCGCACGACTCCACCTCGCTGCCCGACCCGCTGGCCGACCTCGTCGCCGCCGCCCGGCTGGGCAACGTGGACGGCATGAAGATCGGCATCATCAAGGAACTCCACGGCGAGGGCTACCAGGCCGGCGTCGAGAACCGCTTCAACGAGTCCCTCGAGCTGCTCAGGCAGGCGGGCGCGGAAATCGTCGAGGTCTCCTGCCCCAACTTCAAGTACGCCCTCGGTGCGTACTACCTCATCATGCCGTCCGAGGCCTCCTCCAACCTGGCCAAGTTCGACGGCGTCCGGTACGGCCTGCGTGTGCTTCCCGAGCAGCCGCCCATGACCATTGAGCGCGTCATGGGGGCCACCCGCGCCGCCGGCTTCGGCGACGAAGTCAAGCGCCGTGTCATCCTGGGCACCTACGCCCTCTCCGCCGGCTACTACGACGCCTACTACGGGTCGGCGCAGAAGGTCCGCACCCTGATCCAGCGCGACTTCGAGGCCGCCTTCGCCAAGGCCGATGTCCTGATTTCCCCGACGGCCCCCACCACGGCCTTCAAGCTGGGCGAAAAGCTGGACGACCCCCTGGCCATGTACCTGAACGACGTCGCCACCATTCCGGCCAACATGGCAGGCGTTCCCGGCCTGTCCCTGCCCGGCGGCCTCGCCGATGAGGACGGGCTGCCCGTCGGCATCCAGCTCCTGGCTCCTGCCCGCGAGGACGCGCGCCTGTACCGGGTGGGCGCCGTGCTGGAATCCCTGCTTGAGGAGAAATGGGGCGGTCCGCTGCTGGACAAAGCTCCCGAACTGCCGGCTCCCGAACTGCCGGCACCTTCCCTCGCCGAGACTGTTACGAGCCACGGAGGTTCACACTGATGTCCGATCCAATCCTGAGCTTCGACGAGGCCATGGAGAAGTATGATCCCGTCCTGGGGTTCGAGGTCCACGTGGAGCTCAACACCAAGACCAAGATGTTCTCCTCCGCCCCCAACGTCTTTGGCGATGAGCCCAACACCAACGTCAACGAAGTGGACCTCGGCATGCCGGGCGTGCTCCCCGTGCTGAACAAGACCGCGGTGGAGTCCTCGATCAAGATCGGGCTGGCGCTGAACTGCAAGATCGCCGACTACTGCCGCTTCGCCCGGAAAAACTACTTCTACCCGGACACCCCGAAGAACTTCCAGACGTCCCAGTACGACGAACCGATCGCGTACGACGGCCACCTGGACATCGAGCTCTCCGACGGCACCGTGTTCCGCGTCGAAATTGAGCGCGCACACATGGAGGAGGACGCCGGCAAGCTGACCCACCTCGGCGGCTCCGCCGGCCGCATCCAGGGCGCGGACTACTCGCTCGTGGACTACAACCGCGCCGGCGTCCCGCTGGTGGAAATCGTGACCAAGCCCATCGAGGGCGCCGGGTCCCGGGCCCCGGAGCTGGCCAAGGCCTACGTGGCCGCGGTCCGCGAGATCGTCAAGAACCTCGGCGTGTCCGACGCCAGGATGGAACGCGGCAACGTCCGCTGCGACGCCAACGTCTCACTGCGCCCGCACGGCCGCGAACGCTTCGGCATCCGCTCCGAGACCAAGAACGTCAACTCGCTGCGCGCCGTCGAACACGCCGTCCGCTACGAGATCCAGCGGCACGCCGCCGTGCTGGAATCCGGTGAGCCGGTGATCCAGGAAACCCGCCACTGGCACGAGGACACCCGCACCACGACGTCCGGCCGGGCAAAATCCGACGCCGATGACTACCGCTACTTCCCGGAACCCGACCTCGTTCCCGTGGTCGCCTCACGCGAATGGGTCGAGGAACTGCGCGCCACCCTGCCCGAGCCTCCGGCGGCCCGCCGCAAGCGGCTTCAGGCGGACTGGGGCTACTCGGACCTCGAATTCCGTGACGTCGTCAACGCCGGCGTGATGGATGAAATCGAGGAAACCATCGCCGCCGGTGCCACGGCCTCCGTGGCACGCAAGTGGTGGATGGGTGAGATCGTGGGCCGTGCCAAGAACGCCGACGTCGATCCCGGCCAGCTCGGCGTCCAACCGGCCACCATCGTTGAACTGAGCAAGATGGTGGAAGACGGCAAGATCAACAACAAGATGGCCACCGCGGTGCTGGACGGCGTGCTCGCCGGTGAAGGCACCCCGACCGAGATCGTCGAGAAACGCGGCCTCGCCGTCGTGTCCGACGACGGTCCCCTCCTGGAAGCCATCGACGCAGCCCTCGCCGCACAGCCCGACGTCGCGGACAAGATCCGCGGCGGCAAAGTGCAGGCCATCGGTGCCATCGTCGGCGGCGTCATGAAGGCCACCCGGGGACAGGCCGATGCCGGCCGCGTCCGCGAACTGATCCTGGAAAAGCTGGGCGTCAGCGCCTAACGCTTTCACCCAACTGGGTGGCAGTTAACGTCGTTTTGAGGGCTCAGAACGACACCTACTGCCACCCAGTTGAGGGTTAACGGGTTTTAGGCTCCATGTTCTCCATAAGGTCCCGACCCTAAAGTCTGGATTGAGGGCGCCGGAGTCCCGCCGGTGCGGAGGAAGGACATGCCATGCCGGCTTTACAACCGAACATTTTGGGGCGCGCCCTGCTGGCCGGCGCCGTAGTACTCGCCCTGAGCGGGGCCGGAGCAGCGGCGGTCCGGGCCGCCGGCGAGACCGCCGGGAGCGAGGATGCCGCCCTGGTTTCCTCACAGCCCGCGCCGCCAGCGCCCGGCGGCCAGGGCAAAGCGGAGGAAGCCAGAGGCCAGGGCAAGGGGCGTGAGCTTCACAGCGAGAGCGTTGTCAAAAAGGGCGACGGCACCCTTGAAACGCGGATCACACAGTTGGGCACCGTGGAGTCCGTCAGCGAGACGTCCATCACGGTCAAGAGCGAGGACGGCTACACCTTGGCCTATGCCATCGGTGCCGACACCCGGATCCGCAAGCAGGCCGCAGCCGCTCCTGACGGCACCGCGCCCAAGGACGACGCGGGCAAACGCGCCAAGCCCTCGGCCGCCACAGCAGCGGACCTCAAGCAGGGGGACACCGTACGCATCAGGGGCGTCAAGAACAGCGCGTCCATCGCCGCGACGACGATCATTGAAGGCGCCGGCGGCAAGGGAAAAGGCCTCGGCCAAGGCAAGGGATTCGGGCACGGTAAGGGACTCGGCCAAGGCAGGGGACTCGGTCACGGTAAGGGACTCGGCCAAGGCCGGGGCCAGGGCGACGACGTGCCCTAATCGTGGACGAGGCGGGCCATGATGTCCTCCAACGCTTCGCACACCATCATCACGGACGCCCGCTTCAGGTTCTCAGGCCGGGCCAGGATATCGATCCTGCGGCGGGTGCTGATGCCCCTGAGCGGGCGCAACACAATGTCCGGACTCAGCACCGGCCGTGCTGTATGCCTCGGCAGCAGACCGATCACGCCGCCCGCGGCCACCAGCGCCGCCACCGTGGAGTAATCGTTGATGCGGTGCACTATGTTCAGTTCACGGCTGGATACGGCGGCCACGGCGGACAGCACGTCCGCGGGTGAATAGCCCGTGCGGCTGGTTACCCAGGATTCGCCCACGACGTCCTCCGGTTCCAGCGACTGTTGGGCGGCCAGCCGGTGTCCGGCCGGAAGCGCCACGTCGAGGGGCTCATGCGCGAGGGGTATCACCGCCACCCGCTCGGTGGGCCAGCGCGGACTGTGGTCCATGCGGTGGGCCAGCACCAGGTCGTACCGCGCCGTGAGGGCGGGGAAGTCCTGCTGTGCCACGTCCTCATCAAACAGTTGGACTTTCGGCTTGTCGGGCCCGTCCAGCAGCCGTGCGAGCGGCGCGAACAGTGCCTGCCCGGCGCTGTGGAACCCGCTGACAGTCACCGGGGCCACCGTGGAGCCGTGGTAGGCGCCTATCGCCATGCGGGCATCGGCCATCGCGCTGACGACGGCGGCGCCGGCGTCCGCAAGCACCTGCCCGGCCTCCGTGAGGACCAGATTCCTGCCCTCCTTGCGCGTGAGCGGAACGTCCACGCTCTTCTGCAGCTGTGCCAGCTGCTGGGAGACGGCCGACGGCGTGACCAGCAGCGTGTCCGCCACGGCCTTGACGCTTCCGAGGGCACCGAGCTCGCGCAGCAATTCCAGCTGGTGGATTTCCATGGCCCCATCTTATGCCTTAGCTTTTCCTAAATCGTCGATTGAGAAAAATCCCCTTGTGCTAACGCGTTGGAGTGGCTCTAATGAAGGGAGATTCCACCCCGCATGCAGCTTGAGCGCATGCCCAACGTAAGGAAGCCAATGAAGGCTCTGTACAAGGCCGGCGCGCAAGCCGGGTTCGAGCTCGTTGACCGTCCGGAGCCCGAAGCCGGCTCCGACGACGTCAAGATCCGGGTTCTGACCACCGGCATCTGCGGCACGGACCTGCACATCCAGTCGTGGGACGCCTGGGCCCAGAGCATCATCCCGGCCCCCCTCATCGCCGGGCATGAGTTCTATGGTGAAGTCGTCGAAATCGGGGAAGACGTCAGAGACGTCAAGGTAGGGGACCGGGTTTCCGGCGAGGGGCACATTGTCTGCGGCATCTGCCGGAACTGCCGCGCCGGACGCCGGCAGATGTGCATCCACACGGTGAGCGTTGGCGTGCAGCGGGACGGCGCGTTCGCCGAGTACGTGGTCATCCCGGAAACCAACGTGTGGGTCCACCACGATTCCTCCGTGACCCCGGAACTCGGGGCAATCTTCGACCCCTTCGGCAACGCCGTGCACACGGCCCTGAGCTTTCCGCTGGTCGGCGAGGATGTGCTCATCACCGGCGCCGGACCCATCGGCCTCATGTCCATCGCCGTGGCCCGCCACGCCGGAGCCCGCAAGATCGCCATTACGGACGTCTCGGCGCCGCGCCTGGAGCTGGCCCGGCAGCTCGGCGTCGACCTGGCCATCGACGTCTCCACGACGCGTGTCCGGGAGGCGCAGCGCGAACTGGGCCTGCGTGAGGGTTTCGACATCGGACTCGAAATGTCCGGGCACCCCACGGCACTGCCGGAAATGATCGACAACATGAACCACGGCGGCCGCATCGCGATGCTGGGCCTGCCCAGCCAGCCGATCGACATCGACTGGGGCAAGGTGGTCACCCATATGCTGACCCTGAAGGGCATCTACGGCCGCGAAATGTTCGAGACCTGGTACGCCATGAGCGCCATGCTGTCCTCCAACCCAAGCCTGCACGCCAACATCTCCGCCGTGGTCACGGACGTGCTGCCGGCCGCGCAGTGGGAGAAGGGCTTCGATATTGCCCGCGCAGGCGTCGGCGGCAAGGTTGTGCTCGACTGGTCACAATTCTGAGCAGCCCTGATCCCCATCATCACCCCAACGAGACTTTTGACGAGCCGAGGAGCCCCCTATGTATTCAGCAATTAAAGACCAGCTGCGGAGCGAACTGGATGAGATCCGTACTGCCGGCCTCTACAAGACCGAGCGGCACATCGATTCCCCCCAGGCCAACCGCATCGCCGCAGGCCAGATCGGGCAGGAGCCCTCGCCGGTCCTGAACTTCTGCGCCAACAACTACCTCGGCCTGGCCGACCACCCGGACATCATCGCCGCGGCCAAATCAGCCATGGACGAACGCGGCTTCGGCATGGCCAGCGTCCGGTTTATCTGCGGCACCCAGGACCTCCACCTGCAGCTTGAAGCACGTGTGTCCAAGTTCCTCGGCACGGAGGACACCATCCTGTTTTCCAGCTGCTTCGACGCGAACGGCGGAGTCTTCGAGTCCCTGTTCGGTCCGGAGGACGCCGTCATCTCCGACGCCCTGAACCACGCGTCGATCATCGACGGCATCCGGCTCTGCAAGGCGCAGCGATTCCGCTACGCCAACCAGGACATGGCCGACCTCGAAGCCAAGCTCCTGGAGGCCGCGGGAGCCCGCCGCAAGATCATCGTCACGGACGGTGTTTTCTCCATGGACGGCTACCTGGCGCCGCTGGAGGCCATCTGCGACCTCGCCGAAAAGCACGATGCCCTCGTCATGGTGGATGACTCCCACGCTGTCGGCTTCATGGGTGCCACCGGGGCCGGAACCCCGGAACACGCAGGCGTGTCTGACCGTGTGGACATCTACACCGGCACCTTCGGCAAGGCACTCGGAGGGGCGTCGGGCGGCTATGTCTCCGGCCGCCGTGAAGTGGTGGCCATGCTCCGGCAGAAGGCCCGCCCCTACCTGTTCTCCAATTCCGTGGCCCCGGCCATCGTGGCTGCCACGATCAAGGCACTCGATCTCGTGGAGACCTCCGGCGAGCTGAGGGCACGCCTGTTCGAGAATGCAGCGCTGTTCCGCCGCCGCATGACGGAGGAGGGCTTTGAGCTGCTCGACGGCGAACACGCCATTGTTCCGGTGATGTTCGGCGACGCCGTCCAGGCAGCGAAAGTGGCCGACGAGATGCTCCGGAACGGGGTCTTCGTCACGGCCTTCAGCTTCCCTGTGGTGCCGCGTGGGGCCGCCCGCATCCGCGTGCAGCTGTCAGCGGCGCACAGCTCCGACGACGTCGAAACGTGCGTCCGGGCCTTCGTGAAGAGCCGGAACACCGTAGCTGGATAGTTCCCGGCCGTCTGCAAGGATGGAGCCATGACAGCAACTTATGACGTGGTCATTGTCGGCGGCGGGATCGCCGGCCTGTCCTTGGCGTCCACCCTGGCAGGCAGCTGCAGCGTGGCGCTGGTCGAGGCCGAGCAGCAGTTGGCGTACCACACGTCCTCCCGCTCGGCCCGGCAGCTGATCCCCAGTTTTGGCCCGCCTGTGGTCCAGGAGCTGACGGTCCGCACGCTGGAACTGATCTCGGCGCGGGACGCCGCCCTTCCCGTGCCCGTGCTGGCCCCGCGGAGCTTCATGCTGGTCGGCGACGAGGAAACCGTCAGGTCAGGATCCAGCAGCCGAATGAGAATGATCAGCCACGCCGAAGCGCTGGAGCTGTGCCCGGTCCTGAAGCCCGGAAGCTTCTCCGCGGCAGGCCTGGATAACGGCTCCTTCGCCTGCAACGCGCCGGTCCTCCTGGAGGACCACCGGGCGCGGGCCGAGGCAGCGGGCGCGGACATCATCACGGGTGCCCAGCTCCATTCGGCCCAGCGCCTCGGCAGCGGGTGGGAGATCGGTGCAGGGCAGGAGGCGTTCCAGGCCGGCGTGCTCGTCAACGCGGCGGGGGCGTGGGCGGACGAGGTGGCGGTCATCAGCGGTGTGGAAAAGCTCGGCCTCCAGCCGTACCGGCGCACCGCGGCGATTGCCGCCGTCGGACATTCCCTCCCTGAGGGAACCCCCATGGTGGCGGCAGCGGACGACTCCTTCTACTTCCGCAGGGAAGGGGAGGACGTCCTGATCTCGCCGTCGGAACACGTTGTCAGCGCAGCGGAGGACGCCCGGCCGTTCCCCGGCGACGTGGAGCGCCTGATCGCCCGGCTCAATTCCCTGACGACGCTGGGCATCGGCGCCGTACGGACCGCATGGACAGGCCTGCGAACCGAAGCGGCGGACGGCATCCCCGTGGCGGGTTTCGACGCCGAAGCGGCGGGCTTCTACTGGCTCGCCGGCCAGGGCGGGTACGGGTTCCAGACGTCGTCCGCGATTGCCGAAATCGCCGCTGCCCAGATACTTGGACACAGCTCCGGCGGGGGCCCGGGTCCGGAATCCCGGACAGCAGAGGCGCTCGCTGCGACGCGGTGGTCCATCCGGCGCTGAAGAATGGATTCATGAGCACCCTTCTTACCAATATCGGCGAACTGATGACCCAGGACCGCGAACAGCGTGTATTACGGAACGCCGCTGTGGTGATCGAGGGGGAACGGATCGCCTGGCTCGGAGCCGCGGCGGACGCGCCGGCGGCGGATGATTCGTACGACGCCGGCGGCCGCGCCCTGCTTCCGGGCTGGGTGGACTCGCATACGCATCTGATATTTGCCGGTGACCGGACCGCGGAATTCGAGGCCCGGATGGCCGGGGAGAGCTACAGCGCCGGCGGCATCGCAGTCACCACCGGGGCCACCCGCGGCACCGGGGACTATGACCTCACGCGGCTCGCACTCGGCCGGGTGGCAGAGGCAGTCTCACAGGGCACCACGTATCTGGAGACCAAAACGGGGTACGGCCTGGATGTGGAGCAGGAGGCACGGAGTGCACGGATTGCGTCCACGGTGGCCGACGAAGTCACCTACCTCGGGGCGCACCTGGTGCCGGCGGGGATGGATGCCGACGAGTACACGGACCTCGTCTGCGGGGCGATGCTGGAAGCGGTCCGCCCGTACGCGCAGTGGGCCGACGTGTTCTGCGAACGGGGCGCCTTCACCGAGGAGCAGTCGCGCCGCGTGCTGCAGGCCTGCCGCGCCGCCGGCCTCGGGCTGCGCGTCCACGGCAACCAGCTGGGCCCCGGAGCGGGCGTCCGGCTCGCCGTCGAGTTCGGCGCCGCCAGCGTGGACCACGTGAACTACCTGTCCGACGATGACGTCGACGCGCTGGCCGCAAGCTGGTCCGGCGCTGGCACTGGTTCACGCGGCACTGTGGCAACCTGCCTGCCGGCCTGCGACCTGTCCACCCGCCAGCCGCTCGCGCCCGCGCGGCGCCTCCTGGACGCCGGAGTGCCCGTGGCGCTGGCTTCGAACTGCAACCCCGGGACGTCCTACACGAGTTCCATGGCATACTGTGTGACCACCGCTGTGCTGCAGATGGGACTCAGCGTGCACGAAGCCGTCCGCGCCGCGACATACGGCGGCGCACTGGCGCTGGGGCGTGAGTCCGGGAAGGACGCCGACGGCGAACGCGCGGTGGGGTCGATCGCCGTCGGGCACCGCGCGGACCTGCATGTGCTCAACGCGCCGGCCGCGACGCACCTGGCCTACCGCCCGGGAATGCCGCTGACGCACGCCGTGTGGCGGGCCGGGGTCAGGGCCCGGTAGGACCGCGGGTCCGGCCGTCCGCGTGACGTTAGATGATCGTTTGCCGTCTGTTACAATCAGAAAACGTCAATTCTGACGGCAGTTTGATCACCGAGAGGCTAGCATGACCCGCACCGACCGACTGACGGCGATCCTGGATCTCCTTGCCAAAACCGGGCAGGTGGAGGTGGACGAAATCGTCACCCGGCTCGGAGTGTCGCCGGCCACGGCCAGGCGCGACCTGGACAGCCTGGCCAAGCGGCGGCTGCTGACCAGGACCCGGGGCGGGGCCACCACGGGCGCGCTGGCCTACGACCTCCCCGGACGGTACAACCGTGACGACCACGCGGCAGCCAAGCAGGAGATCGCCCTCGCCGCCTCGGCCCTCATCTCTCCGGGCATGGTCATCGGGCTCTGCGGCGGCACCACGAGCACCGCCCTGGCCCAGATCCTGGCCACCCGTGAGGACCTCAACTCGCCGTCCAACCAGCCCACGCTGACAGTGGTCACCAACGCCATCAACATCGCCGGCCAGCTGGCGGTGCGGCCCAATATCAAGGTCATGGTGACCGGCGGCATCCTCAATCCGCGCTCGTACGAGCTCGTGGGACCGTACACAGACATCATCATGCAGAAGGTGGTGCTGGACATCGCGTTCATCGGCGTCAACGGCATCGATCCGGAGGTGGGCCCCACCAACACCGGGGAAGGCGAGGCGTCCGTCAACGCGCTGCTGGCCAGCCGCGCCAGCGTGTCCTACGTGATTGCGGACTCGTCCAAGGTGGGCCGCCGGGCCTTCGCCACCATGGACGGCTATGCGTTCACGCGGCTGATCACCGATTCCGGCATCTCGGCCAAGGACAAGGCCGCCTTTGAAGCCATTGGCACCGAAGTCATCGTGGCGCCGGAAACGCCGCGGACACGGCAGGCCTAGGGAGCCGGCGCCATAGAAGGCAGCAGCGTTCCAGAAAACCACTGGCCCTAGAAAGCCGCTGGCCCTAGAACACCACGGGCGGGGCGTCGAGGACGGTCTCGTCCACCCGGCGCTCCACCCATTGCGTGAAGGGCTGGTCGAGTTCGTACTTGCCGTCTCCGGTGCGCACCAGCATCCGGATCTCAGCGTTGTCCGGGTTGTTCAGCGACTCGAAGTACTCCACCGACCAGTGGAACCAGCGCATGCAGAACAGGCGCATCGTCAGGCCGTGCGTGACCAGCAGGGCGTTGGGGGAGTAGTCCGGCTTGGCCCAGTGCCGGTACAGGGTCTCCATGAATGACGAAATGCGGTCATAGACATCCGACCCGGACTCGCCCTCGCGGAACCGGTAAAAGAAGTGGCCGTAGGCGTTCCGCAGCTCTTTCTGGTCCTCGATGTCGCCGGAGATCTGGAAATTGGCCCAGTCCTGCTCACGGAGCCGGGGTTCCTCGATCACCCGCTCCGTGAGCGAGCCCAGATCGAGTGCTTCCAGCGTCTGGTAGGCGCGCAGATAGGGCGAGACATAGACGCTCACCTGCTGGCCATCCAGCTCGCGCCGGATGCGTTCTCCGGCGGCCCTGGCCTGGTCCACACCCAAAGGCGTGAGCGGAATCCTGTAGTCGGGCACCCGGTTGTAAATGGAGGTGTCGGCATTGGCGGCGGACTGGCCGTGCCGGATCATGATGATTTTCCCGGGCGCACTCATAGTTTCCCAGCATAGGGCCAGCCTGGTACCCAACAGCGGCAGATACGTCCGGAAGCCCAACAGGCAAGTACCAGCAACTGCAGGCAAGATAGGAACATGTTGGTTCCTTCCCGCCGTCGTCTGCGGATCGAAATCTGGATAGTCCTGGGACTGTCGCTGGGCCAGTCGGCCGCCTACTCGGTGGTGCAGCTCCTGGACAAGATGAGCCAGGCGCCGCTCGCCCAAGGCACGTCCACGCTGAACCGTTCGCAAAGCACTCGCGAATATTTCGATCTGACCTACCAGCTCCTGGACATCATCTTCGCGCTGGTGCCCGTTCTGCTGGTCCTGTACTTCATGACGGAGCAGCGGCAGCCCAAGGCCGGGACGGACAGTGACAGCGGCTCGGCTTTCCGGAAGCTCGGCTTCAACTTCGCCCGCCCCGGGCGTGACCTGCTCCAGGGACTGGGGCTGGCGGCGCTGATCGGCATTCCCTCTCTGGGCCTCTATGCCGCGGGCCGCGCGCTGGGTATTACGACGGCAATCATCCCCAGCGCGCTGGACGCGTACTGGTGGACGATTCCCGTCCTGATTCTTTCCGCGGTCCGCCACGGCATCGTGGAGGAAGTCATTGTGGTGGGGTATCTGCTGGACCGACTCGGGAAGCTCGGCTGGTCCGTGCCGGTGGCGATCTTCGCCAGCTCCATGCTGCGCGGCAGCTACCACCTGTACCAGGGCTTGGGGCCGTTCATCGGCAATGCGATCATGGGCGTGGTGTTCGCCTGGATCTACACCAAAACCCGGCGGGTGATGCCACTGGTCATCGCCCATGCACTGCTGGACATAGTGGCCTTTGTCGGCTTCAGCCTGTTCGGAAAGAGCATCGGGCTGGGGTAGGGAAAATAATTCGGCCGCCATCGGTGGGTGGCGTCGTTGACACCCGCTGATGGCGGCCGAAGTGTAGTGGCAGCGTGCTGTGCAGTTGCAGCCTGCTGCCGCGCGCGTCAGATGGTGACGGCGCCTGCTGCGGTTTCAAACGTGACGGACAGAATGCCGGGGGTGCCGTGCGGAGCCATCCAGTTGACGGCGACATCCTCCAGGGGCCGTTCGACAGGCTCACCGAGCCACTCGGTGACCCGTTCGGCGGAGCCAGCGATGGTGAGGCTGGACATCTTCACGTTGCTGTCATAGGCGTTGGACGGGTGCAGGGAAGGATCGCCCTCCCACTTCAGCATGTACGGGACCTGCGGGTCCGCAATGAGGCCCAGGATGCCGATCTGCTTCCACACGAGTTCGCGGCCATCCGGGAACTTGCGGTTGCCGTTGACTGCGGCGCGTCCCAGACGCTCCTCGAACGGGGCGAGGTCGTCCACTTCGACGCACCAGCCCATCCAGCCGCCGCCGGCGGCAGAGCGTGCGCGCACGGCCTGTCCGAACGGGGCTTTGTCCGACGCCGGGTGGTCCAGGACCTCCACGACCTCAAGGTATTTGTGTCCCGCGAGCGGGATAATCATGTTCCGCGTTCCGAAACGGGGGTGTACTCCGCCCTTCACGGCTTCAACGCCGAGGGCGGACGAAATTCGTTCAGTGGTGGCCGCCAGGCCATCGTGTTCACAGGCGTAAGAGACGTGATCCATGCGCATGCCCTCATCTTGGCATCTTGTGACGCGGCTCTCAGCTAAGGGTTGCCTAACCCGTTCGGGCTATGTGCGGAAGAGCAGATTTCCGGGATCCGCTCCGGTGCCCGCCGCCAGCCTTCAGGGCCCGCTGGAGTCACATAGCCGTCACAATCTTCGCGCGGAGCGTGGGCCCTTTCGTAAGCTTGGTCCAGGTCATGAGTGCCAGCGACAGCCCCGGCTTGCTGGCCGGCAACCCTCCTTCCGCGGTGGGGTGCCCCGGGTGAAGACCTGGCCTGCCGGCCAGTTGGCGGCGGGCAAGCGCGTAGAAGAGGTATACCGATGACGATTTCCGTTACCCGCACCGATGTGCCGGACGGCAGAGTTCCCGACGGCGCAGTGCAGGATCGCACAGCTCCCAATGGCACAGTTCTGGACGGCCGAGTTCCGGACGGTGTTCCCGACGGCACAGTCCAGTATGCCAACATCGGCGGCATCGAGCTCGAGGCCGGCGGATTCCTCCCAGACGTCACGCTTGCCTACGAAACATGGGGGACGCTCAACGCCGACGGCTCCAACGCCATCCTGGTGGAGCACGCCCTCACCGGGAGCACCCATGTGACGCGGGGCGGCGGGGACGAGGAAGGCTGGTGGGAGCAGCTGGCCGGACCGGGTGCACCGGCGGATACGGACAGGTTCTTTGTCGTCTCCATCAACATCCTGGGCGGTTGTTACGGATCCACGGGACCGGCGTCGGCCGCTCCTGATGGCAAGCCGTGGGGCTCGCGCTTCCCGCTGGTGACCCTCCGGGACTCCACCGTTGCCGAAGCGCGCCTGGCTGACCAGCTCGGCATCAGCAGCTGGTTTGCCGTTGTGGGCGGTTCCATGGGCGGCGCCCGCGCCCTGGAGTGGGCGGTCACCTTCCCCGACCGGGTGCGCCGCTGCGGCGTGATCTCCGCGGGGGCGAGCAGCACCGCCGAACAGATCGCCTTTGCACAGGCGCAGACCCTCGCCATCCGCCAGGACCCCAACTTCAACGGCGGCGACTACTACGGGGGCCCGATCCCGGAAGCGGGGCTGGCCCTCGCCCGCCGGATCGCCCACATTACCTACCGCTCGGCGCACGAGCTGGACTTCCGGTTCGGCCGGAACGCCCAGGACAGCGAAGCTCCGCTGCAGGCGGATGCCCTCCGGGACCGCGGCCGGTACCAGGTGGAAAGCTACCTGGACCACCAGGGGAGCAAGCTCGTCCAGCGCTTCGACGCCAACAGCTACATCGCCATTACCGAAGCCCTCATGAGCCATGACATCTGCCGAGGGCGCGGAACCCTGAAGGAAGCGCTGGCGCGGACCACGGCGGACTTCTTTATCGCCGCCGTCGACTCGGACCGGCTGTACTTCCCGTCCCAGTCACGTGAACTCGCGGACGCCCTCCCGGGTGACGTGGATGTCCATGTCATCGAAGCGCCGATCGGCCACGACGGCTTCCTCACCGAGATCGGGCAGCTCAGCGCCCAGCTCCGCGGGCATTTCTCGGCCTGATTCCCAGCCTGAACTCCGGCTCCCGGGACCGGCTCCGACGCCGCAGGCGATGGCTTTAGTGCCCCGTGTCTGTGCATTTATGCAGATGCGCCCTGCACTATTTGTCGTTGAGCTTGCGGCAGGGGCAGACCATACTCGTTGGAAACGGCGGCCAGTGGCACACATCACAGGTCCGCCAGAGCCTGGTCCCATGTGGTGTCGACGAAGACGCCGAAGGAGTTCACACAATGAGTACGGAAAACCCGGCCGCAAGCCGCGTAGAGGAAACCGATGTCAAGGCCTCGGGCCTGAAGAAAGTGGTTACGGCCTCCATGGCCGGAACCGTGGTGGAGTGGTATGAGTTCTTCCTCTATGCCTCCGCAGCCACCCTGGTGTTCGGCAAGATGTTCTTCCCCAATTCAGGGACGGAGCTGGATGGAATCATCGCGGCGTTCGTCACCTACGCCGTGGGCTTCGTGGCCCGGCCGATTGGCGGCATCGTGTTTGGCCACTTCGGTGACAAGTTCGGCCGCAAGCAGCTGCTGCAGCTGAGCATCATCCTGGTGGGTGTCTCCACGTTCCTCATGGGCTGCCTGCCCACCTTCGCCCAGATCGGTTACTGGGCCCCGGCGATGCTGGTGTTCCTCCGCTTCGTCCAGGGCTTCGCCGTCGGCGGTGAATGGGGCGGCGCCGTGCTGCTCGTTGCCGAGCACAGCCCCAACAAGTCCCGCGGATTCTGGTCCAGCTGGCCGCAGTCGGCCGTTCCCATGGGAAACCTGCTGGCCACCGGCGTGCTGTTCACCCTTTCCTCCACGCTGTCCCAGGAGGCATTCCTCGGCTGGGGCTGGCGCGTGGCGTTCTGGCTGTCTGCCGTGATCGTCATCATCGGCTACTACATCCGCACCAAGGTCCAGGACGCACCGATCTTCCTCGAAGCCCGCAAGGAAGTCACCGTCGAGAAGAAGGGCTACGGCGTCGCCGAGGTCTTCCGCCGCTACCCGCGCGGCGTCTTCACCGCCATGGGCCTGCGCTTTGCCGAGAACATCCTCTACTACCTCGTGGTGACGTTCTCCATCACCTACCTGAAGGTCGTCGTGCAGACCGACACGTCCCGGATCCTGCTGCTCCTGCTGGTGGCGCACTTCATCCACTTCTGCACGGTCCCGCTGGTCGGCAAGCTGTCCGACGCCTTCGGCCGACGTCCCGTCTACATGGCCGGCGCCATCCTGGGCGGAACCTGGGGCTTCTTCGCCTTCCCCATGATGGACACCGCCAATGACCTCATCATCCTCGCCGCGATCACCATCGGCCTGATGTTCCACGCCCTCATGTACGCCGGCCAGCCGTCCATCATGGCCGAGATGTTCCCCACCCGGATGCGCTACTCCGGCGTTTCGCTGGGCTACCAGGTGACGTCCATCGTGGCCGGTTCCATGGCACCGATCATCGCCACCTCCCTGCTGGGCAGCTTCAAGTCCTCCACCCCTGTGGCGCTCTACCTCCTCGGGGCCTGCATCGTGACCCTGATCTCGGTGTTCTTCCTCAAGGAAACCCGCGGCATTTCTCTGCACGACGTCGACGCCGCCGACGCCCAGGGCACCGCCGACCTTCTGGCCGCCGGCAAAAAGTAGCCACCAGGAAGCAAGCACAACAGCCGGCCCAGCTGCCCGGACCCGCGACCACGCAGGCCCGGGCAGCTGCGTGCCGGCAATCCACCCAAAGGCAGGAATTCCATGCGAGCAGCTGTCCTCTATGCCACCGTTCCCTCCGGAACCCGCTACGCCGAAGCCCGTCCGCTCCTCGTGCAGGAGCTGGACCGGCCCGCACCGCGCGCGGGGGAACTCGGCGTCGCCATCACCTACTCGAGCCTGTGCCACTCAGACCTGTCCGTGGTTGACGGGTCCCGGGTCAGGCCGCTTCCAATGGCGCTCGGGCACGAAGCAGTAGGGCGGGTCGAAGCCGTGGGCGACGGCGTTACGGACGTTTCCGTGGGGGACCACGTTGTGCTGGTCTTCGTCCCCAGCTGCGGCGCCTGCCGGGCCTGCAAGGCCGGGCGTCCCGCCCTGTGCCACCGTGCCGCCGAAGTCAACGGGTCAGGTGACCTTCTGCATGGTGAGGCGGTGCTCCGGGCTCCGTCCGGCGAACGGATCAACCACCACCTGGGCGTCTCCGCCTTTGCAGACTATGCCGTCGTGGCCCGTGAATCGGTGGTGGTCATTGACGACGACGTCCCGGACACGGTGGCCGCGATGTTCGGTTGCGCCGTGCTCACCGGAATGGGGGCGGTCCTTAATACGGCAGCGGTCGACGACGGCCAGTCGGTGGCCGTTTTCGGCCTCGGAGCCGTCGGGCTCTCCGCAGTGATGGCAGCGGCCCTCGCCGGCGCCGCGGCCGTGATCGCGATTGACCCCAACACCAGCAAGCACCAGCTCGCCCTGGACTGCGGTGCCACTGCCGTCGGCACGCCAGAGGAGGCTGCGCGGCTGATCGCGGAGGCCACCGGTGACGGCGTGGACACCGCCATCGAAGCAGTGGGTTCCGCCCGCGTGATTGCCTCCTGCCTGGAGCACGTGACGCGCGGCGGTGCCGTGGTCTCCGTGGGGCTGCCGCACCCCTCCGCAGAACTGACGGTGCCCGCCCTGCAGTTCGCCGGTGCGGGCAAGCGTTTGCTGGGCTCCTACATGGGCGACGCCTTGCCCGAGCGGGACATCCCCCTCTACCTGGGGTACTGGCGTGAGGGCCGCCTGCCCGTTGAGCTGCTGCATACGGATACCAAGCCGTTGGAAGAGATCAACGAGGGCCTGGACGCGCTAACCGCAGGAGAGGTGGTCAGGCGGCTGTTCCGTGCCTGACTCAGTTCCGTGCCGGAGGTGTGTTCCCGGCCTGAAAGCCTTTACAGGCAGACGGCGTCAGGCCGTGAGCACGTCCTGGCGTTCCTGCACCTCGTCCTTGAGGGCCGCGAGGACGGCCTGCACCCTGCCGGACCTCAGCGACTCTGGCCGCGCCACCGCCCAGACGGCGAGCTGGCGCTGGAAGTCGTCCGGGAGCACCGGCACGAAGTCGGGCCTGCCTGCCACCATGAAATTCGGCAGCAGGCCGATGCCCGCACCCCGGCGTACCGCCTCCACCTGCGCAAAGATGCTGGTTGCCTGGAAGCTGGACTTCGGCATGGGCAGCTGTGAGGCCCGGTGGCCAAGCTCGGCCACCTGGAGTGCCGATTCAACGTAAGACACAAAGCCGTGCTGCCCAACGGCGTCGAGCGTTTCAGGCAGGCCGCGCTCTGCGGCGTAGGCGGGGCTGGCATAGAGCCGCAGGAAGTAGTTGGAAAGGAAGATGGGCTGGGCGTTGCTGACATCGGTCCGGCCCACCACGATTTCAAGATCCACGCCGGACCTGTTCTGGCTGACCTTCCGGGTGGCGCTGAGCATCTCCACATTCAGCTGCGGATTCCGGCGCTGGAGGCGGACCAGCGCGGGGGCCACGAACTCGGCGCCGAACCCGTCCGATGTGCTGATCCGCACCAGGCCGGAGAGCGCGTTCTTGTCCTCGCCGATGAGGCCCGAGAGTGAACCAAGGGTTTCTTCAATGGCTTCGGCCGCCGCGACCGCTGACGCTCCGAGCTCTGTCAGTTCCCAGCCATGCGGGCTTCGTTCCAGCGTACGCCCGCCCAACTGCTTGTCGAGCGCCATGATCCTGCGGGAAATCGTGGTGTGAGTTGTGCCCAGCGTCTCCGCGACGGCGTTGAACCGCCCCAGGCGGGCGACGGTCAGCAAAATCAGCAAATCGTCCGGACTTGGAAGCCGACGCACCTGGCGTCCTTTCACCCAATGTGCATCAGTGCACATACCATCTGTAGTTTTTCCCCTTGATTGCACTCTAGCAGGATGTGATGGTTGACAGAGATCTTCCGGCCCGGAGGCCGGACCCAAAAGCAAAGGAGCTTACGCGATGGCAGTAGTCGGTTGGATCGGCCTGGGGAACATGGGCGGTTCCATGTCAGCAAATCTGGCAAAGGCCGGGCACGAGGTGCGCGGATTCGACCTCAACCCGGCTGCTGTCGCCGCCGCGGAGGCCGGCGGAGTGAAACCCGTGCAGAGCATCGCCGAGGCGGTTGACGGCGCCGACGTCGTCTTCACCATGCTCCCCAAGGGCGAGCACGCCAAGGCCGTCTACCTTGGCGCGGACGGGGTCCTGGCCCGTGCCGATACCCGCACCCTCCTGGTGGATTCCTCCACGATCGATATCGCGTCCGCCCAGGAACTGCACGACGCCGCCGCTGCCGCCGGCTTCCGCTTCGTGGACGCCCCAGTCTCGGGCGGAATGAGCGGGGCGAAGGCCGGAACGCTCACGTTCATGGTGGGTGGCGAAGAGGGCGCGGTGGCTGACGCCACGGGCTACATCGGGCCGATGGCCTCCAACATCATTCCCACCGGCGGTGCCACCACGGGCCAGGCAGCCAAGATCTGCAACAACCTGATGCTCTTCATCAACCTGGCGTCGACGGCTGAAGGTGCCGTGCTGGCCGATCGCCTTGGCCTCGACAAGCAGGTGTTCTGGGACATCGCTTCGGTCTCCTCGGGGGACAGCTGGGCCCTGCGCACCTGGTATCCGGTGCCCGGCGTGGTCTCCACCGCCGCCTCCAACAACGATTTCGCGCCGACGTTCACCACTGAGCTTGCCAACAAGGACATCGGCCTGGCCATCAGCGCGGCGGAGGACACCGGGACGCCGCTGGAAATCGGCAAGCACGTCCAGCAGCTGTTCCAGCAGCTCATTGACGCGGGAGAGTCGGGCAAGGACTGCTCGATGATCATCAAGCTCGTGGACGGTTCCCTGCAGCCCGCCAAGTAGCCGGGCCCGCCAAAGTAGCGGGCGCCCTGTATTTACCCGGCACGTCCCAGTCCCGTGCCCCCAAGAAACTGCGCAAGAAAGAGACACTCCATGGAAACCATTCCCCATTTCATCAACGGCAGCCGTGTCAGCGACGCCGACCGGTTCGGACCCGTTTTCAACCCCGCCACCGGAGAGCAGGAGAAGGAAGTGGCGCTTGCCTCGGCCGCCAGGGTCGAGGAGGCCATCGCGGCGGCCAAGGCGGCGCTGCCTGCGTGGCGGGCCACGAGCCTCGCGAAGCGCACCAATATCTTCTTCCGGGTCCGCGAAATCCTGATGCAGCGCAAATCCGAGCTCGCGGCGATTCTGACCAGCGAGCATGGCAAGGTGCTCTCCGACGCCGAAGGTGAGATTTCCCGCGGCCTCGAGAACATCGAGTTCGCCACCGGACTGTCCCACATGCTCAAAGGTGAGCGGTCAGAACAGGTCTCCAGCGGCGTCGACGTTCACTCGGTCCGGCAGCCCGTCGGCGTCGTGGCATGCATCACGCCCTTCAACTTTCCGGCCATGGTGCCGCTCTGGATGATCGGCAGTGCGCTCGCCTGCGGCAACACCGTGCTGCTGAAGCCCAGCGAGAAGGACCCGTCCTCGGCCGTCTTTATCGCAGAGGTCTTTGCCGAAGCCGGGCTGCCGGCCGGCGTGCTGAACGTCGTGCAGGGCGACAAGGAGGCCGTCGATGTGCTGCTTGAACATCCGGACGTGAAGGCCGTCAGCTTCGTGGGTTCAACGCCCATTGCCCAGTCGATCTACAAGCGCGCGGCAGATCATGGCAAGCGCGTCCAGGCGCTGGGCGGCGCCAAGAACCACATGGTGGTCCTGCCCGACGCCGATTTGGACATGGCGGCCGATGCGGCCATCTCCGCGGCCTACGGTTCGGCGGGGGAGCGCTGCATGGCGGTCAGCGTGCTCGTGGCTGTCGGCAACATCGCCGATGACCTCGTGAAGGCAATCACGAGCCGGATGGCCGACCTCAAGATCGGTCCCGGCACCGACCCGTCGTCGCAGATGGGGCCGCTGATTACGGCGGAGCACCGGGACCGCGTGGCCTCCTACGTGGCAGGCGCGGAAGACGAAGGCGCCACTGTCGTCGTCGACGGGCGCTCGCAGCAGTTCGATTCGAACGGCTTCTTCATCGGCGTCAGCCTGGTGGATCACGTCAAGCCCGGCATGAAGGTGTACGACGACGAGATCTTCGGCCCGGTTCTTTCGGTGGTGCGCGTGGACACGTACAGCGACGCCGTCCGCCTGGTTAACGAGAACGAGTTCGGCAACGGGGTGGCCATCTTCACCCGCGACGGCGGCGCCGCCCGGCAGTTCGAGTTCGACGTCGAGGCCGGAATGGTGGGCGTCAACGTGCCGATTCCCGTCCCGGTAGGAACCTTCTCCTTCGGCGGATGGAAGAACTCCCTGTTCGGCGACACGCACATGTACGGCCCGGACAGCATCCGCTTCTACACGCGGGGCAAGGTGGTCACCACCCGCTGGCCCGATCCGTCCACATCCGTCATCGATCTCGGGTTCCCGCAGGTCGACTAGCCGGCAGGCCGAACCCCACCCGGTCTGGGGGTAGGGCAGTCTGGAGCAGGGCAGCCTGGAGCAGGACAGACTGCAGCAGAACAGCCCGCGTCCCTCCGCTGACAGCGGCGGGGCGCGGGCTGTCGCTGCTTCACGGCCGCTAATAATGTCCGTGCCCACTGAAAGACTGTCCTCATGGAAGGCAACGGCGGGCCGGATCAGGCTCCGACAGCGGCAGTAGCGGGTGGTGGTGTCACGGTCAGCGATCTGGCCGCGTTCCTCGCCGCTGTCCAGCCGTGCGCTGACAGCGCTGCCCTGATTGACCAGTTGCGGGATCTGGAGGATCTGAAGTCGGCTGCGGCTGCGTTGCAGGCCCGGGTCGCGGTGGCGTTTGATGTGCTGCAGCGCCGCGAGCAGGCCGAGACCGGGCTGCCGGCGGATGAGCTGGGTCAGGGTGTCGGCGCGCAGATCGCACTGGCCCGGCGGGAGTCTCCGGCCCGTGGCGGCCGGCTGCTGGGCCTTGCGAAGGCGCTGGTGACGGAAATGCCGCGCACTCTCGGAGCCCTGGAGTCCGGGGAGTTGAATGAGTGGCGGGCTACGTTGCTGGTGCGCGAGACGGCATGCCTGTCCGCGGCGGACCGGTGCGCTGTGGATGAAGAGCTCGCCCCGGACACCGGGGCACTTGCAGGCGTGGGCGACCGCGCCCTGATTGCGGCGGTGCGGGCTGCCGCCTACCCGCTGGAGCCACACTCGGTGGTGAAGCGGGCCAGTCATGCCGTGACCGAGCGGCGAGTCAGCCTGCGGCCAGCGCCGGACACGATGACCTACTTGACCGCTCTGCTGCCCGTACAGGCAGGAGTGGCAGTATATGCGGCGCTGAGCCGCTATGCCGACACAGCACGTTCTGATGGAGATGCGCGCTCCGAGGGCCAGATCATGGCCGATACCCTGGTCGAGCGGGCCACCGGCACGCCCGGCGGAGTCACCGGCGTCGAGATTCAGCTGATCATGACCGACCGGACCCTTTTCCAAGGTGACAGTGAACCTGCCCGTTTTCCCGGCTATGGCGTGGTCCCGGCAGCCTGGGCAAGGGAGACCCTGCAATATGGCGGCGGCACCGCCTCCGATGACCCTGCCTTTGGTCTGTGGCTTCGGCGGCTGTACACCGCCCCGGGCAGCGGCGAGCTGGTCGCCATGGATTCGAGGGCCAGGCTCTTTCCAGCGGGGCTGTGGCGCTTCATTCACGCTCGTGATGACACCTGCCGCACGCCCTACTGCGACGCCCCGATCCGGCACCACGACCACATCATCCCGTGGCATGACGGCGGGACCACGAGCTCGGGCAACGGCGCCGGACTCTGCGAGGCCTGCAACCACACCAAAGAATCGCATGGATGGTCGGTGAAACCTCGTTTCCGGGCGCCTGGCCGTGGAGAAGCGGGCACAGGGAGATCAAGGCACACTCTCGAGGTACGGACCCCCACCGGGCACAGCTACTATTCGACCGCGCCGCCTCTGCCTGGAACCCTGCTGGTGCCGGAAATCCAGCGTGAGGGCGTGGGCCCCGAAGAAGTACGCCAAGGACGCGAGCAACGACGTGAACACCGGCGCCTTGCCAAAGCGCGCAAACGGTTCCGGGCGGAAACGGCGCGGGCGGCCTGAAGCCTGTGCGGCTAGCCGTTCATGATGTCGTTGCGCCGGGACATGTACTCCTCCATGGAGATTTCACCGTTGCTGTATTGCTGGTCGAGCTCGGCCAGTTTGCGTGCGCGGTAACCCTGCGGGGCGGCCGGGGGCGGGGGAGTGGCCGGGCCCGTTTCCGGCTGCGGACCGGCCTGCTGCGGCTGCGGCGGGTTGGCGCGGTACTCAGGGCTGTCCTCATAGGGAACGCCGCCGGGCTGCCCGAAAGGTGTTCCAGGCGGCGGGACTTGGCCGGGCTGGGGAACTTGGCCGGCCTGGGGGAACTGGGGGTACGGCGTATTCGGGTACGGCTGGTCCAGAGGCGGAAGCTGCTCCCGGTCACGGGCCGGCGGATGGCCAAAGCCTCCGCTCATGTAGTCCTGCTGCGTGTAGCCGTCCCGGGGCGTGTTCTTTGGCCTGCCCTGGCCCGGAAACTGGCCCGGAAACCCGCCCGGATTCTGCCCGTAGAAGTTTCCGTCCTGCTCCCGCCGTTGGACCGACCTCCGGTACATGCGCAACCCGATGGGAATCAGGAACGACAGAATGATGATCCAGAAGAACAGGTTGTTCATAGCAGTGCGGGCCTCTCATGGGTGTCAATCCAGCTTAGTCCCCGAAGCCCTGGGTGTGCCGGTCAGCGCGTTGTCGGCATCCCCAGAAACGCTTCATACTCTGCCACGGCGCGGTCCAACGCGCGGTCCAACGCGCCGGCCAAGGCTCCGTCCGCCAGGGCTCCGTCCGCCAGGGCTCCCGCGGTGAGGCCTTCCGCCGGGCCAAGGGGGCCACTCATCCGGATGTCGAGGTGGCAACGCTGGCCGGGTGTCCCAGGCCGCACAAAGCTGTGCCGCCAGGCGCCGGCCATGCGACCGTCCAGCAGTACAACATGGATGGGGGCGTCGTTCACAGGGAAGGCAGGCGCGGTCCCGCCGAGGTATCCGCGGGAGACGGAGTACCCCATGATGTATTCGTCATAACACTGGACCAGATCGATGCGCGGGGCGGAACCGGAGTGTTCCGCGCTGCCATGGCCCGGGGTTACGGCTCCAGAAGTTTCGGCTCCAGGGTCGAGGTAGAAAACGACGCCGTCAATCACCGCTTGCTCGAGCGCCGCGGGATCGTCCTCCAGGGCAAGGGCTACGCCCAGGCGGATGTCGGCCATGGTCATCCCGGACCAGTCTGCGCAGTCCTTGACGGTGGCAGGCCCGCGGCTCCGGAAATACCGCACCGCCAAGGCAGCGAGGGCCTGTTCCCTCGGCAGCTCCCCGGCCGCGTCCGGGCCAACCCGTTCAGCGAAGGACGCGTACGTCTGCGGGACCGCGCCAGAGGCACTCCGCACCGGCGCTCCGCTGACGAGCACGCCACTGATTTCTGCGTGCATTATCAGGTAGGCCAGGACAAGTCCCTTGGCAACGAAGCCGGCGCGCTCGAGTTCGGCCGCCACCTGTTCGCGCGTCAGTTGCCGGCCGCCCGCCACGGCGGCTGCCAATGCCGCTCCGCTGCGGGCCGCTGCTGCCGGGTCAATACCGGCCCGGCGGTACATTCCGGCATTGGCCTGGTGCAGGCGCGGGGCGGACAGCGCCCGAAGCCACGGCAGATCATCGCGGTGTACAAAATGCCAGGTGGGCCGCAGGATGTGCGTCCGGAGGATCCGTCCGTGAGCGACTGCCTGCTCGACGTCGTTCGCGGTTGCACCGGCGGTTCGCTGGGCAAGCGACCAGCGGGCATAGGGAAACTCCTGGGCCTGGACGGCCAGGAGGTTCTTCAGTGCATCCTCCGCCGAAGCTGCCGCGGGGTCGCGCAGCTGCTGGCTTGCCAGTCGGGTGCGTACAACGGCCTCCGTGTCCACGTTCACATCCTGCCCTTCCCGGCCCGGCCGCGCCAGCGTAGGCAGTTGCCGGCGGGTAACTGTAAGAATGGAGCCATGACTTTAGCCGACTCATTTCCCGCTCCCGTTGTCCTGTGGTCCAAGCCTGAGGAAGCTCGGGCCGGCAAGCCCCTGCTCGTCCTGCTGCACGGCTACGGCGCCAACGAGCAGGATCTGCTCAGCCTGGCGGACATGCTCCCGGACGACTTTGCAGTGGCCTCAGTCCGTGCGCCCCTCGCCATGGGATCCGGCTTTTCCTGGTTCCCGCTGACCGGCGCCGTCGATTACTCCCTGGAGGCGGTGAAGTCCGCGGCAGGATACGTCCTCGATTGGCTCGACACGGTGAAAACCAGCCACCCGTCCATCACGCTCCTCGGGTTTTCCATGGGCATGGCCATGGCCACCACGCTGCTGCGGAAGCGTCCCGCTGACTTTGCCGCCGTCGTCGGACTTTCCGGTTTTGTCGTCGATGCCGGACCCGACGGCGAGTTTCGCGACGCCGAACTCGACGGTACGGTGCCGTTCTTCTGGGGGCGTGACCAGCAGGATCCGGTGATCACCGAGGACAAGATCGAATACACGATGGGCTGGGTCCGCAGCCACGTGAAGCTGACCAAGGTCCTGTACACCGGAATGTGGCACGGGATCAATGCCCAGGAGATCGGCCATGTGTCAGAGTTCCTGACGCACGAAGTGCTGAACAAGTAGCCGTTCGCGGTAACTGTTCCGACGTCCCCCGGGGTCAGGCGCCGGGCGCGCTGATCCGGACGGTGCGATTGTTGAGCGTGACCGTGTCCCCGTGATGGAGCTGCCGCCCGCGCCTGTCGTCGATTTCTCCGTTGACCTTGACCAGGCCGTTCTTGATCAGTTCGGTGGCCTCGACGCCGTCCTCCACCAGATTCGCGAGCTTCAGGAGCTGACCGAGGCGGATCATGTCGTCGCGGATGGGGATGTCTTCGATTTCCTGGTTGCTCATACAAGCAATGATGCCTGACGTTAGGTAAACGCAATGACCCACGCACCGCGGCTGCCCCTTGCCGCAGGTCTTCCGATGGCCGTGGCCGCCGGCCTCGCCATCCCCGCCCAGGGGCGGATCAACGGCGCGCTCGGCGCCCGCCTCGGAGACGGCATTGCCGCCGCCGTGGTCAGCTTCAGCACCGGCCTGGTCCTGATGATTCTCGTCTCGCTGATCCTGCCGCGCGGCAGGGCCGGCCTGGCCCGGATCCTTCCCGCCGTACGCGAACGGCGCTTCCCGCCCTACTACGTCCTGGCCGGCGGCATCGGCGCCTTCTTCGTGTTTGCCCAGTCGTTCACCATCGGACTGCTGGGGGTTGCGCTGTTCACCGTGTCCACTGTCACGGGACAGACGGTCAGCGGGCTGCTGGTGGACCGGCTGGGCATCGGTCCGGGCGGCAAGAAAGCAGTGACCGGCATCCGTGTCATCGGCTGCATCCTCACCATTGCAGCCGTCGCGTGGGCGGTGTCGCCGCGTTTCGGTGGAGGTTCCGGTGCGTCCGACGGCGGAGCGGCCGCCGCAGGAGGCGACCCCGCCCAGCTCATTCTGCCGGTCATGCTTCCCGTCCTGGCCGGTTTCCTGATGAGTTTCCAGCAGGCGATGAACGGCACTGCCACCATGCACTACGGCACCCCGATCGCGGCAACCCTGGTGAACTTCATGGCCGGCACGTGTGTGCTGTGGGTGGCCTGGCTCGTCAAGGTGGCTGTGGCCGGTACGGGCAACCCGCTGCCGGGCGAGTGGTGGTACTACCTCGGCGGCCCCATGGGCTGCGTGTTCATCGGCCTCGGAGCCCTGCTGGTTCGCAGCCTGGGTGTGCTGGTGACCGGGCTGGGGATGATTGCGGGACAGCTCCTTGGCTCGCTCGGGCTTGACCTGCTGGTGCCGGCGCCGGGCAGCGTTGTGGAGGTACCCACGGTCCTCGGCACTGTTCTGACCCTTGCGGCCATCGTGATCGCCACCCTTCCGTGGCCGCGGGGAGCCTTCCGGAGGTAGCGCCCGGTAGGCTAGGACACGCAGCTTCCTGCACTGTTTTCCCCTTCGCATACCCCCGCCCGGCAACCAGCCGGGGTTTCGGGGCCAGAAACCGCGGACCGCACCCAGCGGCCCTGTAGAAATTGGAGTTCCCATGGCACCAAAATCCGTCCTCGACCAGGTCATTTCCCTCTCCAAGCGGAGAGGCTTCGTTTTCCAGGCCGGCGAGATCTACGGTGGTTCGCGTTCCGCCTGGGATTACGGACCCCTGGGTGCGGAGCTGAAGGAGAACATCAAGCGCCAGTGGTGGCAGTCCATGGTGCGCGGCCGTGAGGACGTTGTGGGCCTGGACTCCTCGGTGATCCTGCCCCGCCAGGTCTGGGAAGCCTCCGGCCACGTCGAGGTCTTCTCCGACCCCCTGGTGGAGTGCCTCTCCTGCCACAAGCGTTACCGTGCCGACCACCTCGAGGAGGAATACGAGGAGAAGAAGGGCCGCCCGGCGGAAAACGGCCTCAAGGACATCGCCTGCGCCAACTGCGGCACCCGCGGTGAATGGACCGAACCGCAGGAATTTTCCGGCCTCCTCAAGACCTTCCTCGGCCCTGTTGCCAGCGAGGAAGGCCTGCACTACCTGCGCCCGGAAACCGCCCAGGGCATTTTCGTGAACTTCAACAACGTCCTTACCACGTCCCGGAGGAAGCCGCCGTTTGGCATCGGCCAGATCGGCAAGTCCTTCCGCAACGAGATCACGCCCGGAAACTTCATCTTCCGCACCCGCGAATTCGAGCAGATGGAAATGGAGTTCTTCGTCGAGCCCGGCACGGACGAGGAATGGCACCAGTACTGGATGAAGGAACGCATGGCCTGGTACACCGGCCTGGGCATCCGCGAGGAGAACCTCCGCTTCTTCGAGCACCCGCTGGACAAGCTCAGCCACTACTCCAAGGGCACCACGGACATCGAGTACCGCTTCGGGTTCCAGGGCTCCGAGTGGGGCGAGCTTGAGGGCATCGCCAACCGCACGGACTTCGACCTCTCCACCCACGCCAAGGCATCCGGCACCGATCTGAGCTACTTCAACCAGGCCACCAACGAGCGCTACACCCCCTACGTCATCGAGCCCGCCGCCGGCCTGACACGTTCATTCATGGCCTTCCTGGTGGATGCCTACACCGAGGACGAGGCTCCCAACGCGAAGGGGGGCGTGGACGTGCGCACCGTGCTGAAGCTTGACCCGCGCCTCGCACCGGTCAAGGCCGCAGTCCTGCCGCTCAGCCGCAATGAGGACCTCTCCCCGAAGGCCAAGGACCTCGGCGTGCAGCTCCGCAAGAACTGGAACATCGATTTCGACGACGCCGGCGCGATCGGCCGCCGTTACCGCCGCCAGGACGAGATCGGCACCCCGTTCTGCATCACTGTGGACTTCGACACGCTCGATGACCAGGCTGTCACGATCCGTGAGCGCGACACCATGAGCCAGGAGCGCGTCTCCCTGGACAAGGTGGAGGGCTACCTGGCCGCACGGCTGATCGGCGCCTGACCGTGGCGATCGAGTACCGCGAATGGCGCGAGGGCGATGACCTCACGCTCCTGCAAATCTGGGGAGATCCGGAAACCGTCCAGGCCGGACAGTTCCGCGGGACGCTGGCGCCATCCAGCAACACACCATGGCGGCGCTGCATCGTGGCCGAGGACGTCGTTGACGGCGTCGGGATCCCGGTGGCAGCCGGCGTGGTCCACGAGGCGACGCTGCATCCGGAACGCCTGTGGGTGTATGTGGAGGTGGCCCGGGACCATCGCCGCTCCGGCATAGGCTCCACGCTGCTCATGATGCTGCGCCGCGAAGCCGAAGGGTCGCCGTCGGGCATCACCCGGCTGCGCTGCAAGGTGGAGCCGGCCACCCCCGGCGCGGCGTTCGCCGAGGCGGCCGGCCTCACGCCGATCCAGCGCTCGCAGCTCGTGGTGGTGGAACCCGGTGCCCTGAAGCTTCCGGTGTTCGGCGACGGCTCCGAGGAAGCGGCCTCGGAACGCATCGAGGACCTGGCCACCGGCTCCGTGGAGCTGTCCGATGTGGTGGGCCGCTACTACACGTCCGTCCACGACTGGGACAGCCCGGGCCAACTGGGCATTCCCACAGTCCAGCGGCTGTTCCTTGACGAGCTCAGCGGCGCCCACGGGGCGATCGTGCTGCGCGCGCCAAAGGCCAGCGCCTTCGGCCAGGGCGTTCCCGCATCGAAAAAGGGCAAGCTGCAGGCATTCGCCATCAGCTACGCCCAGCCCGGCGCGGAGCAGGGACAGAACAGCCAGCCGTCCGATGTGTTCCTTGGCCATGAGCCGGAACTCGCCGCCGACGAGGCACAGGCCGCCGTCCGTGACCTCCTGGCCCTGATCGCGTACCAGCACCCGGTTCTCATGGAACTGGACGACTCCATGACAGCGCTGCGCGCCGTCGTCGAGCCCCTTCTGGAAGAAGGCAAGGCACGCCGCCAAGGTGCCGAGACGTTCGTCGTCTCGGACTAGCTGGCGGACAATCCCCGTCAGCTGAATGGTGGCTCCCGTACTCGGCTAGCGCCCGTACTCAGCTAGCTCTCCCACCGGGGACCGGACAGGTCCGGTCCCCGGCGGCGGCCCCTCGCCAGGTCCTCGGCGTCCAGCCTCTGGCGCTCCGCCTCGGACATTGCGCCCCCGCCCTGGTCTGCCGGCATCCACCAGCTTCCCGGTTCGGGAACCAGCGGGAAGCTGGCCATGCACGCGTCGATTCCGGATTGCAGCGCCTGCCGGAGGGCTGCCGTTTCCGCATCCACATGGGCCACTGAACCCCGCGCCGCTGAACCCCGCGCCACGGCTAGGCCCCGCGCCACGGCTAGGCCCCGTTCCGCGGGTGCGGCGCGTTCCGCGGTGGCCAAGGGATGAACCCGCTCGTGGACTCCACATATTCACGGTAGCCCGGGCGTCCGGACATGGCCTTCTCCGTCAGCGGCTTGCCGGTCTTGCCCGCCAGCGTCCAGATCATCAGCGCAGGGGAGAGGGCCGTGAGGGCGCCCGGCCAGGAGTCGGCGGCCACCAGGAAAAGTCCCGCCCACACGCAGGCGTCGCCGAAGTAGTTCGGATGCCGGGTGTAGCGCCACAGCCCGGTGTCCAGGACCCCTCCCTTCCGGGAGGGGTCTCTTTTGAACTCCGCAAGCTGCCAGTCGCCCACGGTTTCGAACACGAAGCCGGTGATCCACAACAGGGTTCCGGCGAGGGCGAGCCACCCCAGGGGGGCCGGCGGCGAACATGCCCACCTGGACAGTCAGCGAAACAAAGAACATCACGAGGCCCTGCGGCAGATAAACGCGGCGGAGGGCATAGGTGTTTCGGGATCCGGGTGCGCCGTCCAGCATGGCGGTGTACCGGGGATCCTCGTGTCCGCCTGCGGCCCGCCAGCCGATGTGCAGGCCGAGCCGCAGACCCCAGATCCCCGTCAGCGCCAGCAGCAACAGACGCCGCCCATCGTCCCCGGCACCGGACGACAGCCCGAAGGACACGGCTGCCACGGCAACGAAACCCGGACCCCACGCCACATCCATCACCGAATGCCTGCGCTGGGCCACCGCCACTGAAAAAGTCACCGCGAGGACGACGAGGACGCCGAGCGCCGTCCACGGCAGGCCGGCCAGGAAGCGGTCCAGGGGGAAGGGGGTCACAGCACGGCCGGCATCGTTCCGGGGGCGGGCGGAACCAGCCGGTCAAAGACAACCGCAGCCCGGACAGCGCGGCCATCGGGGATTCCGGCCCGTTCGGCGAAGGCCTTCAGCAGGAACCCGGTGGCCAGGGTGTGCCACAGGCGCACACGCCGGAACATGAAGTGGCCGGTACCCCTGAGCGACACGTACTGCAGCACCTCGGCGGCAGGCGCCGCCCGCCGCGCAAACCGCAGGGACGCCGTCGGGCTTGTCCAGCGGTCCTGGTCGCCGTGCACGATCAGGACCTTCCGTCCCGTGAGAGGGGTGGCCGGTGTTGCATTGTCGAGCCACGGGGCAAGTGCTACCACGGCGTCCACCTGCGGATCATCGGCCGCGCAGATGGCGGTGAGGCCACCCATGGAGTGCCCCAGCAGGTATACCGGCACGCCGGGATGCTGCTCGCGGATCTTGGACAGGGCCCACCGGGCGTCCTTCAGTGGGGACATTTCCTCGCCGTTCCAGCCGCGGACCCGGTTCCGCAGGATCCAGACTTCCAGGCCGTGCTTTTTGCCTACCCGGTGAAGGTGCCGCGCGAAGGGCACCATCCGGGCGGGGCTGAGATGGCGGGCCTGGACGGGTTCGAACGAGTGTGACCGGCCGCCGTGGAGGACCAGGGCCACACCGCGCGTCACGCCTGCCGGCGCCAGGACGGTCAGCATGGCTTTCTGCGCGGCTCCTGACGCTTCAGGTTTGGCAGTCCTGCGGTAGCTCACTCCGGTTCCTCCGACTTCCTGTCGTCCATTATCAACATTAAGGTGACCGCCGTAGAGTTCAAGCATGAGGTTTTGCTGCTGATGGGCGCCGGTCACTCCCACGGTCATACGGGTCATTCGGAGCCAACACCCCAAGCGATGGCTGCCCGGCGGAAGGCCAACCGGATCCTGGCTGCCGTGCTGATTCCGCTGACCCTCCTGACGTTGGCCGCCATGGCGGCGCTCTGGCCCTCGGGCAGCAGAGAAGGCCTCACACTGGCGAACCCATACAACGCCGCACCCGGCGTGACATTCGACACGGGCAAGATCCAGCGAGTGGTCACCGAGAGCTGTACGGCGGCGGCCAGCCAGGCGCCGCAGCAGGGGACCCCCGGAACTCAGCCGGGCGGGCAGTCCGACGGCGGATCACAGTGCACCTTCGCCTTCACCGAGCCGGACAAGGGCGGCAACCCCGTCAAAGTGGTGATCAACCCGGATATCGCCAAATCCCATGGCGTGGACGTGGGGGACAACATCCGCTACCTCAACCTCACCAACGCGCAGGGTGCTGCGGCGGCGGGCCCGAACGCCCCCGCCGCCAATGGTCCGGCATACATCTTCGTGGACTTCGTCCGGACCATGCCCATCATTCTGTTGGCGGTCCTGTACGCCCTCGTCGTGGTGGCTGTGGCGCGCTGGCGGGGGCTGCGCGCCCTGATCGGCCTTGTCGGCGCCTATTTCGTGCTGGTGAGCTTCATGCTGCCCGGCCTTGTGGAGGGAAAGCCGCCGCTGCTGCTGGCTTTGGTGGGTTCCACGGTGATCATGATCGGGGTGCTGTACTTCGCCCACGGCTTCTCGGCCCGGACCTCCACGGCACTGCTCGGCACGATGTTCGGCCTGGGCATCACCGCACTGCTGGCAGCCTGGGCAACTGACGCCGCCAACCTCGCCGGAGTGGGAAGCCACGACGCTGCCACGCTCGCAAACATTTCAGGCAACATCTCCATCTCGGGCATCATCCTGTGCGGCCTCATCATCTCGGGGCTGGGCGTTCTCAACGACGTCACCATCACGCAGTCCTCAGCGGTGTGGGAACTGTACGAACTGGCGCCGGCCACGAGCGCCCGCAAGCTGTTCACGTCCGCCATGAGGATCGGCCGGGACCACATCGCCTCGACCGTGTACACGATTGCCTTCGCGTACGCCGGCGCCGCGCTGCCGATTCTCATCATCGTGATGCTCTACGACCGTCCGCTGGGGGAGGCGCTCACCAGCGCCGAACTGTCCGAGGAAGTCATCCGCACCCTGGTCGGCTCCATCGGCCTGGTGCTGGCGATCCCCGTCACTACGCTGATCGCGGTCCTCGTGGTGAAGGCCACCGGGATCCGCGCCGGCCGCCAGACCGCCATAACGCCCGACGACGTCGAGGACACCGGCGCGCTGGCGGCGGCGGCCGCCGTCGCCGTGGAACGGACGACGGCGGCGGAACGGCCCGCAGGCCGGTCACCGGCCGGTCCTTCCGCCGGCCTGCAAGCCGGCACCCGGCGCGGCCGCCGCGCCGCCGAGCGCGAGTGAACCCGCCTGGCTGAACCCGCCTGGCTGAACCCGCCTGGTTGAACCCGGCCTGCGGGCCGTCATGCCCGATTTGCCCGGCTTTGAGACAATGGACGGGTGACTGCTGTAGCAACGCCTCCTGCCCCCAAGCTGGAGCTTCCGCCGCTGAAGCTCGGCCCCATCACCGTGGACACCCCGGTGGTGCTGGCGCCCATGGCCGGTATCACCAACACCGCCTTCCGCAGGCTCTGCCGTGAATACGGCGGCGGCATGTATGTGGCGGAGATGGTCACTTCCCGCGCCCTCGTGGAACGCACCCCGGAGTCGCTGCGCATCATCTCCCACGACGAGGACGAAAAGGTCCGGTCCGTCCAGCTGTACGGCGTGGACCCGGTCACGGTGGGACAGGCTGTCCGCATGCTGGTGGAGGAAGACCGTGCCGACCACATCGATCTCAACTTCGGCTGCCCGGTGCCCAAGGTCACCCGGCGCGGCGGCGGCTCTGCCCTGCCATGGAAGATCGACCTCTTCACCGCGATTGTGCAGACTGCGGTGAAAGAGGCCTCGAAGGGCGGCATCCCGCTCACCATCAAGATGCGCAAGGGCATCGATGATGACCACCTGACGTACCTCGACGCCGGGCGGATCGCCCGGGATGCCGGCGTCGCCGCCGTCGCGCTCCACGGCCGCACGGCTGCGCAGTTCTACTCCGGCCAGGCGGACTGGTCAGCGATCGCCCGCCTCCGCGAGGCACTCCCGGACATCCCTGTCCTCGGCAACGGCGACATCTGGTCCGCGGAGGATGCGGTGCGCATGGTCCGTGAAACCGGCGTGGACGGCGTGGTGGTGGGCCGCGGCTGCCAGGGACGGCCCTGGCTTTTCGGCGACCTGCAGGCCGCCTTCGAAGGAAGCGACCACCGCCACCGGCCTGGCCTGCGCCAGGTCGCCGAAGGCGTCTACCGCCATGCCGAGCTCATGGTCGAGACCTTCGGCAACGACGAATACAAGGCCCTGCGCGAAATCCGCAAGCACATGGCCTGGTACTTCAAGGGCTACGTGGTGGGCGGGGAACTGCGCGCCAAACTGGCCACCGTGCCCACCCTTGAGGTGCTCCGCGAACTGCTGGAGCAACTGGACATGGACCTGCCGTACCCGGGCACGGATTCCGAAGGTCCCCGCGGCCGCGCAGGCTCGCCCAAGAAGCCGGCCCTGCCCAAGGACTGGCTGCTCAGCCGGCAGCTGAACGCGGACCAGACCCGGGACATTTCCGCCGCGGAACTGGACGTGTCCGGTGGGTGAAAGCAGGCTGGCAGAGCCCCGCACCACGCCCCACACCCTGCCGGGCTACGGACCCCAGGACTCCGCCCGCTGGGTGGAGGAACCGCCCAAAAGCACCTACCGCTCCGACTTCGAGCGCGATCGTGCCCGGGTACTGCACTCCTCGGCGCTCCGCCGGCTCGGCGCCAAGACCCAGGTGGTGGCGCCGGATACGGACGACTTTGTCCGCACCCGGCTGACGCACAGCCTCGAGGTGGCACAGGTGGGGCGCGAACTCGGGCGTGCCCTGGGCTGCGACCCTGATGTGGTGGACACCGCCTGCCTCAGCCACGATCTCGGGCACCCGCCCTTCGGCCACAACGGCGAGTCCGCCCTGAACGAGATGGCGCACGCGATCGGCGGCTTCGAAGGCAACGCGCAGACGCTGCGGCTGTTGACCCGGCTCGAGCCGAAGGTGCTGGATCCCGAAGGCCGTCCCGCCGGGCTGAACCTGACCCGGGCGAGCCTCGATGCCGCGGCGAAATACCCGTGGTCCGCCTTGGACGCCCCGGTGATCCACGGGCAGCGGACCAGCAAGTTCGGCGCCTACGAGGACGACCTGCCCATCTTCAACTGGATCCGCCAGGGAGCGCCCGCGCGGCGGTCCTGCCTCGAAGCCCAGGTCATGGACCTGGCGGACGATATTTCCTATTCCGTGCACGACGTCGAGGACGCCATCGTGGCCGGCCATTTCCAGCTGCGCTGGATGGACAACCCTGACCACCGTGCCCGGGTGGTGGGCTACGCCAAGCAGTGGTACCTGCCGCACAACGACCCCGCTGCCATTGACGCCGCCCTGGCCCGGCTCGAAGCGACGGACGTGTGGGTCCGCGAGGCGGACGGCAGCCGCAAGTCGATGGCCGCCCTGAAGAACATGACCAGCCAGCTGATCGGCAGGTTCTGCCAGAGCGCGCTGGAAACCACCCGGGCCGTTTACGGGCCGGAAAAGCTGACCCGCTACAACGCGGAGCTCATGGTCCCGGATGAGACCATCATGGAGATTGCCGTGATGAAGGGCCTGGCCACCACCTTCGTGATGACCACCGACCACCGGCAGCCCATCTACGAGCGGCAGCGCGAAGTCCTGCATGCCCTGGTCACGTCGCTGAACGCCTCCGGGGACCGCCACCTCGAACCGATGTTCGCGGCCGACTGGCGTGATGCGGCCGACGACGGCGCCCGGCTGCGGGTGGTCATCGACCAGGTGGCATCGCTGACCGACGGCTCGGCCCTGGCCATGTACGAGCGGCTCGTCGGAAGCCTGCCGTCCCTGTGGTGATGCGGGCCACAAGCGGCGCGTTCCTGTCGGTGCGCGCCATTAGGATGGCTCCGTGGCCGGCCTGATCAAACGCGAAGACATCGATGAAGTCCGCCAGCGCACGGACATCAAGGAAGTCGTTGACAGCTACGTCACGCTCAAGGGCGCGGGTCTGGGTTCCTTCAAAGGCCTGTGCCCCTTTCACGACGAGCGCTCGCCGTCGTTCACCGTCCGGCCGCAGGTGGGCCGCTACCACTGCTTCGGCTGCGGCGAAGACGGCGACGTCATCTCCTTCGTGCAGAAGCTGGACCACACCTCGTTCCACGAAGCCGTGGAAAAGCTGGCGGCGCGGATCGGGTACGAACTCCGCTACGAGGACGGCGGCACGGGCCCCAACCGTGAGGAAGTGGGCAAGCGCCAGCGGCTCCTGGACGCCCACAAGATTGCCGACGAGTTTTTCCGCGCCCAGCTGCTGACGCCCGGTGCCACCGAAGGCCGCCGGTTCCTGCAGCTGCGGGGTTTTGACCGGGCAGCCGCCGACCATTTCGGCGTCGGATACGCGCCCCAGGGCTGGGATGCCCTGCTCAAGCACCTGCGCGGCCGCGGTTTTACCGACGCGGAGCTGAAGCTCACCGGGATGTTTTCCGAAGGCAACCGGGGCATCTACGACCGCTTCCGGGGCCGCCTGATCTGGCCCATCCGCGACATCGCCGGCGACACCATCGGATTCGGCGCACGCAAGCTCTACGAGGACGACCAGGGTCCGAAGTACCTCAACACTCCGGAAACCACCCTCTACAAGAAGTCCCAGGTGCTGTACGGCATCGACCTGGCCAAGCGGAACATCGCCAAGGACCGCCAGCTGGTGGTCGTGGAGGGCTATACGGACGTCATGGCCTGCCACCTGGCGGGAATCCCGACGGCGGTGGCCACCTGCGGCACCGCGTTCGGCGCCGACCACATCAAGATCGCCCGCCGGCTGCTGTCCGACGACGGCACCGGGGGAGAGGTCATCTTCACCTTCGACGGCGATGCCGCCGGCCAGAAGGCCGCGCTGCGGGCGTTCGAGGAAGACCAGCGCTTCGTGGCCCAGACCTACGTCGCCGTGGAGCCCACCGGCGCGGACCCCTGCGACCTGCGGCAGACGAGGGGGGATGCGGCTGTCCGGGAGCTGATCAGCACCCGGCGTCCGCTGTTCGAGTTTGCTATCCGGGCGGCGCTGAGGAAGCACAACCTGGATACCGTGGAAGGCCGCATCGCAGCCTTGCGAGAGTCGGCGCCCGTGGTGGCACAGATCAAGGACGCCGGCATCCGGCCCGGCTACGCCCGCGAGCTCGCAGGCTGGCTGGGCATGCCCGTTGAGGAGGTAGGCCGTGCGGTGGCTGCTGCTGCCAAGCGGGGCGCCCAGGGCCCGCAGAACTCTGCTCCCGGCGTTGCCCCGCTGCCGGCGTCGGGCGTTATGCCGTCCTATAACCGCCCTGATCCCCGCGATCCGGTGGCGTCCATGGAGCGGCAAGCGCTGGAAGTGGCATTGCAGGAGCCGGGGATGCTGGGCGGCGGCATCTGGGAACGGTTCACCGCGGTGCAGTTCGCCACCCCCGCCTACCAGGCCATCCATGATGCAATCCGCGCCACCGGGCTGGCCTATGCCGCTGACCCCGTGATGTGGGTCGAGAAGCTGCGCCAGGAGGTGCCCGAACCGCTGCAGCCGCTTGTTTCGGAACTCGCGGTGGTTCCCTTGCCGGCACACACCGCCGAGGCCGTGCAGAAATACTGCAGGGATATCCTGGCCAGGCTTTTCGAACTGCAGATCACGCGCGTGAAGGCAGACAAGATGGGGCAGTTGCAGCGTCTGGACGCGGCAGCCCACCCGGAGGAGTTCCAGCGGCTCAACCGCGAACTGATGATGCTCGAAATGGAACGCCGCTCGCTGCGTTCGGATAGCTGACGGTTCCTATGGCTGACGCGTCGGACGGCTGACGGCGTTCTTCAGCAGGACCGCGCATGCCCGATTTCGTTTCCCGCCGGGGTGTTTGCTAGGCTTATATCCGCTTCATTCCTCCTTAGCTCAATTGGCAGAGCATTCGACTGTTAATCGAAGGGTTGCTGGTTCAAGTCCAGCAGGAGGAGCGCACAGTCCCCGTTCCGGCCCCCGGAACGGGGACTTTTTTATACCCAGGCGGGGTATTTCCTGCCCCTGCCGCCGTCGATTTCCCATACCGGCAAAACCTTTGCTAATGTCATACCTGCTTCATTCCTCCTTAGCTCAATTGGCAGAGCATTCGACTGTTAATCGAAGGGTTGCTGGTTCAAGTCCAGCAGGAGGAGCGCACAGGTCCCGCAGCCGTCTTACAGCCGGCTGCGGGACCTTTTTTGTGTCTGGTTTTGTGTCTGGTTTTGTCTCGGGGAAACGGCCTGCCAGAGCGTTCTGCAGGGCGACGGTCCGCCTCAGACGAAGTCCATCTCCACCTGGAGGAACCGCTCGGCTTCAGCGACGGCGCCCGCGAAGGCCTCGCTTTCGGTGGGAGGCGTGCGGGGCTGGCGCGGATGCCACTCATGGGGTGAGGAGTGTACGCGGGTGAAGCCGCCGTCGGGCGGGGCGTAGAAGATGCCGAACCGCTGCACAGGCCATTCCGGAGAGGTCTCCGGGGCCACCAGGAGGGCTGCGCTGGACGCCGGGTTGTACCACTGGGCTATGGGGCGCCGGCGGTCTTCCGTGAAGAGTCCGGCGGCATAGAGAGCTGCCGACTGCGCACTGGTCTGGGTGCACAGCCGGTCCCACCACAACGGCAGTATGCCGGTGTCGCACCGCTGCCACGTGGCCGGAAGTGGAGGATGATCCTGCCAGTGGGGCACGTAACAACTTTAACTCTCGGCGGGCCCTGCGGAACAGATGCCGCTGTCCGGGCCGCGGTCCGCTGTCTTCAACCGCGGTCCGCTGTCTTCAACCGCGCGGTTCCCTGTCTTCAACCGCGGTCCACTGTTTTTCAACCGCGGTTCCAGGGCCCCGGATTGACCCGGTATAGCAGCGCCGAACCCACCACGGCGCCCAGCATGATGCCCACCGCTGCGTTGCCGGCCGCCCGGCCGACAAAGAAGCCGGCCACGGCCCCAAGGATCGCGCCGAGGAAGAGCCCACGGCCATTGCGGTGCGGTTTTCGCGTCATGCGGCCAGCGTACTAGTGGATGGACGGCACGGTCTTGGGGCGGACCACGAGCCACAGGGCAGCAGCCGCCAGGAAGATGCAGCAGGCCTGGACGGCACCCATCGGGGTGGCGGAACTCCCGCCGACCCAGCCCACCACAGGTGAGATGATGCCGGCCATCAGGAACGTGGAGGCTCCCAGCAGTGAAGCGGCCGTGCCGGCCTGGGCGCCGTGGCTGGCCAGGGCCAGGACCTGGACGCTCGGGAAGGTAAAGCCCGTTCCGAGGATGTAGAACCAGAGGGGAACCAGGACGCCCCAGAGCCCGAACCCCAGCTGATCGAAGAGGACAATCAGCAGTGCCATCAGGAACATCCAGGCGGTGGAGCCAGCGAGGATCCACTGCGGCGGCACCATTTTGATCAGCCGCGAACTCGTCTGGACGCCGGCCACGATGCCCAGTGAGTTGACGCCGAACAGCAGGCCGTACTGCTGCGGCGTGAAGCCGAAGATGTCCTGGAAGAGGAACGGGGAGGCCGAGAGGTAAGTGAACAAGCCTCCGAAGTTCATGCCGCCCACCAGCAAAAGGCCAACGAAGATCCGGTCGGAGAAGAGCGTCCTGTAACGCTGGCTGGCAGTCATCCCGGACTGCCCCCGCTGCCCGCGCGGCAAGGTCTCCCGGACCAGGAACATGGCCGCGACGATCACCGTGGTGCCGTAACAGGCCAGGAATACGAAGATGCCCGGCCATTCCATCACCAGGAGCAGTTGCGATCCAATCACCGGCGCCAGGATGGGAGCCAGTCCGTTGACGAGGGCCATGCGCGAGAACATCCGCACCATGGCATAGCCGCTGAAGAGATCACGCACCATGGCCATGGCCACGACGCCCCCGCCTGCGGCGCCGATGCCCATCAGGACACGGAACAGGCCCAGGGTGCCGATGTCAGTGGACAGCGAGGCCCCCACCGAGGCGCCGATATGCACAGCGGTGGCCAGGATGAGGGGCACCCGCCGGCCGAACTTGTCGCTGAACGGGCCAACCACCAGCTGCCCCAGGGCGAAGCCGACAGTAGTGCCGGTCAGGGTCAGCTGAACCGCGGCCTCCGACACATTCAGGCTGCTCTCCAATGCAGGGAAGGCCGGCAGGTAGAGGTCCACGGTGAAGGGGCCCAAAGCGGTGAGGGCGCCAAGGAGGAGGATGTAGAGGAATTTCTGGCGTCGGCTCAGGGCATCGCCCGGGTTGGTGATGGTCACAGGGATCAATCCTAGGGCCCAAAGATCATACTTTTACATCGTTGGAGGGCACGCCGTGGCGTATATCCAGAAGTTGGTATCGACCCTGAATGATAGTTTTGTCAGCGTGGGCGCGTCGAGCCGGGATAAGGCCCTGCGCAACCGAAGAAGAATCGACTATGGAACCAGTTAGGCGGAACCTATGAGCGGGCGTCACAGCGGGCGGGCCAACCAGGGATTGCGCATTACTGCGCTGCCAAAAACGTTGAGGCTCATCTTCAAACTGGCGCCGCGGCAGCTCAACGACGAGATTGCCCTGGCCAAGTTTGAGGTCAAGCGCAAGGGCAAGCAGCTCGGCGTGGCCGGAGCGTTCTTCGGAGTGGCCGCGGTGTTCCTGGCTTTCCTGGTCACCGGACTGATCGTCGCCGCCATCATGGGACTCGCCACCATCATGCCCGCATGGCTCGCGGCGCTGCTCGTCTGCGCCGTCTTCCTGCTGATCGCCCTGATCGGCGGGCTCATAGGTCTCCGGAAGTTCAAGCAAGCCATGCCACTGATGCCGGAGGACACCATCCGGGGCCTGAAGCATGACCTCGGTATTGCCAAAGAGGGTTCGGACTTCGACGCCGCCGTGCTGGACCCCAACTCGCCGCAGGCCAAGGCCGCCAAGGAAGCCCAGGCAGCTGCCAAGGCCAGGGCCAAGGCTGAGAAAGAGTCCAGGAAAGCGGCAGAAGCCGTCGAGGTCCCGCCTGTGTCGGAGCCCGAAGTCCAGCGCCGCCTGAAGCAGCGGCGTGAACACCTCACGGGTGTGCGTGACGACCTCGGCGAAGAAATCGACGTCAAGACCCAGACGCAGGCTCTGCTTGGCGTGGCCAGGCACCGGCTGGATGAGGGCAGGGACAAGCTCAAAGACAGCAAGGACCGGATCGGTGAAAGGCTGGCGGCACGGTCCGCTTCATCCTCCGGGGACGTCGGCACGGGGTCACTGCCGGAACGGCTGGAAGGCCGGTGGAAGCCCCTTCTGGCGTTCGCGGCGTCCACTGCGGTGCTGCTTGCCCTGCTACGGAAATTGTTCAAGAGCTGAGCGTTGTCCTGAACTCTGACAGGAAGACGCCCCCGGCGGAGGAGAGGGGGACCGGATGAGGTTCATCGGCGCTGGTTCCCGCCCCGGCCAGCCGCACGTCGATCGTGACCTGATCTTCACTGTCCCCAATTTCCTCACGGTATTGCGCTTCATGGGCGTGCCGATCTTCATCTGGCTGGTGCTGGCGCAAAAAGAATATGGGTACGCCGTGCTGGTGCTGGCAATCATGGGCAGTACGGACTGGGTGGACGGCTACGTTGCCCGCCGGTTCAACCAGGCGTCCAAGCTTGGCAGGGTCATGGACCCCATCGCCGACAGGATCGCCCTGCTCGCCGTTGCGGTGACGCTTGTCATCGCGGGAGTGGTCCACTGGTGGTTCCTGGCGGCGCTCGTCATTCCGGACGCCGTGCTGCTTGCGATGTCGCTTTTCTATTTCCACAGCCATCCGGGCCTTCCGGTCAGCCTGATCGGGAAGGTACGCACCGGCCTGCTGCTGCTGGGCACGCCGCTCCTGGTGCTCTCGAAACTGGACTTTCCG
Source organism: Arthrobacter sp. GQ119 (assembly GCF_059759125.1). Classification (NCBI taxonomy): domain Bacteria; kingdom Bacillati; phylum Actinomycetota; class Actinomycetes; order Micrococcales; family Micrococcaceae; genus Arthrobacter; species Arthrobacter sp. GQ119. The sequence goes on along the minus strand of NZ_JCAXEA010000001.1, from coordinate 127,044 downwards.
TTGGCCGGTGCCTGTTTCGTTGCTGCCTGGATCGTGCTCGGGCTGGGGCTGATCGGCCACTGGGTGGCGGCCTACAACTATTTCTGGGCCATCCGCCGCAAGGGCAAACTGCTGGCCGCCGGCGACGACGGGGGCAGCTGATGGTGTGGCTTGCGGTTTTCCTGGCCGTCCTGGGCGCATTTTTCCTGGCCTTCGGCGCCCAGCGCCAGGGGAGCGCCGTCAAGGCAGATACAGGCGGGCTGGCCCTCAGTTCCAACGGATTCCTGCGCCTCCTGCGGAACCCCCGCTGGGTGTTCGGGCTCCTGCTGCTGTGCGTGGGTATGGGCATGAATGCTGTTGCGCTGGTGACCGCCCCGCTGACGGTGGTGCAGCCGATCGGTGCCATCGCGCTGGTCATCACCACGGTGGTCAATGCCAAGGACCAGGGGCTGAGCATCAACCGGGCCACGGTGGTGGCCATCTCGGCCTGCGTCACCGGTTCTGCGCTGTTCGTCCTGCTCGCCGTGAACGTCACGCAGGAAAACCACCAGGTAAATGCCGACGACGAACTCACCATTGTGCTGCTGCTTGGATTGGCGGTGGGTCTCTTCGGCACGCTGGCGGCCATGTTCAAGCACCGCATGAGTGCCTTCATCTACATTCTTGGCGCCGGAGTGCTGTTCGGCTTCGTGGCGGTCCTGACCCGCATCATCGGCAAGCACCTGCTCGATCCCAACGGCCTGGCCCTCCTGAATGTCCCGTGGTATTCCGTGGTCGCCATTGTGGCAGCCGGAGGGCTCGGATCCTGGTTCGTGCAGAGTGCATACTCCACGGGGCCGCCGGACCTGGTCATCGCAGGGCTGACGGTGATCGACCCGATTGTGGGCATTGCGATCGGCATCGCTATCCTCGGTGAGTTGCGGCCTGACGTCCACGCCGTGATGGCGATAGCCATGGGTACGGCCGCAACGCTTGCTATCGTGGGGGTAATCGCCCTCTCCCGGCACCACCCCGAGGTGACCAAACGGAAGAAAGACGCTCGGAAAGCCGCGGGCAGGGCGTCCCACTAGCCGACTTTTCCAAAGCGGGCCAGGCGCGAACGTGCCAGCGCTATATGTGCCAGTGCCAGCCGGTGTGGACAGCTACAGCTGACCGCGCCGTGACCCCCAGGAGCTCTCCACATGACCATGCCCGATGCCCAGCGCCCACTGACCGTCCTGATTGCCGCCGACACCTATCCGCCGCACGTCAACGGTGCCGCCCAGTTCGGCTACCGGCTGGCGAAGGGCATGACCGGCCGCGGCCATAACGTCCACGTCCTGGCCTGCCGTCAGGACAAAGGCAAGAGCTTCACCGAGTTCCGCGCGGAAGCCACCGTCCACCGCCTTCGTTCACACAGCGTCTTCACGCACGAGTATTTCCGGATCTGTTTTCCCTGGGAGATCAAGAAAGAAATCAGCCTCCTCTTCGACAAGGTCCAGCCGGACGTGGTGCACATCCAAAGCCACTACATGATTGGCGAGCATGTGCTGTACGAGGCACTGAAGCGTGGTATCCGGATCGTTGCCACCAACCACTTCATGCCGGAAAACCTCAACCCGTTCCTGCCCTTCCCCCAGTGGTTCAAGGACATCATCGGGAAAATTTCCTGGAAGGACATGGGCGAGGTGATGGGCAAGGCCAACGTCGTTACGACGCCCACGCCGCTGGCTGCCAAGGCCATGCACCAGCACGCCTTCCTGCGGAAAGTCCTGCCGCTGTCCAACGGCATCGACTCTGCAGCCTACGAAGTCCAGCCGGACGAGGTTATCGAGCCCCATGCCAACCCGACGGTGCTCTTTGCCGGCCGGCTGGCTGAGGAGAAGCACGTTGACGTACTGATCAAGGCGGTGGCAGCCACCCCGGCGGATCTGAACGTCCATCTGGAGATCGTGGGCGGCGGGGAGGTACGGCCGGAGCTGGATTCGCTCGTGGAGCGGCTCGGGCTGCAGGAGCGCGTGAAGTTCCTGGGCCTCGCCAGCGACGAGGATCTGCGCAGGGCGTACATCAGGGCAGACATCTTCTGCATGCCGGGGACGGCCGAGCTGCAGTCCCTCGTGACGCTGGAGGCGATGTCCGCCTCGACGCCGGTGCTGCTGGCTGACGCCATGGCGCTTCCGCACCTGGTGCGGGACGGTGAGAATGGCTACCTGTTCACACCCAATGACAGCAACGACCTCGCCCAGAAAATCACCCGGATTCTGCGGCTGCCGGAAGCGGAACGGAAGGCCATGGGCGAGGCGAGCCGCTGCATGGTGGAGCCGCACAGCATCCAGGGAACCCTGCAGACCTTTGAAGATCTGTACCGCGGCGCGAACTACGAGGACAAAGTCGTTTAGGAAAGTGCCGCTCAACCGGGGATGGTCCAAAAGCCGTTCGCCAGTTTGCTAGAGTGTTTTTGCCCCGCAGATGATGGCCCCGGGGTCCGGGCGCCAGGGCATGTGGGACACATCCCAGGTACAAGGGGCTATAGCTCAGCTGGTTAGAGCGCGGGACTCATAATCCTAAGGTCCTCGGTTCAAGTCCGAGTAGCCCTACCTGTTCTGCACAGGAGCCGGGGCCGACGTTTCGACGTCGGCCGCGGCTCCTTTTGTTTTTGTGGCCATTTCGACGGTTCCTGCACCACTCGATGGTGCGTGACGTCGAGCCTGCAGGGAACCGTCGAAACGGCGGCGGCTTTATTTAGCGCGGCAAGTGGAGTATGTTACTCGTCAGTAACATACTCGTGCGCAAGGCCTGAACCTGTCGGGTCACTGCCGATCACCGTGAAGGAATCCCATGTCCAAAGCCGCAATCGACATCAACAACCTTCCCTACGCCGACGGCGACTTCTTCGCTTTCGAACAGCTGCTCGGCAGCAAGGAACAGGACCGGCTGGCGGAGATCCGGCATTTCCTGGCCCGCGAGGTAAAGCCGATCGCCGTGGACTGCTGGAACCGTGGCGAGTTCCCCATGGAGCTGATTCCCAAGCTGGCCGAGATAGATCTCGTCAGCCCAGTTCGGCGCCAGGGCCATTCCAACCTCTTCGCCGGCATTGTCCATGCTGAAGTCACCCGTGCGGACACCTCGATTGCCACCTTCATGGGCGTTCACGACGGTCTGTTCACCGGGTCCATCGAAGCACTCGCATCGGCCGAGCAGCAGGACGCCTGGCTGCCCGATATTTACTCCCTTCGGAAGATCGGCGCCTTCGGCCTGACGGAGCCGCTGGGCGGCTCCGACGTCGCCGGCGGCACGCGCACCACGGCCAGGCGGGAGGGCGGCCAGTGGATCCTCAACGGCGCCAAGCGCTGGATTGGCAATGCCACGTTTTCGGATTGGGTGGTGATCTATGCACGGGATCTCGCCGACAACCAGGTGAAGGGATTCCTCGTGGACACGACCCTTCCCGGGTTCAGTGCCACGAAGATTGAGAACAAGATCTCACTGCGCACGGTCCAGAATGCGGACATCACCCTTCAGGATGTGGCCGTTCCGGACTTCTTCAAGCTGGCACACGCCAACAGCTTTCGGGACACCAACAAAGTCCTCAAAGTCACGCGCCTCGCCGTGGCCTGGCAGGCTGTGGGCCAGCAGTTGGCCGCGTTCGATGTCGCTCGCCGCTACGCCGTTGAGCGCCACCAGTTCGGACGCCCGCTCGCGTCCTTCCAGCTGGTCCAAAGCCAACTCGTACAGATACTGGGAAATGCCGTGAGCTCAATGGGCATGATGGTCCGGCTCTCCCAGCTGGAAGATGCCGGAGACGCCAGGGACGAGCAATCGGCGCTGGCAAAGGCTTTCACCACCGCGCGGATGCGCGAGAGCGTGGCGATCGGCCGCAGCCTGCTGGGCGGAAACGGGATCGTGACCGATTTCGAGATGGCCAAGATCTTCGCCGATGCCGAGGCCATCTACTCCTACGAAGGCACGCACGAGGTGAACACGCTGGTCACAGGACGCGCAGTCACCGGCGTCTCTGCCATCGTCTAGGCTCACTTCCCGTACAGCGGCAGCAGGATGGATGGCCTGAGATCCAGAACAAATTCGAGCGGATTCAGGTATCCGTCGCCACGGCGCACGCCCCAGTGAACACATGGTGTGGCTCCGCAGTGTCCCATGACCACTGCACCCAGGACGTCTCCCTTGGCTACGGCGTCGCCTTTTGCCAGGCTGCTGCGCACGGGTTCGAAGCTGCTGCGCAGGCCATTGCCGTGGTCAATGGTGATGACGGGACGGTTCACCACCACCCCGACGAAGCTGACGGTGCCGGACTCCGGCGAGGTGACCGGGGCGCCGTCGGACGCTGCCTTCAGGTCCACGCCGCGGTGGCCGCTCATCCACGGTTTGTCCGGCGGGTCGAAAGGCCGCAGGACCGGCGGTCGCGGACTTAGCGGCCAGCTCCACGACGGCGCCGCCGGCGCAGCGTAGGCCGCGCCCAGCTCTTCCTGGAGTGCTGATGGCGATGCTGACGGTACTGCTGGCGGCGGTGCCGACGGGGCGGCGGCCATGGCGGCGAGCAAGAGAACGGCCGGGAGCGCGTGTGTCTTCATCCCTCCAGCCTGGCGGGGAGGCCTTGCCATAAAAACCTGCCTCAGGGGCTATGTGGAAAACCCCGTTAAGGGCGGGAAGAATGGTGCGGAGGCAGGGGAGCGCTGTAGTACACTTGACGGAGCAGTTTGCTGTGCCCTCAACGCATTCCAATCCCTTGGGTAGCGTCAGCACGCCCCATTCAGGAGTGCGGGGGAACGGCAGCTGACTACGCGCATCCAGCCCTCCATCACCGGAAGCCTTAGGTTCCCGGAGGAGGATTGTGCCTCTTGCGGTCCGGGCCAACAGCCCGGATGAGAAGTGCAATGGATGCCAGGAGCGTCGCCCGCCGTGGGCGAAGCTAATAACCGTCAACTATTGGCAGGGTAAGAGTGGCCTCCGGGTGCTCTCATGAATGACCTGCCGGAAGGAGCGTCGGCATGCCCGTCGTAACCATGCGCCAGCTGCTTGACAGCGGCGTCCACTTTGGACACCAGACCCGCCGTTGGAACCCGAAGATGAAGCGCTTCATCTTCACCGAGCGCAACGGCATCTACATCATTGACCTCCAGCAGTCGCTGTCCTACATCGACCGCGCCTACGAGTTCGTCAAGGCCACTGTTGCACACGGCGGCACCGTACTCTTCGTCGGCACCAAGAAGCAGGCCCAGGAAGCAATTGCCGAGCAGGCAACCCGCGTTGGCCAGCCGTACGTCAACCAGCGTTGGCTCGGCGGTATGCTGACCAACTTCCAGACGGTCGCCAAGCGTATCCAGCGCATGAAGGAACTCGAAGAGATCGACTTCGACGACGTCGCCGGTTCCGCTTACACCAAGAAGGAACTGCTGCTCCTCCGCCGCGAACTCACCAAGCTTGAGTCCAACCTCGGCGGTATCCGCAACCTCACCAAGGCACCGTCCGTGCTGTGGATCGTGGACACCAAGAAGGAACACCTGGCTGTTGACGAGGCCAAGAAGCTGAACATCCCGGTTGTGGCCATCCTGGACACCAACTGCGACCCGGACGAAGTCGACTTCCCGATCCCGGGCAACGACGACGCCATCCGCTCCGTGAACCTCCTGACCCGTGTTGTTGCCGACGCCGTTGCCGAGGGTTTGATCGCCCGCAACCAGCGCGCAACCGGCACCACCGAGACTCCGGAAGAGCCGCTGGCCGAGTGGGAGCGCGAACTCCTCGAGGGCAGCAAGGCTGAGGCCGCTGCCGCTGAAGCTCCGGCTGCTGAGGCACCCGCCGCTGAAGCTGCTCCGGCTGCAGAGGAAGCCCCGGCTGCTGCCGAGGCTACCGACGCCGACAAGTAAACAACTCCACCGGGATTTCCCGGCGCTCTCGGGCGCCGGGGCAACTGACAGGATGGCGGCCCACCATGTGGGCTGCCGTCCTGTCAGTCCGTACACCACATAAATTTTCTAGACAGAGGGGTTCACATGGCGAACTACACTGCCGCTGATATCAAGGCTCTGCGCGAGCGCACCGGCGCCGGCATGATGGATGTCAAGAAGGCGCTCGACGAAGCCAACGGCGACGCCGAGAAGGCGATCGAGATCATTCGCATCAAGGGCCTGAAGGGCGCCACCAAGCGTGAAGGCCGCTCCACGGCCGAAGGCCTGGTTGCTGCGAAGGTCGACGGCACCGTCGGCGTAATGATCGAGGTCAACTGCGAGACCGACTTCGTCGCCAAGGCTGACAAGTTCATCCAGCTCGCCGACAAGGTCCTGGCCGTCGCCGTCGAGTCCGGCGCCGCCGACCTCGAGACCCTGCTCGCCACCGACGTGGACGGCAAGCCGCTGTCCGAGGTTGTTGTCGAAGAAGGCGCTGTCCTCGGCGAGAAGGTAGTGGTCCGCCGCATCTCCCGCATCGAGGGCGCCACGGTCGATGCCTACCTGCACAAGACCTCCAAGGACCTCCCGGCCCAGGTCGGCGTCCTGTTCGCTGTTGACGGCGAAGGCGACGCTGCTGCCACCGCAGCCCACGACGTTGCTGTCCACATCGCCGCCATGGCCCCGAACTACCTCTCCCGCGAGGACGTTCCGGCTGAACTGGTCGAGTCCGAGCGCCGCATCGCCGAGGAGACCGCCAAGGCTGAGGGCAAGCCCGAAGCCGCCATGACCAAGATCGTGGAAGGCCGCGTTACGGGCTTCTACAAGGGTGAGGTCCTCGTTGACCAGGCCTTCGCCAAGGATGCCAAGAAGTCTGTGGCCCAGGTCCTCGAAGAGGCCGGCGTCAAGGGAACAGCCTTCACGCGCTTCCGCGTCGGTTCCTAGTCAAACAAGCAATGGGGTGGTCACTTCGGTGGCCGCCCCTTTTGCATGCACCGGCCAGGGCGGAATATGAGCTTTGGCCGCTCAGCACGATAATCTTTGCTCAGAACCACCAACGGAAGGCATCATGGAAGCCGTCAATACTTCAGTCCAGTCAGAGAAGAGCAGGCGCCGGGTCCTCCTTAAGCTGTCCGGTGAGGTCTTCGGCGGCGGCAAGCTGGGAGTCGACCCGGACACCGTCCGGGCAGTCGCCAAGCAGATCGCCGCAGCCATTCCCGAGGTCGAGGTCGCCATTGTGGTGGGCGGAGGCAACTTCTTCCGCGGAGCCGAACTGTCCCAGAGCGGCATGGACCGCTCACGCGCTGACTACATGGGCATGCTCGGAACTGTCATGAACTGCCTCGCCCTGCAGGACTTCCTGGAGCAGGCGGGCGTTGAGACCCGTGTCCAAAGCGCCATCACCATGGGGCAGGTGGCCGAGGCCTACATTCCCCGCCGCGCCATCCGCCACATGGAGAAGAACCGCGTCGTCATCTTCGGCGCCGGCGCCGGCCTGCCGTACTTCTCCACAGACACGGTTGCAGCCCAGCGTGCCCTTGAAGTCCACGCAGACGTTGTCCTGATGGCCAAGAGCGGCGTCGACGGCGTGTACACCGCCGACCCGAAGAAGGACCCGGCCGCCGAGAAGCTCGAAAAGCTCAGCTACGACGACGCCCTCCGCCGGGACATCAGGGTCATGGACCAGACCGCCATGACAATGTGCAAGGACAACAACCTTTCCATGGTGGTGTTCGGCATGGAAGGCGAAGGCAACGTCACCCGGGCCATCCTCGGCGAGCAGTTGGGAACGCTGGTCACCCCCTAGTTACAGCTAGGATATTTCTAGGAAGGTTCCGTCCATCGGGCGGAACCCGGATTGTGAGATGCCCCGGTTCTGCCGGGAACCAATTGCTGAGGAGAGATCGTGATCGAAGAAACCTTGCTCGAAGCCGGGGACAAGATGGACAAGGCGGTTGAGGTAGCCAAGGAAGACTTCGCCTCGATCCGGACCGGCCGGGCAACCCCGGGCCTCTACAACAAGGTGATGGTGGAGTACTACGGCACGCCGACGCCCCTTCAGCAGCTGGCGTCCTTCGCGGTTCCCGATGCGCGCACCATCCTCATCACGCCGTATGACAAGACCGCCCTGCGTGACATCGAACGTGCCTTGAGCGATTCCGAGGTCGGCGCCAACCCGTCCAACGACGGAAACGTCATCCGCATCACCATTCCGGAGCTCACCCAGGAGCGCCGCAAGGAATACGTGAAGATCGTGAAGTCCAAAGGTGAGGACGCCAAGGTCTCCATCCGCAACATCCGGCGCAAGGCCAAGGAAACCCTGGACCGGCTGGTCAAGGACGGCGAGGCGGGCGAGGATGAAGGCAGCCGTGGTGAAAAGGAACTGGACGCCATCACCAAGCAGCACGTCGAGGGCATCGATGAACTGCTGAAGCGCAAGGAAGCAGAGCTGCTCGAAGTCTGATGGGTCAGGCACAGCAGGCCCCCGGAGCGCGGGACCGATCCCAGACCCGCCAGGCACGGCAGCCTAGGCCTAACCCCACGCCGGGCGCGGGGCGCAACCTTCCGGCGGCCACCGCCGTCGGGCTTGCCATGCTGTTCGCGGTCCTGGGCGGACTGCTGTTCCTGCCGCTCGGCTTCGTCGCCGTCACCACCACCTTTGCCGTGTTCGGCGTGTGGGAGATCTTCCGCGCCCTGGAAGGCAACGGCACACGGCTGCCCATCGTCCCGGTCATGGTGGGCACCGTGGCGATGCCCTTTGCGGCTTACTTCGGCGGGCTGGAAAGCCTGCTGTTCGCCATGCTGGCCAGCAGCGTGGCCGTTCTCCTGTGGCGTTCCATCGAAAGCGCCACAGGCTCGGCCCGCAGCATCTTCGCGGGGGTCTTCACCCTCGCCTGGGTGCCCTTCCTCATAAGCTTCTCGGCACTGCCGCTCCATGTCGCGGGCGGTGTGACGCCCGTCGGCCCGTGGCCGGGAGGAACGGTGCCGGAGGGCGCCTGGCAGGTGATCATCCTGCTGTTGCTCGTGGTTTCCAACGACACCTTCGGCTATATTGTGGGGGCCTCATTGGGCAAGCACCCCATGGCTCCAAAGATCAGTCCGAAGAAATCGTGGGAGGGATTTGCGGGGTCCATCGCGGGAGCAATGCTCATCGGCGTTCTGGCCTGCACCTTCGTGCTGGGAAAGCCGTGGTGGGTGGGCGTCGTTCTTGCCGTGGGGATGGTGGCGTCCGCCACCGCAGGGGACCTCGCGGAATCCATGGTCAAGCGCGAGCTCGGCATGAAGGACATGAGCAGCATTCTTCCGGGGCACGGCGGGGTCATGGACCGGCTGGACTCGATTGTGTTCGCCTCCCCGGTGGCTTATCTCCTCTTCGTCCTCGTTTCCGGAGCCTGACAACCGCCCGCCATAGAATGTTGCGGTTACAACGCAGCTGAAAAGCACCGAAGGATACATAGTGAGAGTGGACAACCAACGGCACATTCCGGCCGCTTTCGAGCGCGTGCCCCGCAACGAATATGGCTACAACGCCAGGCAGGTGGACCAGTTCCTGCAACGGGCGCGCGTTTCCCTGGAGTCACCCGACGCCGCCGCCCACCCCGTCAAAAGCTTCGACGTCCGCGCGGTGTCCTTTGACCCGGTCAAAGGCGGCTATTCCGCCACTACTGTGGACGCGGCACTGGACCGTCTCGAAGATGCTTTCGCCCGCCGTGAGCGGGACGAACTCATCGCCGCGCAGGGGGAGGAAGCGTGGCTTCGGCAGATCGGGCAGCTTTCGGCCACCCTGCGGGGCCGCCTGCACCGGCCCGACGGGGAGCGGTTCCGCCGCCCGGCCGGGAAGAAGACCCGCAGCTACAACACCCGGGACGTGGACAGGCTGTGCGTGGACCTGATCGGCTACCTTGAAGAGGACAAGCCGCTCAGCGTGGACAACGTCCGGCGCGCGGTGTTCCGTCCGGCGGTGGGCCAGGTCGGGTACGAGGAAACCCAGGTGGATGCGTTCCTGGACCGCGTGATCGAGCTGATGGCCGCCATCGACTGACCACGCAGGCTGGCCACGCAGGCTGAATACGGGGGCTGACTTCGCCTGACACGCCCACGTTGGCTGGCTACGCCGACCAACGATACGGCCGCCGGGCGTCTCAGCGCCGCGTCATGTCAGCGCCTGTGGCCAGCGGTCTTTCGGGCGTATGGAGCCTGGTCATTACCTTCGTGATCGTGCGGGGGACCCGTGACTTCGTGGCCCGCGACGTCAGGACCATGACGGCGAACGCGGCAGGCACCGTCCAAGCAGCCGGCTGGGCCAGCCAGAAGGGCGTGCCGGCACCCAGCACGGTGCCCGCCACCATGGCGCCGCCGCACAGCAGGCCGCCGGTCGCCATGCCCGCGATGGCGCCGGCGTCGGTCAGTCCCCGCCACCAGATGCCGAGCAGCAGTACGGGGCAGATGGTGGAGGCTGTAAAAGCGAAGACCAGGCCGACGCTGCCGGCGAGGGCCAGCGAGTCCGTCATGAACGCCAGGCCCAGCGGGACCGCTGCGGAAACGAGCGCAGCGAGCCGGAAGCCGCGGACGCTGCCTCCCAGCACATCCTGGCTGATCACGCCGGCGAGCGACACCACGAGCCCCGAGGTGGTGGACAGGAACGCGGCAAAGGCGCCGGCCACCACGAGTGCGGAGAGCAGTTCGCCGCCCGGTCCGCCGATGAGGCGTCCCGGCAGCAGCAGGACGAGGGCGTCGGCCTGCCCGGCCAGGGCAAGTCCCGGCGCAAACATCCGCCCGACCAGACCGTAGGCAGTGGGGAAAAGGTAGAAGACGGACAGCAGGCCCAGCACTATCAGCGTGGTTCTCCGGGCTGACTGCCCGTCCGGGTTCGTGTAGAAGCGAACGAGCACGTGCGGCAGCCCGAGCGTTCCGAACAGCAGGGCAACCAGCAGCGAGATGTTCTGGTATGGGCCGGCGGGTGCCAGGCCCGTGGGGTTCGCAGCAGCCGCGGCCAGGGTGGGGGAACTGTTCTCCGCCAGGACAAGGACGATGAAAATGAAAGGCACGGCCAGTGCGGTGAGCTTGAGCCAGTACTGGAAGGCCTGCACGAACGTGATGGAGCGCATCCCGCCAGCCACCACGGTCAGGCTCACGACCACGACGACGGCGGTGGACCCCACCCATGAGGGCAGGCCCGTTGTGGTCCGGATCGTGAGGGCCGCGCCGTGCAGCTGGGGGACGATGTACAACCAGCCCACGATGACCACCGCGAGGCTGGTCACCCGCCGCACGGCACGGGAATCCAGCCGGGACTCGGTGAAATCCGGAATGGTGTAGGCCCCCGAGCGGCGGAGCGGGGCGGCCACGAACAGCAGGAGCATCAGGTATCCGGCGGTGTAGCCCACAGGGAACCACAGCGCATCGGTGCCGGACAGCAGGATGAGTCCTGCCACGCCCAGGAAGCTCGCAGCGGACAGGTACTCGCCGCCGATCGCCGACGCATTCCACCACGGCGGGACCGTGCGCGAGGCCACATAGAAGTCGCCGGTGGTCCGGGAAATCCTCAGTCCGTAGAAGCCGATGACCGCGGTGGCGACTGTTACCGCCGCAAAAGCCGCGATCCCGACGGCCGGGTTCACCGGCCCCTCACCTGTCCCCGGCGAGGTCGCGGTAGCGGGCCTCGTTCCGCGCCGCACTTCGGATGTACAGCCAGGCACTGACCCCCATCACGGGGTAGATGCCTGCGCCGAGCAGCAGCCAGTCGAGGGGAATGCCGGCGATCCGCGACTCCGCCAGCCCCGGGATGGCAGCCAGCAGCGGAAACGCCCCCAGGACCAGCAGGAAACCGCCTGCTACCACGAGGGCAAGCCGGAGCTGGGAGCGGATCAGGGACCGGACGAAGACCTGCCCCACCGCGGATTCCTCTGCCGCTTCGCGGGACTCCACGGCAGGCCGCGCCGCGGAGCGGGGGGCGGTCACCCTCACCCGTGTCATGCCTGCGGCCTGATCCGGGTGGCCTCCAGTTTCTCCCGCACGGACGGCAGGTGCCGGCGGCTGATCGGCAGTTCGGCCGCTTCCACCGTGACGCTGGGCCGCACGGCGGCCAGTTTCAGGTGCGAGACGTGGGACAGGGAAATGAGATAGGAACGGTGCGTGCGGATGAAGCCGGCGTCCGCCCACTGCTGTTCCAGGTCCGCCAGCGGAACCCGGATCAGGTAGCTGGCATCAGCGGTGTGGAGCCTCGCATAGTCGCCCTGCGCCTGAACATAGGTGACGTCGTCGCGCCTGATCATTTTCGTGGTGCCGCCCTGGTCCACGGTGATCATCTCCGGTGCGGGGCCGCCGTCGCCGATCAGCTCGCTGATCCGCCCCACGGAGCGGGCCAGACGCTCGGCGCGGACCGGTTTCAGGAGGTAGTCCACCGCCGCCAGCTCAAACGCCTCAAGCGCGCAGTCGTCGTCTGCGGTGACAAAGACGACGGCGGGCGGGCGGCTGCTGCGGGAAATCACCGCCGCGACCTCCAGCCCGGAGACAGCCGGCATGTGGATGTCGAGGAAGACGGCGTCCACCGCCTGGGTTTCCAGCGCCCGCAGCGCTTCCGCGCCTGACGAAGCGCGGAGGATAGTGCCGACGCGGTCATCCTTGCCCAGCAGGAAGGCGAGTTCTTCAATGGCTGGCAACTCGTCGTCGGCGACGAGGACGTTAATCATGATTCAAGGTTATCTGCTGCCCGCCGGGCCTTCCCGCCGCCGTGCCCGCGCCTCAGGCGTCGTGTCCGGGCTGGGACTTTGGGACGCGCATGGTGATCAGCGTCCCCTCGCCGGGCGCCGTCTCAATCACCAGGCCATGATCGTCACCGTAGACCTGCCGCAGGCGTGCATCCACGTTCCGCAGGCCAACGTGTTCCCCGTCCGTGTGTCCGGCGAGCATGGACTGGAGCTGCACCGGATCCATCCCCACGCCGTCGTCCTCGATGGTGACCTCCGCGAACGCGCCCGAATCATTGGCGGTGATGGTGATGTGCCCGGGTCCCTCCTTCGCTTCGAGGCCGTGCCGGACGGCATTCTCGACCAGGGGCTGCAGGCTCAGGAACGGAATGACGGTGCTCAGCACCTCGGGAGCGATCCGCAGGCTGACCTGGACCCGTTCACCGAAGCGGGCGCGCTCCAGCAGGAGATAGCGGTCGATGCACCGCAATTCCTCGGCGAGCGTGGTGAAGTCGCCGTGCCGCCGGAACGAGTAGCGCGTGAAGTCCGCAAACTCCACGACGAGTTCACGCGCCCGGGCCGGGTCAGTGTTGATGAAGGAGGCGATCGCATTCAGGGAGTTGTAAATAAAGTGCGGGCTGATCTGGGCACGCAATGCCCGCACCTCCGCCTCCATCAGCAGCGTCCGCGACGCATCAAGTTCGGCAAGCTCCACCTGGGCCGCCACCCAATCGGCTACCTCGCTCGTGGCACGCACCAGCCCCGCACCGGCGGACGGCGCAAAGGCCGCCACCACGCCCACCACCCGGGACCCGGCGCGGATCGGTGCGATGACCGCGGAACTGACGCGCCCGGAAGTCAGCTCCGGAAACTCCCCGGCGTTTATCACCTGCGTCCGCCCGCCGGCAAGGACATCGGCGGCCAGCGGCATCAGCCGTGGTTTGAGCTCCTCGGCCGCGCCGTCCCACGCCAGCACCCCCGAGATATCGGTAATGGCCAGGGCGTCGCATCCCAGCAGTCCCCGCAGCTGCCGGCTGGCCTTGGCGGCGCCTGCGGGATTGAGCCCCGTCCGCAGGTGCTGGCCGGCTTTCGACGCCGCATGCAGGGTGTTGTAGGTGGCGCGCTCGGCATCGGTGCCCAGCTCACGGAAGGACCGGAGAACCTTGAGCCCAACGCCCACGACGACGGCAATCGCCAAGGCGATCACCGCAACGGCGGCTGCGGCGTAGAGCGGGGAGTCGGGCATGCTGCCCAGCGTATCGCGTGCCGTTTGGCGCAGCATCGCCACCGCTAGGCGCCCGGGAGCCCGCAAATACTGGAACCGCGCCCGGGGGTGGAGCACAGTGATGGGGGTCACACTGGCCGTGGAAGCGTGCAAAGCCGGTGTGGAAGACACTCTCAACGAGGAGGAAAGATGGGTACTGATGCCCGAACTCCGGACGCAGCGGCGTCCGCGGACTTCGAGGAAGTCCAAACCACCGGGCAGTTCAAGGAACTGCGCAAGCGCCACCGCAGCTTTGTATTTCCCATGGCCGTTGCGTTCCTGCTGTGGTACTTCGCGTATGTCCTGCTGGCCGACTACGCGGTGGGCTTCATGTCCACCAAGGTGTGGGGCAACATCAACATCGGGCTCATCATGGGTCTGCTCCAGTTCGTCACCACGTTTGCGATCACCGGCTGGTACGTCAGCTACTGCAACCGGAAGCTGGACCCCATCGCCGCCGACATCCGGCACGGCATTGAAGACCACGAATTCGACAGGGCGGACGGGTTTGACGGGGCGGACGGGTTTGACCGGACGCATACGGGAATGTCCGGCAGCACAGCGGGCGGAGCAGGTAAATGATCAGCATTCCAACAGCGGTGGACGTCGCCGCACTCAAGGAAACAACCCTCCTCAACATGGGCATCTTTGGCCTGTTCGTCGCGGTCACCATGGTGATCGTCCTGCGGGCGAGCCGGAACAACAAGACGGCCGCTGACTACTATGCCGCCGGACGTTCCTTCACCGGATCGCAGAACGGCACGGCCATCGCCGGGGACTACCTGTCCGCAGCCTCCTTCCTGGGGATCACCGGAGCCATCGCCATCAACGGCTACGACGGGTTCATGTACTCCATCGGATTCCTCGTCGCGTGGCTCGTGGCGCTCCTCCTGGTGGCCGAGCTGCTGCGGAACACCGGGAAGTTCACCATGGCCGATGTCCTGTCCTTCCGCCTCAAGCAGCGTCCGGTCCGCATCGCCGCCGCCATCTCCACGCTGGCTGTCTGCTTCTTCTACCTGCTGGCCCAGATGGCCGGCGCCGGCAGCCTCATCTCGCTGCTGCTGGGCATCAGCGACTGGGGAGGCCAGGCGCTCGTAATCATCGTCGTGGGCGCACTCATGATCATGTACGTCCTGATCGGCGGCATGAAGGGCACCACCTGGGTGCAGATCATCAAGGCCATCCTGCTCATCGCCGGTGCCGCCGTCATGACACTCTGGGTCCTGGCCATCTACGGCTTCAACCTCTCCAGCCTGCTGGGCGCCGCGGTGGACACTGCCAACAATCCTGCGGTCCTCAACCCGGGCCTGCAGTACGGCAAGACGGAAACCTCCAAACTGGACTTCATGTCCCTCGGCCTGGCCCTCGTGCTCGGCACGGCCGCCCTGCCGCACGTGCTTATGCGTTTCTACACGGTCCCCACCGCCAAGGAAGCCCGGAAATCCGTGGTCTGGTCCATCTGGCTGATCGGCCTGTTCTACCTCTTCACCCTGGTCCTCGGCTACGGCGCCGCTGCCCTCGTGGGGGCGGACACCATCAAGGCTGCTCCCGGCGGCGTCAACTCGGCCGCTCCGCTGCTGGCCTTCCACCTGGGCGGTCCGCTGCTGCTGGGCTTCATCTCCGCGGTGGCCTTCGCCACGATCCTCGCCGTCGTGGCCGGACTTACCATCACTGCAGCAGCGTCCTTTGCGCACGACATTTACGCCAGCGTCATCGCCAAGGGAAAGGCCGACGCCGATACCGAGGTCAGGGTGGCCCGCCGCACGGTGGTGGTCATCGGGGTCCTGGCGATTGTGGGCGGCATCTTCGCCAACGGGCAGAATGTGGCCTTCCTGGTGGCGCTCGCGTTCGCCGTGGCGGCTTCCGCCAACCTCCCGACGATCATCTACTCGCTGTTCTGGCGCAGGTTCACCACGCAGGGTGCCATCTGGAGCATGTACGGCGGCCTGGCCTCAGCCATTCTCCTGATCGCGTTGTCCCCGGTGGTTTCCGGCGCCGCGACGTCCATGATGCCGGGCGTCAACTTTGCGGTCTTCCCGCTCAGCAACCCCGGTATCGTGTCCATCCCGCTGGCCTTCTTCCTCGGCTGGCTGGGTACGGTCCTGGACAAGAGGAGGGAAGACCCCGCCAAGCAGGCCGAGATGGAAGTCCGCTCGCTGACCGGTGTGGGCGCGGAAAAGGCCGTCGACCACTGACCGCGGCGGAGCACTGACCCGCCGACTACGGGCAGGCACGGCAGGAGCCCCCGCACTAAAATGTGACGGGGGCTCCCGCCTGCGACGCGTGAGGCTCAGCCTTTTGGTTTGAGCCGGATGGTGACCATCTTCAGCTCGTCCTCTCCGGAAAAGCGGTAAACGAGGTCCACGTCCCTGCCGTTGCATTGGATGACGCCGGAAACGTCCGCGATGTTGGAGCCGTCCTCACCGCTGACCTTGACGTCGTCGAAGGCTGTGGTGCAGGACGGGTCGAGATGCAGATTCTGAACGCCGGAGGTGAAGTCCTCCCGCGGCAGTTGTTCTTTCAGCGCCGGATCCAGGAAGTCGTCGTAGGCCTTGTCCGTATCACCCGAGATGACAAGCCTGGTGAAACTGTCCGCCAGATCCGAGGCCTGGCGGGTTGCCCCGCCCACCAGGTTCATCAGGAGCGCGACTCCCACGGCCACCAGCAACAGGACGCCTCCCACGATGCCAAGGACTATCCAGAGTCCCTTGCGGTTCTCCGCCGGTAGTCGGCTTGGCGGCCGCAGGCGCCGACGCTGGTGGAAAGGGTTCTGGGTGTTGCTCACGGTGAGCCTTTCATTCTTCTGCGGAGCCGGTCATTCTTCTGCCGAACCATCACTCTTCTGCGGAGCCATCACTCTTCTGCTGAACCGCGGTCCAGGAGCGGCTGGATCCGGAACGGAATCAGCTCTCCCATAGCCAGCGCGGTGTCAGTTCTCTCCACGCCGTCGCAGGCAAGTATTTTTCCGTTGATCCGGAACAGGTCCTCGGCGTCCAGCGCCACCACCCGCAGCAGCAGGTCAGCCGGGCCGGTGAGCCCGTAACCTTCGAGGATCTCCGGGACGCTGGCCAGCTCCTCGGCGAGGCTGCCGAGCTTCCGCTGCTGGACATGAACGGAGATGAAGGCCATCAGCGGATACCCCAGGGAAACCGGATTAATCCGGCGCTCAAAGGAAAGGAAGACATGTTTCTTTTCAAGCTGCGCCATCCGGGCCTGGACTGTATTTCGGGACAGGCCCAGCTTCTGGGCCAAGGCAACGACTGTCCGGCGGGGGTCCCTCGCCAATGCCGAAAGCAGGCGGGTGTCAGTGCCATCCAAAGCTTGCATAATGCGCAAGGCTAGCACGGTCTGAGCCCGCCAGATGGTGCATTATGCTCAGTTTCCCCGGCGGTGGTTGTACCCCCTGAGCATTGTGAGTATGGTCACAATTATCCGGAGCAACGGCGCCCGGAAGGCCGTAAAGCGGAAGGATCACGAGTCCATTTCGCGGCACGGTGACACGACGTCAGAAGGTTGCACAACTGTGTTGACAGACGAGTCGGGCCAGGGCGGTACACCCGCCGGAGGCCCGGGCAACAGGGCAGAACATCAAAGCGGGACTGGACATCAAGGCGGGACCGGACATCAAAGCGGGACTGGCCGGAACCTGGTCCAGCTGATCACCCCCGCAGGGGAACGCGTCAGCCACCCCGAGTACGATCCCTGGGTCCAGGATGTGACAGACGAGCAGCTCTGTTCGCTGTACGAGGACCTGGTGGTCATTCGGCGGATCGACACGGAGGCCACGGCACTCCAAAGGCAGGGTGAGCTGGCACTGTGGCCGCCGCTGCTGGGCCAGGAAGCATCCCAGATCGGTTCGGCGAGGACACTCCGGGAGGACGATTTTGTCTTCCCCAGCTACCGCGACAACGGAGTTGCCTACTGCAGGGGAGTCAAGCTTACGGACATCGTCCGCGTCTGGCGCGGCAACGCCGCCGGCGGGTGGGATCCCTACGCCGTCAACATGGCGACCACCCAAATCGTCATTGGCTCGCAGACGTTGCACGCCACCGGCTACGCGATGGGCATCCAGAATGACGGTGCTGATTCTGTGGCCATCACCTACTTTGGCGATGGAGCAACCAGCGAGGGCGACGTCAACGAAGCCATGGTCTTCGCGGCCAGCTTCCAGGCGCCGGTCGTATTCTTTTGCCAGAACAACCACTGGGCCATTTCCGAACCCGTCAGGCTGCAGTCCCACATTCACATTGCGGACCGTGCCGCGGGCTTCGGGATTCCCAGCATGCGGGTGGACGGCAACGACGTCCTCGCCGTAATGGCCGCCACCCGGGTTGCCCTGGACCGCGCCCGCCGCGGCGGGGGACCCACTTTCATCGAAGCCGTCACGTACAGGATGGGTCCGCATACGACCGCGGACGATCCCACCAGGTACCGCGATGCCAATGAACTTGAGGACTGGGCCGCGAAGGATCCGATCCGCCGGGTCAAGGCACTGCTGGACCGCAAGGGCCTGCTCACGCAGGAGCTGGAAGCCGCGGTACACCAAAAGGCTGAGGCCGTGGCCCGCGAGTTGCGTTCCGGCTGCATCAACATGCCGGACCCGGCGCCGCTTGACGTCTTCAAACACGTCTACAACACGCCAAACTCGTGGCTGGACCGCCAGCAGGACCATTACTCCCGCTATCTGGCATCCTTCGGTGATCCCGCAGGAGCCGCCTCTGAAGAAGGTGCACGCTGATGACCCAGTTGACCTTTGCCCGGGCCATAAATTCCGGGCTGCGCAAATCCCTTGAAAACGATCCGAAGGTCATCCTCATGGGAGAGGACATCGGAGCGCTTGGCGGCGTTTTCCGGGTAACGGACGGGCTGCAGAAAGACTTCGGCACCCACCGCGTCATTGACACCCCGCTGGCTGAGTCCGGCATCATGGGCACCGCGGTGGGGCTTGCCTACCGCGGCTACCGTCCCGTGGTGGAGATACAGTTCGACGGGTTCGTGTACCCGGCCTTCGACCAGATCGTGTGCCAGGTGGCCAAGATGCATTACCGCACGCAAGGCGCGGTCAAGATGCCCATCACCGTCCGCATCCCATTTGGTGGCGGGATCGGTTCCCCGGAATTCCACTCCGAATCTCCGGAGGCATATTTCACTCACACCTCCGGCCTGCGGGTCATCAGCCCGTCCAACCCGCAGGACGCCCACGTCATGATCCAGCAGGCCATCCTGTGCGATGATCCGGTGCTGTTCTTCGAGCCCAAACGGCGCTACCACGACAAAGCCGAAGTGGACGAGTCCACCGACGTCGCCGGTGCGCTGTCGATGGAAAAGGCCCGGGTGGTGACGGACGGCCGCGACGTCACGCTGGTGGCCTATGGGCCGCTCGTGAAGGCAGCACGGGATGCCGCGCTGGCGGCCGCCGATGAAGGCCTGTCAGTGGAAGTCATTGATTTGCGCTCACTTGCTCCCGTGGACTTTTCCACCGTGGAGGCATCTGTGCGCAAGACCGGCAGGCTCGTGATCACCCACGAGGCGGGGCAGTCAGGTGGGCTCGGCGCCGAGTTGGCGGCCAGCATCACCGAACGCTGTTTCTATCACCTGGAGGCGGCTCCCGTCCGCATCACAGGTTTTGACGTGCCGTACCCGTCTTCCAAGCTGGAGATGCACCACCTCCCCAGCCTGGACCGCATCCTCGACGGCGTGGACCGGGCGCTCGGCCGGCCGAATTCGCTGAGCGGGCTGGAAGGATGACCGCCACCATGATCAAGGAATTCCGGCTGCCCGATCTCGGCGAAGGCCTGACCGAATCCGAAATCGTCAGCTGGAAGGTGAATGTTGGGGACACCGTAAGCCTGAACCAGATCATCGCCGAGGTGGAGACTGCCAAGGCTGTGGTGGAGCTTCCCTCCCCGTTCGCAGGCGTGATCACCGCCCTGCATGAGCAGCCGGGCACGGTCGTGGAGGTCGGCAAACCGATCGTCTCCTTTGAGGTGGAGAATGACGCCGGAGGACAGCCCGATGCCGCAGAGACAGTGGCTCCAGCAGAGACGGCGGCTCCACCAGAGACGGTGGCTCCACCAGAGACGGTGGCTCCCGCTGCCAAAAGGGAACCGAACCTCGTGGGGTACGGCGCCGTCGTCGAAAGCTCCGGGCATCCGGTGCGCAGGCAGCGCACCTTCGCTGCCGCAGAGCCACCGCGGGAGTCTGCCGCACGGCGGCTGGGGGAGCCTGCCGAAACCAGGCCCGCCGACACCGCGCCTGCCGTAACCATGCTGGACGAGCGCCCCCGCTCCACACCGCCCGTGCGGAAGCTGGCGAAAGACCTGGGGGTGTCCCTCGAGGAGGTCAGGGGCACTGGCCCCGGCGGACTGATAACGCGGGATGATGTGCGAAATTTTGTGGGCGGGGATGTGCCGGCCGCATCGCAGGAACCGGCGGCACAGCAATTTCCCGGGACCGGGCAGGGCGAACGCGAAGTGCGAACGCCCATCAAGGGGGTCCGGAAGCTCACGGCGGCCGCCATGGTCTCAAGTGCTTTCACCGCACCGCATGTCACGGAATTCCTCACTGTCGACGTCACCGCGGCCATGGAACTGCTGGCCCGGCTCAAGGCCGGCAAGGCCTTCGCCGGCCTCAAGCTCACGCCCCTCACGCTGGTGGCCAAGGCGGCGCTGCTTGCCCTGCGCCGCAATCCGACGCTGAACTCCAGATGGGACGAAGACAACCAGGAAATCGTGCAGTTCAACTACGTCAACCTCGGGATCGCGGCCGCCACACCGCGCGGCCTCACGGTCCCTAACATCAAGGACGCGGACCGGATGACCCTGGCCCAACTCTCGACTGCGCTGACGGAGCTGACCGAAACCGCCCGGGCCGGAAAGACGGGCCCGGCGGAGCTTTCCGGGGGCACCATCTCGATCACCAACATCGGTGTTTTCGGCATCGACGCCGGCACGCCCATCCTGAACCCCGGCGAGGCAGTCATCCTGGCCATGGGTGCCGTGCGGAAGGTGCCATGGGAATACCAGGACCAGATCGCCCTCAGGCAGGTCATGACCCTCAGCCTGTCCTTCGACCACCGGCTGGTTGACGGGGAACAGGGCTCGAGGTTCCTCGCTGATGTCGGCGCACTCCTGGCGGATCCCGGCATGGCGCTGGCCTTGGCCTGAGCAGCCAACCTTGACCTGAGCAGCCAACCTTGACCGTCCTTCCGCGCACAAAAGCGGCCCGGGCCCTCACGGCCGCTGTTGCCCAACTGCGGTTATGAGGGCCCGGGCCGCCTGTGCAGGCTGGGGCCGCTTATGGCGGGTTAGGCCGGGGAGATGTTCCTGATGTTCCTATAGTCAAGCCATCGCGAATCATTCAATGGCGGCTGCCCACTGAACCATCGGTGAAGGGTACGCGGACGACGTCGACATCGCCGCCGGGATGGACGACAGTTCCGCCGTGGCCGTGTGGCAGACGGGGCATTCCGCGCCGTCGCTGACGGTACGGCTTGAATCGCGCTATTCGCGATTCGCCGGACCCGGGGTGGCTGGAGCCGGCGATGCGGCCCGGGACAGGGCGCCGAACCAGACTCCGGTCATAACCAGCGCGGCACCGAGGACGGCAGGCAGGGTCACCGGCTCATCGATGAGCCAAGCCGCCAGCCCCAGGGTGACCACCGGAAACAGGACAAACATGTACGAGCTCGCCGACGAGGTCCAGGTACGTACCACAAGCAGGACCAGTACGAACAAGCCGACCGACCCCAGCGTCACCAGGTAGGCCAAGGCCGCTGCCACACCGGGCTGACTTGGCAGGACCCATACCTCGTCCACCGAGGCAGACAGAATAATCAGCAATATTGCAGCGATTATCATAGCGACAGCGTTAGTCATGGCTGGGTGATTGCCAGACAGCCGCTTTCCTAGGATGATGCTCTGGCCGACGCACAGGGTCGCGGCCAGCATGGCCAGCACCGAACCTGCCGGAGCGCTGAGTCCCTCCGATCCCAGGACCATCCATGCAATGCCGCCGATGGCCAGGACAGACCCCGCCAGCGCTCTCACCGTGAACCGCTCGAGTCGCTGGGTCACAGCCAGGAGCAACGTCACCAGCGGGACCGCGGCCATGACCACTGTGGCGGTGCCGGCGGTAGCCTGGGTCAGGGCCCAGTACAGCAGCGCATAGGGGATTGCGAACGCGAGGGCGCCGTAGAGGACCGTCAAGGCCAGGAGTCGGCCACGCGGCCAACGAAGACGCAGGAAGAGCACGATCAGGATGAAAAGCACTGCGGCGAGGCCGAAGCGCAGGCCGGCACCCCAGAACGGGGCCAGCTCCTGATTGCTCAGCCGGACCGCGACAAAGTTTGCCCCACCCAAGAGGACCGCCACGCTGAAGGCGGCCAGGGTCAGCCGTGGTACCCGTTGGGAGAGCGTCACCCGCTGCCCCTGCCGTCTTCGTCATTCCGTTCGGTGAGGACGTCGGCTGCATTGCGGTTGTCTGTGATTTCCGCTTTCTGGCGGGCACGTTCGGTGGCGCGATAAACAGTGGAACGGCCAATGGAGAATGGCTCGGCTAGTTCGTACATCGTGTGCTCGCCTGCAGAATACAGTTCGACGAGGTGGGCCTCCTGTCGGGGTGAGAGTTTGGGCTTCTTTGCGCGCAGCCGACCCTTTGCCTTGGCGATCTTCATGCCTTCTCTGGTAGGGGCCCGGATTAGATCGCCCTCGAACTCAGCAACCATCGCCAGGATGTTAAACAGCAGCTTGCCCATCGGGTCCGCAGGGTCATGAACCAATCCATGATGCTCAGTTTTACCCCCGCGCGGCGAGTTCGTCAGTGATCTCATACGCGTCCAGGATCGATGGGCTAGCCGGTCGAGCTTGGTCACCACGAAGATGTCGCCACTGCGACAGGCGGCCAGCGAGTAGCAGTGTGCCATATAAGTCCCCCTCAGCGGACAGTTAATCGGGCTGGTCTTACCGGGCCGCGGACGGGTACCTGCGCAAGCCCTTCCGGATTCAAAAAACTGCCCTAGCGCAATGATCGTGAAGGAGACGAACATTAAATCCGCCGCGAGTCATCTTGGGTTCCCAGCGCCTGGGCCCTTCTGGGCCTTCCATAGTCAGAGACTACAAGCCACACTCCTTTTTGATAATGGGCTAGCCCGGTGGAATCAGTGGACACACACCTCCTGCTGACCATGACTAATCACTCTTGCCCCTCCCTTGCAGGTCGGATTTGAGGGTGTAGTAAAGCTCTCTTGCGACATAGCGTTTGAGGCTGCGGATGGCGTCTGAGTTGGAGTGCCCTTCGGCGCGTTTGCGGTCACGGTAGGCCTGGGATCGCGGGTCGTAGCGCAGGCGGCAGATGGCGATGAGGTAGATGACTCTGTTGGCCTGGCGGTTACCTCCTCGGTGAAGCCGCATTCTGTGTGACTTCCCGGAAGAGACGGGTATCGGCGCGACTCCGCAGAGCCTGGCGAAAGCCGCCTCGCTGTGGAACCGGTCGACGTTTTGCCCTGCGGTGATGAGTAGCTGGGCGACGCTTACGATTCCGACCTGCGGAAGCGCAGCCGTTCTCGGCGCAACGGCTTTGACCAGTTGGGTGAGGTGCTTCTCTACTTCTTTGATCTGCGTCGTGAGGTCTTGGACGCGTCGGCCCAGCTCTCGAAGGGCGTATTTCGCCGCCTGTTCAGGCTCGTGAAGGCGGCTGAGGACGGGTCGTAGGCTCCGTGCCTGAGTGGCTTTCCCTTCGAGGGTTTTGGCGTCCAAGCGCGTTCTGAGGTCTCCCGGCGCCGTGAGCAGGATGTCCCTGAGCTGGGTTAGGGCGCTGCTGCGGGATTTGATGGCTGAATCGCGCACAAGGTGAAGGTTTCTTATGGCTTCCACTACTCCGGTGGTGTCCTTCGGCGGTGATGAGCACTCCCCGGAGAGGACTTTGCGGGCGGCGGCTTCTGCGTCGATGGCGTCAGTTTTGCCCATCCTGTTGCGCACTTGCGCGTGACCCCGGTTGACTTCGACGACGTCGACCCCTGCCGCGAGCAGGTGCCGGGTCAGCCCGGCCCCGTAGGAGCCTGTGCATTCCACCCCGAAGGCGTTAATAATGCCGAATCCGGCAGCCCAATCCAACAGCCCCTGATGGCCCTCAGGATCTGCTGAAAACGTCGCAGTTCCGAGCAGCCGGCCGTCCTGATCGACCGCGGCGCATGGTGAATGAGTGAATGGGTGTCCACTCCGATGGTGACTGTCCTGACCAGAGCTGTCGTCGTTACGAGACTCATACGCACCTTTCCTATCGGTCCTGGTGAAGGCGAGCACGGTGACCGGGCCGGGCGGACAAAGCATTGAAGAGCTAAGCTGCACGTTCCTATCAAGTCACAACCCCATCCGGCCCGGTCGCCATGGTGAGTAGCAGGGAAGCTGAACCGACAGATCTCCTCATGGACAGTGCCTGCAGCAGCGCTGCTGGCCGTCACGAAGCGGGCAAGTCAGGAACCTCTCCCTTGCTACGGCATCCATTCTCCTCAGTGCGGAGCGGGGGAGCGGCCCACCCGGCTCCACGGCTACTCAGGGCTCCAGGGCTATTCAGGGGGCGCGTCCGGTGCCGTCAATGCCGCCAGCGCCATGTTCTCCAGCAGCGGGCGGGCCGATTTGATGGCCATCCGGCGGCCATGGTTCCGAACGGAATGGGGCGTGGAGTTGATCAGCCCGAAGGTCGCATGGGCCCGCATCCGGAGATCAGCCATGTCCGTTCCGCTGTGGATGCCGGCAAGCACATCGACCCAGAGCTCCACATAACTGCGCTGGAGCGCCCGGACCTGTGCCTGGTCTTCGGCGGAGAGGTTGCTGAAATCCCTGTCCTGGACACGGATGACGTCCGGGTTGCTCAGGGCAAAGTCCACATGGAACTGCACCAGCCGCGCCAGGGCTGACGCCGGGTCGCGGGCCTCCGCCACCACCCTCTGGCCGCCGTCCAGCAGGTCCTGGCTGACGCTGAGCAGCAGGGCGCCCAGCACAGCCTGCTTGCCGGGGAAATGGCGGTACACGGCGGGTCCGCTGACCCCGGCTGCGGCGCCCAGATCCTCAAGGGACACCTTGTTGAAACCGTTGACGGCAAAGAGGGATGCGGCGGCGGACAGCAGCGCCTGACGCCGGGTTTCCTTGGCCCGGCTGCGCTGCGTAGCGGCGGTGGGACGGGCGTCGTCGCCCAAGGCTTCCGGTGGTGCGGCCGGGTCGCCCCCGGCAAGCCTGCCCTGCTCTGTGATCGGCACATTTCCTCCTCGAACCAGCAAACTCTAACAAGCCTCCGGTGTGTTGGACATCACAGTTAATAGAGACTAACCTGAATTTCAGTTACACGGCACTAACCGAAAATAGGCGGCCCGGTCCTTCGGGCAGGCCAGGGAACGGAAAGCAGTCAATGGAGACACTCGCCAGCAGGCTGGATCCCACCAGTGAGGCCTTCGAGGCCAACAGCCTTGCGCAGCAGGCGCTCGCAGGCGATCTGCGCAAGCGGCTCGCAGAGGCCGCGCTGGGCGGACCGGCAAAGTCCCGCGAGCGCCACGTGTCCCGCGGCAAGCTGCTTCCGCGCGAACGCATCGACCAGCTCCTGGACGACGGCAGCCCCTTCCTGGAGATCGCGCCGCTCGCGGCCAACGGGATGTACAACGACGATTCACCGGGCGCCGGAGTGATCGCGGGCATCGGGCTGGTGCACGGACGCCAGGTCCTGGTCATCTCGAACGACGCCACCGTCAAGGGCGGCACGTACTATCCCATGACGGTAAAGAAGCACCTCCGGGCCCAGGAGATCGCCCTCGAAAACCGGCTGCCGTGCATCTACCTCGTGGACTCCGGCGGAGCGTTCCTCCCCAGGCAGGACGAGGTGTTCCCGGACAAGGAGCACTTCGGCCGGATCTTCTTCAACCAGGCCCGCATGTCCGCGGCCAAGATTCCGCAGATTGCCTCGGTCATGGGCTCCTGCACGGCGGGAGGCGCCTATGTGCCTGCCATGAGCGATGAAACCGTCATCGTCCGGAACCAGGGGACCATCTTCCTGGGCGGGCCGCCGCTGGTGAAGGCTGCCATCGGCGAGATCGTCACCGCGGAGGAACTGGGCGGCGGGGACGTCCACTCGAGAATCTCCGGTGTGTCCGACCACCTCGCTGAAAACGACGAGCATGCCCTGCAGATTGTCCGGGACATCGTCGCCACGCTGCCCCGGCCCGCTGCCCCCGCCTGGGACGTGGACACCGCCGTCGAACCCGTGGTTGATCCGGGGGAGATCTACGGGGCCGTCCCCACGGATGTCAACGCGCAGTACGACGTCCGCGAGGTCATCGCCCGGCTCGTGGACGGCAGCAGGTTCCACGAGTTCAAGAAGAACTACGGCAGCACCCTCGTCACCGGGTTCGCCAGGCTGCACGGCCACCCCCTGGGCATCGTGGCCAACAACGGTGTGCTCTTCAGCGAATCCTCGCTCAAGGGCGCGCACTTCATCGAGTTGTGCGACCAGCGCGGCATCCCTTTGGTCTTCCTGCAGAACATCTCCGGGTTCATGGTGGGCAAGGATTCCGAACAGGGAGGCATCGCCAAGAACGGTGCCAAGATGGTCACCGCCGTGGCCACGGCACGCGTGCCCAAGCTGACAGTGGTGATCGGCGGATCGTTCGGTGCGGGCAACTACTCCATGTGCGGCCGTGCCTACTCCCCGCGTTTCCTCTGGATGTGGCCCGCGAGCCGCATCTCCGTGATGGGCGGCAACCAGGCCTCGAGCGTCCTGGCCACGGTCAAACGGGACCAGTACGAGGCTGCCGGCCAGGAGTGGTCCGCCGAGGATGAGGAAGCGTTCAAGGCCCCCATCAGGCAGCAGTACGAGGACCAGGGCAGCCCCTACTACTCCACCGCCCGCATCTGGGACGACGGCGTGATCGACCCCGCGGACACGCGCACCGTGCTGGGTCTTGCCCTCGACGTCGTCTCCCGCGCCCCGCTGCCGGAGACTTCCTTCGGCCTCTTCCGGATGTGAGCCAGCCATGACCAATCCAGTTAATGCCAATCTGTTCCACACCGTGCTGGTGGCCAACCGCGGCGAGATCGCCTGCCGGGTGATCAGAACCCTGCGCGCCATGGGTATCCGGTCGGTCGCCGTCTACAGCGATGCCGACGCCGGTGCCCGGCACGTGCGGGAAGCAGATGCCGCCGTACGGATCGGGCCGGCGGCCGCGGCGGAGAGCTACCTCAACATCGAGGCGATTATCCGTGCCTGCAAAGACAGCGGAGCCCAGGCGGTGCACCCCGGTTACGGATTCCTGAGCGAGAACGTCGCGTTCGCCCGAGCGCTGGCCTCGGCCGGCATCGCCTTCATCGGCCCGGGCGTCGAGTCCCTGGATGTCATGGGGGACAAGATCCGCTCCAAGAACCACGTGGCAGGCTACGGCGTCCCGGTTGTTCCCGGCATCGCCGAGCCCGGCCTGACGGACAGCCAACTGGTCGAGGCTGCGGCCGGCGTCGGCTTTCCGCTGCTGATCAAGCCGTCGGCCGGCGGCGGCGGCAAGGGCATGCACATCGTGGAGCGCCCGGAAGACCTCCCCGCCATCCTGGCCACGGCCCGGCGCGTCGCGGCCGGCGCGTTCGGCGACGACACGCTCTTCCTGGAACGCCTGGTTGCTGCTCCCCGCCACATCGAGGTCCAGGTCCTGGCGGACACCCACGGCAACGTCATTCATCTCGGCGAGCGCGAATGCTCCCTGCAGCGCCGGCACCAGAAGGTGATCGAGGAAGCGCCGTCGCCGCTGCTGGAATCCCTGAACGACGGCGGTGCGACGCGTGCGCGCATCGGTGAAGCCGCCTGCCAGGCGGCCCGCAGCGTGCACTACACCGGGGCGGGAACGGTCGAGTTCCTCGTCTCGGACAACGCCCCGGACGAGTTTTTCTTCATGGAGATGAACACCCGCCTGCAGGTGGAGCACCCCGTCACCGAAATGGTCACGGGTGTGGACCTCGTGGAGTGGCAGGTGCGCATCGCCGCCGGTGAGGAGCTCACCGTGGCACAGGACGCCGTCGTGCTTGACGGCCACGCGGTTGAGGCGCGCGTGTACGCCGAAGTTCCGGAACGGAACTTCCTGCCATCGTCCGGCGAAGTGGTCCTGCTCGACGAACACGGCACAGTCTTTGCCGCGCTGGCCGATGACGGTGCCGGTGCCGATGCAGGGGCCGGGGCTCCGGCGGACCGGCACGTCCGCATCGACTCCTCGCTGCTGCAGGGCCTGGATATCTCCAGTGACTACGACCCCATGCTGTCCAAGGTCATCGCCTGGGGCCAGGACCGCCAGTCGGCGCTCGACAGGCTGGACGCGGCGTTGGCCCGGTACACCGTCCTGGGGGTGGGAACGAACGTGGAATACCTCAGGCTCCTGATCAACGACGACGACGTCCGCGCCGGCCACCTGGACACCACGCTGATCGACCGCAAAATGCCAGGGATGTCGTTTCGGACCGCCGGCGATGCGGAGCTCATTGCAGCGGCCATGCAGTTCTGGGTCCGCGATGAGGGTCCACGCGGCATCGCCTCCCCCTGGGACAGTGTCCGCGGCTGGCGGCTGGGCCGTCCCGCGCCCAGGAGGATCAGCTTCGCCCTCCCCGGCGGGGCCATTGCCACCACTGCCGTCACGTGGCTCAGTGACCGTCACCTGGGCCATGCCCTGGTCCGCGTCGACGACGGGCCTGACCACGAGGTCCGCGTCCTGGGGCTGACAGGCGAGTCGATACACCTGGACGTCGACGGCCAGGAGCGGATCTTCGCCCTGGGGTACGAGCGGGAGGACCGTCCAGAGGGCGGCCGCCCGCAGACCATCCACGTGGGCAGCGGCGGCTGGAGTTGCGGGCTGGAAGTGCTCAGCCGGGAGGCCCAGCTTGCGCGCGTGCTGGCCGCCATCGAGCGGGAAGTCGGCGCGGCCGATCCCGAAGTCCGCTCGCCCATGCCGGGGACCGTCGTCTCTGTCTCCGTGGATAACAGCGACGCCGTAACGGCCGGCCAGGTGCTCCTTTCGGTGGAGGCCATGAAGATGGAGCACCAGCTCGTGGCGGAAGTGCCCGGCACGGTGCACATCACGGTGAAGACAGGGGACCTGGTGAAGGCAGACCAGGTGCTGGCCACCATCCATGCCGAAGGGGCCTCCCACAACGGCGAACCGCCCACCCAAGATCCAGCCAATGAACGTAAGGGAGCCTAGGTATGGCCGATTTTGAGCTCAGCGAGGAGTACCAGGACCTCAGCAACACCGTGCGCGAGTTTGCCGACGAGGTCGTGGCGCCCGTCTCGGCCAAGCACGATGAAGAACACAGCTTCCCGTACGAGGTGGTCTCGCAGATGGCGGACATGGGCCTGTTCGGGCTGCCGTTCCCCGAGGAATACGGCGGCATGGGCGGGGACTATTTCGCTCTGGCCCTCGCATTGGAACAGCTGGGCCGCGTTGACCAGTCCGTGGCCATCACCCTGGAAGCCGGCGTGTCCCTCGGCGCCATGCCGGTGCACCGCTTCGGAACCGAGGCGCAGAAGGAGGAGTGGCTTCCGCTGCTCGCGTCCGGAAAAGCGCTCGCAGGTTTCGGCCTGACCGAGCCGGAGGCCGGCTCCGACGCCGGAGGGACGAAGACCACGGCCCGGCTGGAAGGCGCCGGCGACGAAAAAACCTGGGTCATCAACGGCAATAAGGAGTTCATCACCAACTCCGGAACGGACATCAGCCGGCTGGTTACGGTCACCGCCGTGACCGGCAAGCAGGAGCGCCAGGACGGCAGCATCAAGAAGGAGATCTCCACCATCCTGGTGCCCACCAACACACCGGGCTTCACGGCGGAGAAGGCCTACAACAAGGTGGGCTGGAATGCGTCCGACACCCACCCCCTGACGCTGAAGGATGTCCGCGTTCCGGAAGCCAACCTCCTGGGCGTGCAGGGCCGCGGCTATGCCAATTTCCTCTCCATCCTCGACGAGGGCCGCATCGCCATCGCCGCCCTGGCCACCGGTGCCGCGCAGGGCTGCGTGGATCTCTCGGTCCGCTACGCCAAGGACCGCAGCGCTTTCGGGAACAACATCGGCAAGTACCAGGCCATCGCTTTCAAGATTGCCCGGATGCAGGCGCGGGCCCACACGGCCCGCCTGGCCTACTACGACGCGGCCGCGCGGATGCTTGCGGGCAAGCCGTTCAAGACCCAGGCAGCCATAGCTAAGATGGTCGCAGGCGAGGCGGCCATGGACAATGCGCGGGATGCCACCCAGGTATTCGGCGGCTATGGCTTTATCAACGAGTTCACCGTGGCACGCCACTACCGCGACTCCAAGATCCTTGAGGTCGGGGAGGGCACCACGGAGGTCCAGCTGATGCTGATCGCCCGGGAACTCGGGCTCTAAATGGCCCGGTGGCCGAGTCTGTCGGGACCTGAAAGGATCAATGATGATTGACAAGGTTGTTGCCAGCGCCGACGAGGCTGTCGCCGATATTTCCGACGGCGCCTCGCTGGCCGTCGGCGGTTTTGGTCTGTGCGGGATCCCGGTGGCGCTCATCGATGCGCTCCACCGCGCCGGCACCAAGGAGCTGGAAACGGTGAGCAACAACTGCGGGGTTGACGACTGGGGCCTCGGAATACTGCTCCGGGACGGGCGCATCCGGCGGACCGTCAGCTCGTATGTCGGCGAGAACAAGGAGTTCGCCCGCCAGTACCTTGCCGGTGAACTCGAGGTGGTGCTGACCCCGCAGGGGACGCTCGCCGAAAAACTGCGCGCCGGCGGCGCCGGGATCCCCGCGTTCTATACGAAAGCGGGCGTCGGCACGCAGGTCTCGGAGGGCGGCCTGCCGCAGAAGTACGACGCCGACGGCGGCATTGCGGTCGCCTCCGCCCCCAAGGAGGTGCGCAGCTTCAACGGGGTGGACTACGTCCTTGAGGAGTCCCTTGCACCCGACTTCGGCCTGGTCCACGCCTGGAAAGGGGACCGGCACGGAAACCTGGTCTTCCACGCCACGGCCATGAACTTCAACCCCCTGTGCGCCATGGCAGGGCGGACCACCATTGCCGAGGTCGAGGAGCTGGTGGAACCGGGGGAGCTGGACCCGGAACACGTGCACCTTCCCGGAATCTTCGTCCAGCGCGTCGTGGTGGCGCCGCAGGGCGAGAAGCGCATTGAGAAGCGGACGGTGGCACTCTCTGCCCCGTCCATGTCAGGCACCGCCACATCAGGCACGGCAATGCCAGGTACCACCGAGTCCGGCACCACCGATCAGGCAGGAGCGTAGCCATGGAGTCGATCAGCTCGCCGGGGGCACCGCCCCGCCCCGAAGGCGTCCGCCACGAATACCGTGCGGCGACGCCGCACCCTGAAGGCAAGGGCTGGACCCGCAACGAACTGGCGGCGAGGGTGGCCCAGGAGCTCAGCAACGGGCAGTACGTCAACCTGGGCATCGGCATGCCCACTCTGATTCCCAACTACATCCCTGCCGGGGTGGAGGTTGTACTGCACTCGGAAAACGGCATTCTGGGTGTCGGGCCCTACCCCGGCGAGGATGAGGTCGATCCTGACCTCATCAACGCGGGCAAGGAAACCGTCACCGTAAACAAGGGGGCGGCGTTCTTCGACTCCTCGCTGTCCTTCGGCATGATCCGGGGCGGCCACGTGGATGTTGCCGTGCTTGGCGCCATGGAGGTGGCCGCCAACGGGGACCTGGCCAACTGGATGATCCCGGGCAAGATGGTC
Organism: Arthrobacter sp. GQ119; assembly: GCF_059759125.1. NCBI lineage: Bacteria > Bacillati > Actinomycetota > Actinomycetes > Micrococcales > Micrococcaceae > Arthrobacter > Arthrobacter sp. GQ119. The sequence continues at coordinate 95,497 of NZ_JCAXEA010000001.1, read as the reverse complement.
AAGGGCATGGGCGGCGCCATGGACCTGGTCTTCGGAGCCAAGAAGGTCATTGTGATGATGGAGCACGTGGACCGGAACGGCAGGCCGAAGATTGTCGACCAGTGCACGCTGCCCCTGACGGGGAAGGCCTGCGTGGACCGCATCATCACCGACCTTGCTGTGATTGACGTGGTCGCTGACGGCGGGGCGTCCCGGCTGGTGCTGCGCGAACTGGCGCCCAATGTTTCCGTCGAGGACGTGGCCGCGGCCACCGGCGCCGAGCTGTTCGAGGAAGACCAGGAACTGACCGTATGACGGCGCATCCTGACGGGAGTGCTGACGGGGTTTCGACAGGCTCAACCACGGGCGGCCCCCGCGTGATCGAGCAGCGCGGGCTGTTCTTCGAGGAACTCGAGGAGGGCGTCGTGTACGCGCACCGCCCGGGCCGGACGGTCACGGAAACGGACAACGTCCTGTTCACCACGATGACCATGAACACCCAGGGCCTGCACCTGGACGCGGCGTGGAGTGCGGGGCAGCCGTTCGGGCAGCGGCTGGTGAACTCGATGTTCACCCTGGCAACCGTCGTCGGGCAGTCCGTGGCCCAACTGACGCAGGGCACCATCATCGCGCAGCTGGGGCTCACCGATGTGTCCTTCCCGGGCCCGCTGTACCACGGCGACACGCTGTATACCGAGACCGTCGTCACCGGAAAAAGGCTGTCCGGCTCCCGCCCGGGGCAGGGCATTGTCACCATGAAGCACACGGGCCGGAACCAGGACGGCGCGGTGGTGGCCCTGGCGACGCGCAGCTGCCTGATGTGGACGCGGGAGGCGCATCTGGAGGCGGAGGCGGCGCGGAACCCGGTTCAAGGGGGAGAATGAATCCATGAGTTTCGTCATGGGCCCTGCCCTGCTGTTCTGCCCTGCCGACCGCCCTGAACGCTTCCAGAAGGCCGCTGAGCGCTCCGATGCCGTCATCCTGGACCTTGAAGATGCGGTGGCCCCTGCAGACAAAAAGCGTGCCAGGGGTGCAATCCTCGCCCAGGTTGGTGCCCAGGGCGATGTCCCCGAGCTTGAACCCACGCGGACCATCATCCGGATCAACCCGGCAGGCACTGAGGATTTCGAAAAGGACCTCCACTGCCTCGCGCATACGCCCTACCGCACGGTGATGCTCGCCAAGACGGAAAGCGCGGAGCAGCTGCGGACTCTGGGGGGCTTCCACGTCATTGCCCTGTGCGAAACGGCGGCCGGGATCATCAACGCCCCTGCCATCGCCGCCGAGCCCAACGTGGTGGGCCTGATGTGGGGAGCGGAGGACCTCCTCGCGTCACTCGGCGGCACCTCGAGCAGGAAGGACGACGGCGGCTACCGCGCCGTGGCGCTGCATGCCCGGTCGTCTGTGCTGCTGGCGGCTGGGGCCTTCGGCAAGGAAGCCGTGGACGCCGTCTACGTCAACATCCCGGATCTTGAAGGCCTCGGGGCCGAGGCCCGCGATGCTGTGGCTTCCGGATTCAGCTCGAAGGCGTGCATCCACCCCACTCAAGTGGCCGTGGTGCGCGGCGCCTACGCCCCGTCCGAAGCAGACGTTGCCGCGGCCCGGCAACTGCTGGACGCTGCAAACGCGGCCGGCAGCGGAGTATTCCAGTACGACGGCAAGATGATCGACGGGCCCATCCTCAGGCACGCGGAGTCCACCATCAGGCGGGCAGGCGCCAGCACCTAGGCGGATTGACTTGCCGCCCTGCTACTGCCGCCGTCCTGGCGCGTGCCGCAGCGAAAGCGGCGGGATGGCCTCGTACAGCGGCGTGCGGATCCAGCGCTGGCCCGTCTCGCGGAACTCTGCCCGGCTGGAGAAGCGGTACAGGTACGTGCGGGCGCGCACCCAGCGGGGGCGCTCGCCGTCGAACGGGTCATCGCGCAACAGGCGCAGCATTGTCCTGTCCGCCTCCAGCAGCTTGGCCAGGAACGCGTAGAACCACTCCTCATGGACGGTCCGGAGCGGCAGGAACCACATGAGCCAGTCGAGCCGCAGGTGGTAGGGGGCGTATTGCCGGGGCAGGCGGCGCACGTCTCCCGGCTTGCCTTTGAAGCCGTACTCCCTCCAGTCCGCGGCATCGTCCGGTTCCTCATCCAGGGTCCCCTCCACCGCGACCTCGATCCGCTGCTTGGTGACCGTGCCAAACGCGCCGTAGGTGTTCACGAGCTGCCAACGGTTGAAACTGGCATTCATCAGCTGGTGGTGTGAAAACAGGTTGCGGATTGGCCAGTAGCTGAGCACCACGAGCAGCACCGTCGCCGCGAGCGTGATGACCAGCCACCACAGCGGCATCTGCTGTTCGGTGCCGCCGGCCGCGTGCCAGTCCAGCGGCAGGACGGGAAGCACGGCATGCGCCACCGGATCGCTGACCGCCGCGAAGGCCAGCACGATGGCGATCCAGTTCAGCCACGCGAAATTGCCGCTGGCCACGAGCCAGAGCTGGGTGAAGATGATGATGCCGGCAGCGACGCTGGCTATGGGCTGCGGGGCGAAGAGGAAGAACGGCACCACCAGCTGGGCGAAGTGGTTGCCCAGCACCTCCATCCGGTGGAACAGCTTGGGCAGAAGGTGCGCCTGGCGGCTCAGCGGACCGGGCATCGGCTGCGTCTCGTGGTGGTAGTACAGTGCCGTGAGGTCCCGCCACTCCCGGCCGCCGCGGATCTTGATCATGCCCGCGCCGAATTCCAGGCGGAACACCAGCCAGGCCACGAGGAGCAGGATGGTCCGGGGCGGATCGGTCTGGTCCGAGCCGAGGAACGCCACGGTAAAGCCCGCCTCGAGGAGCAGCATCTCCCAGCCGAAACCGTAGAACGTCTGCCCCACGTTGACGATCGACATATACAGCAGCCACAGCGCCAGGAAGGCTATGAGCGGCAGCCACGGGGGACCGAGCTGCGGAAGGCCGGCAACCAGAAGTGCGGAGATGGCCATCCCCGACCCGCAGACCGCCCGCAGCAGCCGGTCTGAATAGCGCCAGCGGAACAGTGTGGGTCGGCGCAGCCTGGTGAACGCTTCCAGGTAGTCCGGCACGGGCAGGAGTCCGCGCTCGCCGAGCAGCGCCGGGAACTGGTTCAGCGATGAAAGAAACGCGACGAAGAACAGTGCCGCGACGCCACGCTGCAGCACTTGCCGGGCGAATTCGTAGTCCGGCGCGTTAAACCAGTCAAGCCACGCGGCCCAGTCCACGCTTCCACGTTACTCACGGCAAGAAACGCGTCAAGGTGCGCAGCCGTCAGGGCCGGTTCTGACCGACACGCAGGCTGGGGGCGTTGGTCAGGATGACGCCGGCGATGACGACAAGTCCGCCGATGACCTGGGCGGCGGTGTAGGGGTGGCCGCCGAGGATGGTGATCGCGGCGGTGAAGACGGTGATGAGGTTCAGGAACACGCCGGCGCTGCCGGCAGGGATGACGGTCAGCGCACGGTTCCACAGCAGGTAGGACAGCACTGATGGGAAGACCGCGATGAAGGCCAGGGATGTGATTGCTTCGGCCGTGGCCGGCAGGACGGGTCCGCCGGTGGCGAGGCTGATCGGGGTGAGCACGATGACGGTGATGGCGGCTTGGAGGGCGGTGGCGGTGATCGGCGGGACCTTCGGGGCCAGGCGCCCCGTGATCGTGTAGGCGGTCCACGCCGCGATGGCGCCGATCATGAAAAGCTCCCCGGTTCCGAACCCCGTGCCCAGCAGGGTGGCCGGGTCGCCGCCGCTGAGGACGACGAGGACGCCGGCCAGGGCGATCAGCACCCCGCCGATCGCCGTCAGGGTCAGGCGTTCCCGCAGGAAGATGGTGGCGGCCAGGGTGATCAGCGCCGGGTTGAAGGCATTGATGAGTGAGGCGCTGAACGCGTCGGTGTGTTCCAGTGCCGCGTACAGCAGGAGGTTGTAGCCCAGCAGCCCGCACGCGCTCAGGGCGATCAGCCACGGGGATGCGGCCATCACCTGCCGCCATTGCGGACGTTCGATGACCTGTGCGATCACCAGCAGCGGGAGGAGGGCCAGGGCCCAACGCAGCAAAACGAGAGTGAGGGGGTCGATGCTTTCGACAGCGCCGGCGCCGACGACGTAGTTGCCGGCCCAGAACAGCGTCGCCCCCAACAGTGAGGCGACGGCCATCACCATGGCGCGTCGAGGGGCGCGGGTCGGTTGGGCTCCTGCACGCGTGCTGGTGTCCGGGCTGGTCATGGTCCTGCCATCCTATGCAGATTCCAGCAAGGGCAGCTTCCCCGGTCACCCGCCCTGAAGTGTGATTCTTGACACGTGTTAGGGGCGTCTTATACAGTACCTAACACGTGTTAGGAAGGAATTCGACATGACCGGAGCCACTAACCGGCACTTACGGGAGATCTCCCGTCGCACCGCCCTCGGTGCCCTCGGCGTGGGAATCATCGGAGCAACCGCGGCATCGTGGCCGCGGCTCTCCGGGACGGACATCCCGGGCCGCGGAGACAACAGCCTGAGCATCGCCATCCTGGGCACCGCCGCGGACGCCGCCGCCCGCCAGCGCGCCATCGACGCTTTCACGCGCCTGCACCCGGACATCAAGGTGAAGGTCCAGGCCATTCAGGCAGTGGACTGGAAAGACTTCTTCACCAAGATCCTCACCATGGTGGCCGCTGGCACGCCGCCGGACGTGGTGTACGTCGCCACGGAGGGCGCCCAGCTCTTCGCGGAAAAGCTTGCCCACCCGCTGGACGAGTACGTGCGCCGCGACGCCGCGGACATGGCCGAGTTCTTCGACGACGTCCACCCCAGCCTGGTGGAGGCCTTCATGTACAAGGGCAGCCTGTACCAGCTCCCCATGGACTGGAACGCCGCCAACATGTACTACAACACCACCGCGTTCGCTCAGGCAGGGCTGGACCGCCCGGCGGACGACTGGACCCACCTGGACTTCCGCGACAGCCTCGCCGCCATGCGCAAGGCCCGCACCGCGGATTTCACGCCCTACTACTGGACCAACCGGCTCTTCGGCGGGGTAGTGCCGTGGCTCTACGCGAATGACACCAGCTTCCTGAAGGAAACCAGGTCCGCCGGCGGGGAGTGGCTTTGGGACGGCTTCTACGCCAGCGATCCCTCCCGCAGCCTCCGGTCCGGCGGGTACCAGTGGCTGGAGCCCAACGCCGACGACGACCGTGTGTTTGAGTCCTTCGACTACCTTCGCGGGCTGGTCAGGGACGGGCTCGGTGTCCGCCCGGAGGAAGGCGGCGGCAACTCCCTCGTGGGGCTGTTCGCTTCCAACCGCATCGGCACCACGCCGGCAGGCGGCTACTGGGTGCAGGGCCTGCATGAGGCCGGGATGGGCGCAAGCGACTTCGACGTCCAGTTCTTCCCGCGCTGGAAGACCCAGCGCCACCAGTTCGGCACCGCGGGCTACGCGATCATGAAGACCGCCAAGGACAAGGACGCCGCCTGGGAGTGGGTCAAATTCAGTGCGAGCCGCGAGGCGATGGAACTGATCTTCGCCAACCCGGCCACCACCCCGGCGCGGCGCTCCATGGTCAACGGGCAGCTCTACGCCGGCAAGGGCCCCGCCCACTGGAAGGTCTTTTACGACACCCTTGACCGGTTCCCCACCACAGGCCCCATTCCGGCGCCACCACAGCAGGCCGCCGTCGAAACGGCCCTGATGAAGAACGTATCGCTGGCTGTCAGCGGCGACGAACGCCAGCTCAAGCAGGCCCTCGCCTCGATGCAGCGCGACCTCGAACTGGCATTGAGGAGGACGTCATGAGCACCACTGCCCGGGACGTGGCCGGGTCGGCAGGCAAGGGGACGCCGCCTGATGCCAAAGCCACAGCCAAATCCGCCGCCGCCCGGACCAGCGGCAGGCACAGCCAGCGCTGGCTGGCCTGGATCTTCCTTGCCCCCACCATCCTCGGCATGGGCCTGTTCACGCTGGTCCCGATCGTGGCCTCCGTGGTCCTCGCCTTCTTCCGCTGGGACATCATCTCCGCGCCCGCCTTTGTGGGCTTCGACAATTTCTCCCAGGTGGTCCAGGACCCCACCGTCCGGGTGTCCTTCCTGAACACCATCGTGTTCGTCGTGGTGGCCGTGGCACTCCAGCTGGGGCTCGCCCTGGCGCTCGCGGTCATGGTGCAGGAAAAGATGCCGGCCTGGCTGCGGGTGTTCTTCCGGTCGGCGTTCTTCTTCCCGCTGATCCTGTCCGCGGCCTCGGTGTCCATTTTCATGCGCTACCTCTTCAACGAGCAGTTCGGCGTCGTGAACTGGTTCCTGTCCCTCGTGGGCATCCCCGCGGTGCCGTGGCTGACCACGCCGGGCGGGTCCGCCGCCGTCGTGATCCTGGTGTACGTGTGGCAGAACTTTGGGTTCTCCTTCCTGCTGTTCATCGGCGGCCTGGCCTCCATCCCCGTGGAGACCTATGAAGCGGCATCCATCGACGGCGCCACCGGCTGGCGCAAGCACCTGCACGTGACGCTGCCGCTGCTGAGCCCCACCACACTGGTGGCCTCGGTGATGGCCATCATCAGCGCCCTGCAGGTGTTCGACCAGCCCTACGTGCTGACCCGCGGCGGCCCCGGTGACTCGACCCGCACCGCCGTCATGGTGATCTTCGAATCGGCCTTCCAGCGGCTCGAATTCGGTCAGGCGTCCGCCATCGGCGTGCTCCTCACCCTGATCATCATGGCCATCACGGCCGCGCAGTTCCGGCTCAGCAAGCGATTCGTCTTCTACCAGTAAGGCCAGCCATGACCACCACAACAGAGCACGGCCTGGCTCCCGGGCATTCCCCCCGGCTGTCCGAGGGCCTTCCGGAAACTTCACCCACCCGCCGCAGGTTCAGCTGGCCGTTCGCCGTCCGCCTCCTCCTGCTGCTGCTCGCGGCCGCCATGACATTGGGCCCGGTGCTGTGGACTCTGTCCACGTCGCTGCGGTCGCCGTCGGAATCCTTCAAACTGCCGCCGTCGTTCATCCCTTGGGACCCGGACTTCACGTCCTACGGCGAGGTCTTCCGGCAGCTGAACATCTTCCTTCTCGTCCTCAACAGCGCCCTGGTGACCGGGCTGATCGCGGTGGGGCAGATGGTCACCGCGGCGCTGGCAGGCTACGCATTCGCCCACCTGAAGTTCCGCGGCCGCGGCGCACTGTTTTCGATCGTGCTGGCCACCATGATGGTGCCGGTACAGGTCACGATTGTTCCCGTCTTCATGCTGATCCGCGGCATGGGACTCTCGGACACGCTGCTGGCGCTGATCCTCCCGGCCATTCCGACGGCGTTCGGCACCTTCCTGATGCGTCAATACTTCATGGGCCTTCCCGTCGAACTGGCAGAGGCCGCCGCGATCGACGGCGCGTCGCCCTGGCGGACGTTCCGGTCCGTCTACGCGCCGCTGGCGATACCCGGCATGGCGATCGTGGGAATCCTCGCGTTCAACTTCCACTGGAACGAGTTCTTCCGCCCGCTCATTCTGACCATCTCCGAACAAAACTTCACGCTCCCGCTGGGACTCGTCTCGCTCCAGGGCAACCTGGGAACGGGCAGCATCTCCGTGGTGCTCGCGGGCGTGGTCCTGTCCATGATTCCGGCGCTGGTGGTCTTTATGTTCGGCCAGCGCGCACTCCAGGACGGCCTCACGGCCGGCACCGGAAAATAACCTCCTCACCGAAAGGCCCTGTCATGTCCTCCCAGGACCTCGCCGCCGTCCGCTTCGACGACGTCGCCGCCGCCCACACCGACCCCACCTTCCCGCGGTTCCACCCGCGTCCCGCGCAGGGATGGATTAACGACCCCAACGGAATCAGCTACCTCAACGGCCGGTACCACGTGTTCTTCCAGTACAACCCGGACTCCGCCCGGCACCACAGGATCGCCTGGGGCCACGTGAGCTCCGCCGACCTGGTGCGCTGGGAGGAACACCCGGTGGCGCTGCGCCCGCAGCACGGCGGTCCGGACGAGTACGGCTGCTGGACCGGTGTGGTGACGGACGACGGCGGTGTTCCCACCGCAGCGTACTCGGGCGTCCGCGGCGAAGGGGGCCACTCGCAGGTGGTCATCGCCCGCGGATCTTCCGATTTGGTCACCTGGGAACAGACAGGGCACGTGGCTGCCACCATGCCCGACGGCGGGCAGGTCACCGCGGTGCGCGACCCGTTCATTTTCCGGTTCAACGGCAAGCGGTATGCCATGCAGGGTGCCGGTCTCGCCAACGGGCAGGCCGCGCTGCTCCTGTACACGGTGGAGGACATGTCCAACTGGAAGTACCAGGGGATCTGGCTGACGTCGGAGAATCCGGTGGCCTCCGAATTCACGCCGGCTGAGATCTGGGAATGCCCGCAACTGGTGCGGGTGCCGGATTCCTCCGGGCAGTACGCCGCGGACTCCGCCGACGCCGGGACCTGGCTGATGATGTTCTCGCTTTGGCTGTCGGGTGACGAGCACGAGCACGTCAACGGAGTGGGCCACCTCATCGGTTCCCTGACCGAGGACCCGGAAACCGGGTTGCCGGTCTTCACGCCCCGCGGCGGCGGGAGGTCCGACCATGGGCGCGACTTCTACGCACCGCAGATCGTCGCCCTGGAGGACCGGGCCCTGCTGTGGGGCTGGGCCAACGAGGGCCCGGGGCGCAACGGGCGCCGGGGACGCAGCCAGGACGACATTGACGCCGCCGGCTGGGCCGGTGTGCTGACCTTCCCCCGTGAACTCTCCGTGGTGGACGGTGCCCTTGCCGTCACCCCTGCCCCCGAAATCACGGCCTACCGCGGCCAGTCCGTGGCGAAGGCCCGGGGCGGCACAGTGGTGCTGCCAAGTGCGGCGGAGGCGTTGGTGATGGAGGGCGGCGGTATCTCCGCAGGCTTGGGCGAGGTTCGCCTGTTGCTTGTTGGCAGAGGGGGCGGGGAGACTGGCGGGAACCAGCAGGTCGTCTTCGCGGAGCCGCTGCCGGAGGGCGGATCACTCCGGATCTTCGTGGACGCGTCCATTGTGGAGGTGTACCGGACAAACGGTGTGGCAACCACCGTTCGTGCCTACCCGCTTCCCGGTGAGGAATGGCACCTGGAGCTTCCCCTCGGGGCGCAGGCCGAGGTGTGGGAACTCGCCCAGCCCAACTAGCGCACTCAGCTGCGCCCAGCCGGAACGGGCGCCGTGGACTCCCTGACTATGAGGCGGCAGGGGACCAGTGTCTCGAGGCCGTCGACCCGCGCGGGTTCCGGACCGCCGTCGCCCTCGATCAGTTCCAACAGCTGGTTCATGGCCGCGGCTCCCATCTCCCGAAGCGGCAGTGCCATGGTGGTGAGCGCGGGAACCATCGTATCGGCGATGTGCAGTTCGTCGTCGTAGCCCATGATCGAGAGGTCCCCGGGCACGTTGAGGCCCAGGCGGGCGGCGGCCAGCATGACGCCGATGGCGACGCGGTCGTTGCCGGCCATGATGGCGGTGGGCCGCTGGGCGGGAGGTACGCCGTCGAGCAGTTTCATGGCGCCGTGGAACCCGTCGTCAATGTCCCATCCGGCGAAGCTGATCCGGTCTTCCCGGACCGGAAGGTTACGCCCGGAGTAGGCCTCGCGGTAGCCGGCGACGCGGAGGGGTGCGGCCGAGCCTTCGGCGGGGCCGGCCACCAGGGCGATGTCGCGGTGGCCCAGTCCCAGCAGGTGGTTGGCGGCTTCCATGCCGCCGCGCACTTCGTCCGGGATCACATGGGAAAGTGCCGGGGCCGGGGCGCTGTCGAAACAGTTGGCCAGGACCGAGGGAACCCGCAGCATTCCCGGCGGCACGTCCAGGGGCTTGAGGCCCTCGGTAACGTACATGAGTCCCTCCACCTGCCGGTCCAGCAGGGTCTCGACGGCGCTCGCATCCCGGGCGGCGTCGAACTCCGTGTCCATGGCTACGGTGACAAAGCCGCGGCTCCGCGCGACGTCGTCGGCCCCGCCAATGATGTTCCCGTCAAAGGCACTGACGACCACGTGGTCCGACACGATGCCAATCACCCGCGTCCGCTGGTTCCGCAGGCTGAGGGCGATGGCGTTGGGGGAGTAGTTGAGGGCCGCGGCCGCTTCCCGGATGCGCTGCTGGCTTTCGAGGGCGACGTTGCCGTCACCCCGGCCATTGAGCACGAGTGACACGGCGCTGCGCGAGACGCCCGCCAGTTTGGCGACGTCCAGGGCGGTGGCCTTGCGCTTCATGGGCTGATCCTCGGTGGGTACTCACTGTTGAGCGTAGTCTACCTAACTCGTGTGAGCTGAGGGTCCGGGAACCGCTGTCCCGGGACGGCTGTTCTGTGCGAGGGCAACCTCCGCATCCGACGGCCGGTGCGGGTGCGGGATACTTAAGCAATGCGCAGAATCGTCCTCCTCGGATCCACCGGTTCCATCGGCACCCAGGCGATTGACGTCGTCGACGGCGCCCCGCACCTTTTCGAGGTGGTGGCGCTGAGCGCCGGCGGCGGCAACCTGGAACTCCTTGCGCGGCAGGCCGTCCATACGCGGGCGCTGGCAGTGGGGATCGCCTCCGGCGACCCGGGCCGGCTCCAGGAACTGATCGACGATGCCGCCCGTTCGGCAGGTCTTGCGTCCTACCGGCCGGACATCATCGCCGGCCCGGACGCCGCCACCAGGATCGCGGCCATGGATGCCGACGTTGTGCTTAACGGCATTACCGGTTCCATCGGCCTGGCGCCGACGCTCGCCGCTCTTGAGGCCGGAGCCACACTCGCGCTCGCGAACAAGGAATCCCTGATCGTGGGCGGCTCGCTCGTGAAGGCCGCCGCCGCGGACGGGCAGATCGTGCCCGTGGACTCCGAACACTCCGCCATCGCCCAATGCCTGCGCTCAGGCTCCGCCGCCGAGGTGGACCGGCTCATCCTCACGGCGTCCGGCGGCCCGTTCCGCGGCCGCACCCGCGAACAGCTGGCAGGCGTCAGTCCGGAGGAAGCCCTCGCACACCCCACCTGGGACATGGGCCTGATGGTCACCACCAACTCCGCCAGCCTCGTGAACAAGGGGCTGGAAGTGATCGAGGCTCACCTGCTGTTCGACATCCCGCTTGACCGCATCGACGTCGTGGTTCATCCGCAGTCCGTGGTCCATTCCATGGTGCAGTTCGTGGATGGCTCCGTCATCGCCCAGGCCTCGCCGCCGGACATGCGCCTGCCCATCGCCCTCGGCCTGGGGTGGCCGGACCGGGTTCCGAACGCGGCGTCGGCGTGTGACTGGACCCAGGCCACGAGCTGGACCTTCGAGCCACTCGACGGCGCCGCGTTCCCCGCCGTCAGGCTTGCCAAGGACGCGGCCAGGCAGGGGAGCACGTTCCCTGCCGTATTCAACGCCGCCAACGAGGAAGCCGTCATGGCGTTCCATGGTGGCCGCATCCGGTTCACGGACATTGTGGATACCATCGAAGCTGTCCTCAGCGAACATCCGGGTTCCTCCCGGCTGACGGTCGAGTCCGTGCTGGATGCTGAAAGGTGGGCACGCGCGCGCACCCACGAACGTTTAGCAGTGAGCAGTCTCTAGGAAGCAGCAGATCAAAGCATGAGTCCCGTTATCCTCTTTATCCTCGGTGTGGCCTTCGTGGCGGTGGGCATCGCCGCCTCTATTGCCCTGCACGAGGTGGGCCACCTGCTTCCCGCCAAACTGTTCAAGGTGCGCGTCACCAAGTACATGATCGGGTTCGGCCCCACGCTGTGGTCCAGGAAAAAGGGTGAGACGGAATACGGCTTCAAAGCCCTGCCGCTGGGGGGCTTCGTGTCGATGATCGGCATGTACCCGCCCAACAAGGACGACGGTTCGGTGCGCCCCTCCAGCACCGGCATGTTCCAGACGCTCGCCACCGAAGCGCGTTCCATGGCCCATGAAGAGGTGCAGCCGGGCGACGAAAACCGGCTGTTCTACCGGCTTCCGGTCTGGAAAAAAATCGTCGTGATGCTCGGCGGGCCGGCCATGAACATGCTGCTCGGACTCGTGCTGACCGCTGTGATGCTCATGGGCTTCGGCCTGGCCGAGCCGACGACGACGGTCGCCGACGTTTCGAAATGCCAGGTCAAGGCGGGGGAGACGGTCGATCCGGACTCCGCGGCGTGTAAGCTCACGCCCGCCGCCGCCGCCGGCCTGAAGCCGAAGGACGTCATCACCTCGTTCGACGGCAAGGCCGTGACTGACTGGGCTGAGCTCACCGGCTGGATCCGCGCATCCGCCGGCCGCGAGGTACGCATCACGGTGGAGCGGGACGGCGCGCCCGTGAACACAACGGTCACCCCGGTGCTGTCGTCGCGTCCGGTCATCGGCCCAGACGGACGGCAGGCGAAGGACGACCAGGGCAAGCCGATGTACCAGGACGTCGGTTTCCTCGGCATCGGTGCACAGACCGCCCTGGTTGCCCAGCCGGCGTCGTCCGTCCTGCCGATGGCGGGAGAGAATATCCGACAGATTGCCGGCGTCATCCTGAACCTCCCCGCACGGGTTGCGGGCGTGGCGCAGGCCGCGTTCAGTGAGGAGCCGCGGGATCCGAACGGCCCCATCAGCGTCGTCGGCGTGGGCCGGGTGGCGGGCGAGGTTGCGGCGATGGAAGAGGTGCCGGTGCAGTCCAGGCTGGCCGCACTGGTTGGGCTGCTCGCCGGCCTGAACTTCGCCCTCGCGGTCTTCAACCTGGTGCCGCTGCTGCCGCTCGATGGCGGCCACGTTGCGGGGGCGCTGTACGAAGGGGCCCGGCGCCGCGTGGCGAAGCTCTTCGGCAAACCGGATCCGGGCGCGTTCGATATCGCCAAGCTGCTGCCTGTGACCTATGTGGTGGCTGTGCTGCTGATGGGCATGGGCGCGCTGCTCATCTATGCGGACATCGTGAAGCCCGTCAATCTCTTCGGATAACCTTTTTCAGCTGATTCCGAATTATCAGCGTTTTTCGGCTGATTTGTATTAATCAGCTGTTTATGATTGATATTTGCGAATCTGCCGGTTACGGTTGTGGCATGTACGTCCTGACCATTGACCAGCGCGGCAGCAGCACCGACATAGACCGGGTACCCGCCTTGCTTGAGGGGCTGCGCCTGACAGACGGCCTGCGCCCGACAGGCGGCGGCTTTGAACGCTCGGTGGGCGATGAGGTCCAGGGCGTCCTCCGTGAACCGGCGGATGTGGTGGAAGTGGCCCTCCACGCGCTCCGCAGTGGCCTCTGGTATGTGGGCATCGGCATCGGGTCCGTGAATGAGCCGCTGCCCGATAGCCCCCGGGAAGGATCAGGGGCCGCCTTCGTTGCGGCGCGGCAGGCGGTGGACCGGGCCAAGGCTGCGGCCAGCCACGTCCCGCTGGCCGTCATGTCCGGCGGTGTCCGGCGCGCCGCGGCCGAAACGGGCAAGGGTGAAGCCGGAGCCAGGGCGTGCGCCAACGCCGAAGCCGTCCTGCGCCTCGTGGGGCGGCTGGTCCAAGAGCGCACCGAGGCGCAATGGCGCGTGGTGGACGCGCTGCGTGCCCGGAACGGGCACGATCCCGGCCGGCACGGGCAGCAGAAGCAGGTGGCGCAGGAACTGGGAATCAGCGAACAATCGGTGAGCCGGGCCATCATCAGGTCCGGATGGCAGGAAGAATGGGCGGCGAGACCCGCAGTGGAAATGCTGCTGGCCACCGCACATGGGCTGGTCCTGGAAGCATCCGGCCCGGAAGCACCCAACCGAGGAGAACGGTGAACGCACTCTGGATCGCATTGGCCCTGCTGACGGCAGGCTTCGTCGGCTGGCCGGTGACGGCCCTCGTGTTCAGGCTCGCACGCACGATCGATGACAAAGCCGATGCCGCCGCCGGTCCGGCCGCCGGCACGGATGACCCCTCCGCCGATGTCACCGTGGACCGTGAAAGCCCCGCCGGGACTGCAGGAACGGCGTCCCCCGGGAACTCCGTGAACGGTGATATCACGGTGCCGGGTGATGCTCCGGCGGAACAGCCCGCCACGCGGATCCTGCGGGGCGGGGCCATCATCGGGGTGCTGGAACGGCTGGCCGTGTGCCTTGCCATCCTCGCCGGGCAGCCTGTGGCCATCGCCTACGTGGTGGCCATCAAAGGCCTGGGACGCTTTGCCGAACTCAAGGAGACGCCGGTCGCCGCCGAACGGTTCATCATTGGCACCCTCTCGTCGATGCTGTGGGCTGCCGGCGTTGCGGCCTTTACGAAGGTGGCGCTCCTCGGCTAGGGCAGCCGCGGGATAGGGTATCTGTATGACTGTTTTTGCTGTTGAGTACGTGTACGACGCCGAATCCTCCGAAGCCCGCAGCGCCAGCCGCCCCTCGCACCGCGAATGGACCGCGGCACTGGCCCAGGACGGGGTACTCCTGGCGAGCGGACCCTACGGTGACGGCGCCGGAGCCCTGCTGATCTTCAAAGCCGCCGACGAGAACGCCCTGAACGACATTCTCAAACAGGACCCCTTCGCCTCCGCCGGCGCCATCTCCGGCACCCGCACCACGGAATGGGTTCCCGTGACCGGCCTTCTCGCCGACCACGCATAGCCCCCACTACATTTTTCGATACAAGGAGACCACGTGACCTCGGTCAGCCTGGGAATGCCATCCGCACCGCCTCCCGTCCTTGCTCCGCGCCGCAAGACGCGGCAGATCAAAGTCGGCCCCGTGGGCGTCGGTTCCGATTCGCCCATCAGCGTGCAGTCGATGACCACCACTCCCACCACGGACATCAACGCCACCCTGCAGCAGATCGCCGAGCTGACCGCGACCGGCTGTGACATCGTCCGCGTGGCCTGCCCGTCAGCGGATGACGCCGAAGCCCTTCCGATCATTGCCCGGAAGTCGCAGATCCCGGTCATCGCCGACATCCACTTCCAGCCGAAGTACGTCTTCGCGGCCATCGAGGCCGGCTGCGCCGCCGTGCGTGTCAACCCCGGAAACATCCGTAAGTTCGATGACCAGGTCAAGGAGATCGCCAGGGCGGCCAAGGACCACGGCACCTCCATCCGCATCGGCGTCAACGCCGGATCGCTGGAGCCAGGCATCCTGAAGAAATACGGAAAAGCCACGCCGGAAGCGCTGGTGGAATCCGCCGTCTGGGAGGCCTCCCTGTTCGAGGAGCACGGCTTCCACGACTTCAAGATCTCCGTCAAGCACAACGACCCCGTCATCATGGTGGCGGCGTACGAGATGCTCGCCGAAAAAGGGGACTGGCCCCTGCATCTGGGCGTGACCGAGGCGGGCCCCGCCTTCCAGGGCACCATCAAGTCCGCCACCGCCTTTGGCGCCCTCCTGTCGCGGGGGATCGGCGACACCATCCGCGTGTCCCTTTCCGCCCCGCCGGTCGAGGAGATCAAGGTGGGCAACCAGATCCTGCAGTCGCTGAACCTGCGCCCGCGCAAACTCGAGATTGTGTCCTGCCCGTCCTGCGGCCGCGCCCAGGTGGACGTTTACACTCTCGCCGAGCAGGTCACTGCCGGACTGGAAGGCATGGAGATCCCGCTGCGCGTTGCCGTCATGGGCTGCGTGGTCAACGGACCCGGCGAAGCACGCGAAGCGGACCTTGGAGTTGCCTCCGGCAACGGCAAGGGCCAGATATTCGTGAAGGGCGAGGTCATCAAGACTGTCCCTGAGAGCCAGATTGTTGAGACACTGATCGAAGAGGCCATGCGTATCGCGGAAGAGATGGGGGAGGCCGATGGCGAAGATGCTGTCAAGGGTAGCCCCGTGGTTAGCGTCTCATAAGGACGGAGCCGCTCCGGACAGGATAACTGTCCGGGCACTGAGTGCCGCGGACACAGCCGGGCTGCGCGAGCTGGCCGGCGCTGATCCTGTGGCCAATGTCTTTATCCTGTCCCATCTGGAATCGACGGGGACAGCTGCCCCGACTCCCGGAGGCGCCAACATCCTGGGTGTCTTCGACGGAGATTCGCTGGTTGGCGCCTGCTGGGCAGGCGCCAACCTCGTCCCGGTGCAGCTTGCCCCCGCCCTGACCGGGGCAGTTGCTGCTGCAGCCCACCGTTCGGGCCGCAGGTATGCGTCCATCTTCGGTCCCGCCCCCACCGTGCTGGCGCTGCACAGCCAGCTGGAGCATCTGGGGCACCTCGCCCACGAAGTGCGGGCGGACCAGCCCCTGATGACCATTGCCGGCCCGCCCGCCGTCGAGCCCAACTGGCAGCTGGGCTTCGGGCAGGACGCCGACTTCGACACCATCCTCCCCGCGTGCGCCGCCATGTTCGAGGAGGAAGTGGGCTATTCCCCGTACCTCGGAGGCCGCGACTTCTACAGCCGGCGCGTCGCGGGACTGATCCGCCAGGGCCACTCCCTGGTGCACCTCAATAATGGCGAAGTGGTGTTCAAAGCCGAGCTCGGCGCCGTGACCTCAGAGGTCACCCAGGTGCAGGGCGTGTGGATGAACCCCAGTTACCGCGGACTTGGCCTCAGCGCTGGCTACATGGCGGCCGTGGTGCTGCTGGCCCAAAAAATAGCTCCGATCACCAGCCTCTACGTCAACGACTACAACTCGCGCGCCCGCGCCACGTACGAGCGCGTTGGCTTCCGCCAGGTGGGAACGTTCGCCACGGTTCTCTTCTGAGTGCAGTACAGGACGATTCAGTGCGCGGCCGATTCAGTGCAGGCAGATTTAACGCAGGCAGATTTGAAATCGGTGACTGCCATCACATAGGTTCTACCTAATCGTGCCTGCGGGTGCGGGATGGTCTCAGAGAATTAACGGCATGACCGGCCGTGGAGCCACGTCACCACAGGGATGACCAGCCGGAGACGGCCAGGGGCTTCTCTGTGGGGCGTGGCTCTTCTGTTGCGGTTCGGTTCTTGGGCGCGAGCCCTGCGGAACCCCCGCGGAAGCCGAGGCGTTGCCTTGCCGGTAGATTAGTACCCAGACATTTCAGCACTTCCCCCAGAAACGGATACTTACCCGTGGTCCTTCGACTTTCCAAGCTGTTCCTGCGCACCCTGCGCGAAGACCCCGCCGACGCTGAGGTAGCGAGCCACCGGCTCCTGGTCCGTGCCGGCTACATCCGCAGGGCTGCGCCGGGCATCTATACGTGGCTGCCGCTGGGTTTGAGCGTCCTGCGCAAGGTGGAGCAGGTGATCCGCGAGGAGATGGCCGCCATCGGCGCCCAGGAAGTCCATTTCCCTGCCCTGCTGCCGAAGGAGCCCTACGAGGCCACGAACCGCTGGACGGAGTACGGCGAGGGCATCTTCCGGCTCAAGGACCGGAAGGGTGGTGACTACCTCCTCGCCCCGACACACGAGGAAATGTTCACCCTGCTCGTCAAGGATCTCTACTCCTCGTACAAGGATCTGCCGCTGAGCATCTACCAGATCCAGAACAAATACCGCGACGAAGCCCGCCCGCGTGCCGGCCTGCTGCGCGGCCGCGAGTTCATCATGAAGGACTCGTACTCCTTCGACGTGGACGACGCCGGGCTGGACGCGAGCTACAACGCGCACCGCGCCGCCTACCTGAAGATCTTCGAACGGCTCGGCCTGGACGTAGTTCCGGTGGCCGCCACGGCAGGCGCCATGGGTGGCTCCAGGAGCGAAGAGTTCCTGCACCCCACGGAGATCGGCGAAGACACGTTCGTGCGTTCCGCCGGAGGCTATGCGGCCAACGTCGAGGCCGTGACCACCGTTGTCCCGGCCGAGATTGACTACACCAACGCACCCCCGGCCGAGATCCGGGACACCCCGAACACGCCGACTATCGAGACCCTCGTCGCCGCCTCCAACGAGCTCGTTCCCCGCAGCGATGCCGACGGCGGCCCGTGGACTGCCGCCGACACGCTGAAGAACGTGGTCCTCGCCGTCACCCTGCCCACCGGTGAGCGTCAGATCGTCGTCATCGGCGTGCCCGGTGACCGGGGCATCGATCTCAAGCGCGTCGAGGCGAACATCGGCGCCTACCTCCCCGTCGCCGGGGAAATCACCGTTGAGGCTGCGGGGGACGAGGACCTCGCCAAGAACCCCCTCATCGTCCGTGGATATCTTGGCCCGGGCATGTCATTGGGTTCGCCCCTGCTCGGCCTCGAGGGCGCCGCCAAGCTCCTCTACCTCGTGGACCCGCGCGTCGTCAACGGCACGTCCTGGGTGACCGGAGCCAACATGGCCGGCAAGCACGTTTTCGGCCTCGTGGCAGGCCGCGACTTCGGCTGGGACGGCGTCATCGAGTGCACCGAAGTGCGTGCCGGTGACGAAGCCCCGGACGGGTCCGGCCCCCTGGAGACGGCGCGCGGCATCGAAATGGGGCACATCTTCCAGCTCGGCCGCAAGTACGCCGAAGCCCTGGAACTGAAGGTCCTGGACCAGAACGGCAAGCAGGTCGTGGTCACCATGGGTTCCTACGGCGTGGGCGTGACGCGTGCCGTTGCCGCCCTGGCGGAATCGAACCATGACGCCAAGGGCCTGGTCTGGCCCCGCTCTGTGGCCCCGGCCGATGTCCACGTCGTGGCCGTCGGACGCGGCGAGGAGATCTTCGCCGCGGCGGAACAGCTCGCCCTCGAGCTCGAAGCCGCCGGCCTTGACGTGATCTACGACGACCGCCCCAAGGTCTCTCCGGGCGTGAAGTTCGGCGACGCCGAACTCATCGGCGTCCCCACGATCCTGGCCGTCGGCAAGGGGCTCGTGGACGGCGTCGTCGAGATCAAGGACCGCCGCAGCGGCGAAGCGGAAAACGTGGCCGTGGACAAGGCCGTTGACTTCGTGGTCAACGCCGTCCGCAGCAACTGACACCCCGCAGTCCCAGGTGCTGTCGGGTTTCGAATCGATACAGCTCGCCACCATCATCCTGATCGTGGTGGCGGGCTTCGCCGCAGGATGGGTCGACGCCGTGGTGGGCGGCGGTGGCCTGCTGCAGCTTCCGGCGCTTTTGCTGGTGCCCGGCATCACCCCGGTGCAGGCACTCGCCACGAACAAGATGGGCTCCATCTTCGGCACCACCACCAGCGCCGTCACCTACTACGGGCGGGTCCGGCCGGACCTGCGCACCGCGCTGCCCATGGCGGCCATAGCCCTGGCCGGCAGTTTCGGGGGCGCCTTGCTGGCGGCCCGGCTGCCGGCCGAGGTGTTCAAGCCCATCATCGTCGTTGCCCTGGTCGCCGTCGCGCTCTTTACGGCGCTCAAGCCTGACGCCGGTCACCTGACCGTTCTCCGGCACGACGGCGGGACCCACTATGTGGTGGCCTGCACCATCGGCGGCGTGATTGGCTTTTACGACGGCCTGATCGGTCCGGGCACGGGGTCATTCCTGGTCATCGCCCTGGTGTCGGCGATGGGCTACGCGTTTCTTGAGGCAAGCGCCAAGGCCAAAATCGTCAACATGGCCACGAACGCCGGCGCGCTGTTGTTCTTCCTGCCGCACGGCTCGCTGCTGTGGGGAATCGGCCTGCTCCTGGGGCTGGCCAACATGGCAGGGGGCTACCTGGGCGCCCGCACTGCGGTCCGGCAGGGGAGCCGCTTCGTGCGCCTGGTGTTCCTCGCCGTGGTCGGTGCCCTCATCGTCAAGCTTGGCTTCGACGTCTGGCAGGAAAACTTCGCCTGAGCAGCCTCTTCGCAGGTGCCCCGGAGCGGCGTAGCATGCCTCTATGTCAGCGGGTGCGGAACCGTATGAGGAAGCCCTTGCTGCGGCCGTCCGGCATGCCATCCGCTGGCTCGAAAGCCAGCCACACCGCAGGGTAGGCCCGCAGCAGGCGGCCAGTGAACTCGCGGCAGCGTTCGACGGCGGGCTGCCGCAGTCCGGCATGGCCCCGGCAGACGTCGTGGACTACCTGGCCAGCCACGCCGAACCCGGCCTCATGGCCATGCCTTCAGGGCGCTTTTTCGGCTGGGTCATCGGCGGCACCCTGCCGGCTGCCATGGCGGCGGACTGGCTGGTCAGCTCATGGGACCAAAACTCTGCGCTCCGCTATGCCACACCGGCCATTGCCGCCATTGAAGAGGCTGCCGGCAACTGGCTGCTCCAGTTGCTCGGCCTGCCGGAGGAATCCGACGTCGGCTTCGTCACCGGAGCCACGATGGCCAACTTCACCGGGATGGCGGCCGCGCGGTGGCGGCTGATGCAGGACGCCGGCTGGGACCTGGACCGCGACGGACTCTTCGGTGCGCCCCGGATCCATTGCATTGTGGGGGAGGCACGCCACGAGACGGTTGACCTCGCGCTGCGCTATCTGGGCATGGGCAGTCCCACTGTGGTTCCCTCCGACAGCCAGGGGCGCATCAACGCCGCCGAGCTGGACTGTGTCCTGGACCGCATCGCCCTGGAACACGGCGACCCGAACCACCGCGCCCAAGATCCCAGACCCGCCCCGATACTGGTGTGCCTGCAGGCCGGGGACGTCCACTCTGGAGCCTTCGACCCGTTTACCGCGGCGATCGCTGTGTCGAAGGCGCACGGCGCCTGGGTGCACGTGGACGGAGCCTTCGGCCTCTGGGCCGCGGCCGTCCCGGAACTCGCCGGGCTGACAGCAGGCGTGGAGCAGGCCGACTCCTGGGCCACTGACGCCCACAAAAGCCTGAACGTCCCGTACGACTGCGGCATCGTCGTCGTGAGGGACGCGCAGGCGCTGCGCAGCGCCATGGGACTGCACGCCAGCTACCTCCTCCAGGATGCCGACGGTTCCGGCGATCCCAGCCACAGGGTTCCGGAGCTTTCCCGCAGGGCCAGGGGTGTGCCGGTGTGGGCAGCACTGAAATCCCTGGGACGCGAGGGCGTGGCCGAACAGGTCCGCCGCCTTGCATCCACCGCCGCCCAGCTGGCGGAAAGGCTCGCAGCCATTGACGGCGTGGAGGTCCTGAACGAGGTGGGGTTCACGCAGATCACGCTGGCCTTCGGAGACGACGCCACAACCCGCGAAGTGGCGGAGAGGCTCATCGCCGACGGAACCGTGTGGATGTCCGGGTCCCGCTGGCACGGCAGGGATGTGGTGCGGATATCCGTGAGCAACTGGACCACCGACGCCGGGGACGTCGCCACGGCAGTGGAGGCGGTGCGGGTGGCACTCGAAACGGTCCGCGGCCGCCCTTGACGGCACAGGAGTCCCTTGCCCTAAACCGGTGGCGAATCCCCGGGGGCCTGGCCCGGCTCGGGCAGCGCATGCGCCGGGGGGAGCCCCTCCAGTGTCCGTCCGGCAAGGGTGCTGGCAACCCACAGGGACCTGGCGAGGTCACCGCCGTGGCCCGGCTTTGAAGCATAGGACAGGGCGTTGTCCACTTCGCGGGCGACGCTCCACTGGCGGGCTACCTCAGCATCGAGCCCCGCTGCCATGCTGAAGTCGCGGCATCGGGCCCGCAGCCCTGCTTCCGGGTCCGCGGCAGGCAGGTCCGGTATCCGGTTCCAGAGCACGGGAGCCACGGCGAACTCCGCTTCACCCACCATGGGCTGCGGATCGATGGCGGCATAGGACGCGTGTCCGGGGCGCCGGTCCAGCCTTGCGAGGATGTTGAGAAAGTGGAAATCCGTGTTGACGAGCACGTCAGTGCCGGTCCGGCGACCCACGGCGCCCCTGGTCTGGCACACTTCAAGTGCGGCTTCCAGGAGCCACCGGGGGAAGGGCCGTCCGAGCTGCTCCCATTCGGCGGGAAGATCGTCGCTCCACTGCTCCGCCCTTGCGGCGACGTGGACGAACTCCCGCCATTGCGTCCGGCCGTCGGGCACGATGCTGAGCTCCCGCATGAGCCTGCCCCACACGTCGGCGGCAATGTCCATTGGTTCTGACTGGAGCGACCGCTGGGCATCCAGCCGTTCAAGGAGCATCGAGCACGTTCCGGCGTCCGAGGCAAGCAGGCGGACGGCTCCATGCCCGTTCCAGAGAGCCAATGCATGCCGTTCCACGAGGGCTTCGTCGTGGGGGAAGGCCACTTTCAGGGCCGCAGGAACCCCCTGCGCCCGCACCGGCACTACAATCCCGCCGTGCCCGCTCCATGGCAGGGCGCCAGGCTCCAGGTCAACCTCCAGATCCCAATGCTCGATGCGGCTGCGCACAAGCCCGGGGAGGGAAGCCAACCACGACCGGCCGGCGCTGCTGCGGGAGTAGCGGCGCGCAAAGTCCGGTGGTATGGGAAGGGCAGTTGTGCGGCTCATCAGCCCCATCGTAGTTGACGCGGCCCTCCCGCCGGCCGATGTTCACTGGCTCCGGAAATACCGCGGGCGCGGCAGCGCCGCCGCCCGCCTAGACGATCCCGCTGGCCCCCAGCAGGTTGCCGATGGTGAACGTCGCGGCAAGTGCGAGCCCGCCGCCCACCACCACGCGTGTGGCGGCGCGGACCTTGGATCCGCCACCGATCCATGCTGCGAGGGCACCGGTGAGGGCCAGGGCCACCAGGACGGCTCCGAATGTAACGGCAACGCGGATGGTTTCCGGAGGCAGCAGGATCGCAAGCATGGGCAGGACCGCACCCAGGGTGAAGGCTATGGCGGAGGCAAACGCGGCATGCCACGGGCTCACGATGTCCTGTTCGTCGATATTCAGTTCCGCTGACAGGTGCGCCGCCAGGGCATCGTGTTCGGTGAGTTCGCGGGCCACCTTCTGTGCCGTTTCCTCGGTGAGGCCCTTGCTCCGGTAGATGGCCGTGAGTTCGAGCAGCTCGTCCTCAGGCTCCTCGGAGAGCTCGTGGCGTTCCTTTTCGATCAGGTCCTTTTGGCTGTCGCTTTGGCTGCTGACAGACACGTATTCGCCCAGGGCCATGGATACTGCGCCGCCCACCATTCCGGCGGCGCCCGCAGCAAGGATGGGGCCGTGCTCGCTGGTGGCGCCGGCAACGCCCACCACGATCGCGGCGACCGACACGATGCCGTCATTCGCGCCGAGGACGCCGGCGCGAAGCCAGTTCAGGCGGTGGACCACGTCGTTGTTGTGGGGCTCGTTGTTGTGCCATCCGTTGTGGGGAGATCCTGCAACGTCCGCTGACTCCATGGATCCAGCAAACCACCCCCGCATCCCGCCTGCCAGAGGCCGGCGGGAAATTAGGACGGTGGGGTCAAGGCGACGCTGTGGGCGTGGCGGTTTCCGGCAAAGGGGGAAGCTGCGAGGTGTCGAGCACCAGTCCGGGGACGGGGCCGGGATCGGATCCCCAGCCAACGGCACGCTGTGCGGCTCCCAGGAGCGATGCGATTGCCCAGTGCCTGGTGGGCCCGTCACTCAGCGCCACAAGATCGCCGTAGACGGGCAAGGTGCCGGCCTCGAGGCTGGCCAATCCGGTGGCCGGATTCTTCAGGAATGATGCATCCAGCGCATAGCCGGGTTCGCGGGGCGGGACCGGCGCGCAGTGGACACGGGTGTGGGTCTCTGCTTCGTCCACCAGTGCCTCGTGCGTGGCCAACAGATCCCTGGCACGCTGGCTGGCCGCCTGGTCATCGAGCCGGGTGAGCGCTACCTGGTAGCCGTAGACGGTCTCCACCTCCGTGCGGACTACGCGTCCGAGGGCAGCCGTTGCGGAGGCAGCACCGGCGGACTCGTTTGGCTCAGCGCCCACCGGCGGTACCGTGCCGGCCGGCTCGGCCGGGACGGACGCCGGCGTTCCGTTGCCTGTCGGCACTCCCTCGTCTGACGGCGCTCCCTCGCCTGAAGGCATAGCTGCGGTACCGGATGGTTGGCATCCGGCGGCCAGGGTACGCATTGGTGCCGGGGCGGGAGGCAGGTCAGGAACCGGTGTCCCGGAAGCCCCGGCGAGGGCGATCGCCTGCACCAGCTGAGCGGTGCCGACGGCCGCCAGCAGGCGCGCCATCCCGCCGTCGGCTGTGTGGGCATGGGCGAGGCGCAGCTTGCCGCTGGCAGACAGCCCGGCCGACAGCGAGGAAGCCGACGGCGGAGGAGAGGCAGTTGGAGGTCCACCGGCGGCGGCCGGCGCCGCAGTCTCAGAACCCGCAGTCTTCGAACCCGCAGACTCCGACCCCGCAGATTCCGACCCCGCAGGTTCCGTCTGCGACGGGGAAGGAGCAGCAGACTCAGTGGCATCGGAGGGAAGCAGCAGTGCCCTCGCCTGCGTAGTCAGCAATGTCACAGTGCGGGAATACATCAGCCGCTCGGCACCGGAGGAGTCCTTTGCCATTTGCTGGCTGACTGACCGCAGCCGCAGGGTTTCAGCCAGGGCGGATGCCCGTGCCTGCTCGGAAAAAGGCGGGGCGGCGGGCTCCGCAGAGGGCCGCGGAATCAGCGCAAAACCCAGGCTGAGCACCAGAAGAGCCGTGAAGGCGGCGAGGGCATACCGGAAATAGTTCGTCGTCCGGCCGCTTTCCCTGGTGTCGTCTTTCACAACAGACTATGTTGTCATGGCCGCAGCGAACTCCGTGCACCAAGGCCGCCGGAATATCGTTACGCTAGTAGTCACAACATCATCTATAGGGAGGCGGCCGGCATCGTGAGCAATGCAGAAGCCACGACTTCATCAGACCGGACCGACGCGGGAAAGGCTGAGCCCGCGGCTGTCCTTAACCCCGAGGCTGAACGCCTCCGGTCTTTGCTTGAGCCCGCGGTTCAGGCGCACAGGCTGTACCTGGAGGATGTTGCCATCAACGTCGCAGGCTCCAACCGCGTGGTCCACGTGGTGGTGGACCTGCCCCAGGAAGAAACCGGCGGGGTCAGCCTCGATGTCATCGCGGACATCTCCAAGGAACTCTCCGACATTCTGGACAACGACCCCAGCACGGACAGCCGCCCGTACGACCTCGAGGTTTCCTCGCCGGGAGTGGGGCGCCCCCTGAAGGAACCCCGGCACTGGCACCGTGCCCGTGGCCGGATGGTGAGCGTCAGCGTGATCCAGGGTGACAACGTCACGGGCCGGATCCAGTCGGTTGACGATTCCGGTGTGACGCTGGTCCCGGAAATTGCCGTTAAAAAAGGCATGAAGCCCAAGCAGGGTGACCCCGTAAAACTTCCTTTCGACAAGATCCGCAGCGGAAAAGTCGAAATTGAGTTCAGCCACCTCGACGAGGCCGGTCTGGAAAATGAGCACAATGGACCTTCTGAGGAGGCCTGATGGATATTGACATGAGCGCACTGAGACTCCTGGAGCGTGAGCGCGAAATCCCGCTGGATCTCCTCATCCCCACAATCGAGCAGGCACTGCTGGTCGCCTACCACAAGTCCCCGGGCGCCTTCGAGAAAGCCCGCGCGGAACTGGACCGCAAAAGCGGGCACGTGACCATCTGGGCCACGGAAATCGACGACGACGGCGTGCCCATCGGCGAGTTCGAGGACACGCCTGCCGGTTTCGGCCGGATCGCGGCGAGCACCGCGCGCCAGATCATCCTCCAGCGGCTTCGCGACGTTGAGGACGACAACGTCCTGGGCGAATTCAAGGGCCGCGAGGGCGAACTCGTAGCGGGACTGATCCAGCAGGGCAACAACCCGCACATGATCCAGGTCAACCTGGGAACCGTGGAAGCGCTGCTGCCGCCGCCCGAGCAGGTCCCGGGGGAGAAGTACCTCCACGGAAACCGGCTCCGCGCCTACGTGATCGACGTGCACCGCGGCACCAAGGGCCCTTCCATCACGCTGTCCCGGTCCCACCCGGGCCTCGTGCGGAAGCTCTTCGAGCTGGAAGTTCCGGAAATCGCCGACCACTCGGTGGAGATCGTCGCGCTGGCCCGCGAAGCCGGGCACCGCACCAAGATCGCCGTGAAGGCCAACACCCCCGGCATTAACGCCAAGGGCGCCTGCATCGGCGAAATGGGTTCCCGCGTGCGCGCAGTCATGACCGAGCTGAACGACGAAAAGATTGACATCGTCGACTTCAGCGAGGATCCCGCAACGTTCATCGCCAGCGCACTGTCCCCGTCGCGTGTGAATTCCGTCACCATTACGGATGAGGCCACCCGGTCCGCCCGCGTTGTTGTGCCGGACTACCAGCTGTCCCTCGCCATCGGCAAGGAAGGCCAGAACGCCCGGCTCGCGGCGAAGCTGACCGGCTGGCGCATCGATATTGTGTCCGACGCTGCAGCGCCGCGCACGTAAAAGGAACGTTTCCGCAGTTCACCCGCGCCTGGGCCGGATGTGAGACTGCCCGCGATTGCAGCGGGCAGTTTCGTCCGGCATTTCGGGTCAGGGGGCCCTGAGGGGCTAGAATGGAACATGACCGTGCCTAGCAGCCGGCATCAGTGTGCCCATATGTGTTCCCGCCTCTGCCAGACGGCAGCGGCAGAGCAGCGGGCAGGCAGATAAGTACAGGCAGGAAGATACTCGACAGTGGCAGCAGTGCAACACCTCGGGAATCAGCCGGAACGTACCTGCATCGGATGCCGAAAGAAAGGGCCACGGTCTGAGTTACTCCGGCTCGTCTCCGACGCCGGCGGATCATCCGCCGTCGTAGTGGATGAACGACGCCGGATGGCTGGCCGGGGTGCATGGCTGCACCCCAGCGAAGCGTGCCTGGCCCTGGCGGTCAAGCGGCGTGCATTTGGAAGGGCCCTCAGGGGCGCAACCGAGACCGCAGCCGTCGAACGCCGGATCATGGCAGGCACGCACGCCGTGGACACCCCGGTGGCCGCAGCAACAACCGTCCAACCTGAAAGCGGGTCAGAAAACTGATGGAAACCCGATGAGTTCCCAGCGATGAGTGCGCAACGATGACAACTTTGTTGCGCTCTGCAATGGACCTTTCAGCTGCACTCGCGGCGGAGGTCCGCAGTAAGAAGTAGACGGTTCGTGCCTGGCTCGGTGCGGACCGAGACAGGAGAAATGTGGCCAAGGTCCGCGTACATGAGCTTGCTAAAGAGCTCGGTATTACTTCCAAAGATGCAGTGACAAAACTGCAGGAACTGGGCGAATTCGTTCGCTCTGCCTCTTCCACCATTGAGGCCCCCGTTGTGCGGAAACTCCGTAACGCCTTCCCGGCTGCGGCCGCTTCGAAGACCGAAGCGCCCGCCAGCGCTCCCAAGGCTCCGGCCAAGGCAGCAGAATCACGCCCCGCCCCGGCTCCCGGTCCGGCTGCCCCGAAGGCCCAGGCTCCGGCCCCGGCAGCGGCACCCGCTCCGGCACCGGCACCCAAGGCTGAAACTCCGGCAGCGCCGGCCGCGCCTGCAGCACCTGCTGCTCCCGCTGCCGCAACCCCGGCAACTCCCTCGCCGGCTGCCCCCGCCGCTCCCTCGACGGGCGCCAAGCCCGGCGCGCGTCCGGCCCCCAAAGCAGAAGCTCCGGCAACGCCCGCGGCTCGACAGGGTGGCTCCGCTCCCCGCCCCGGCGGTCCCCGTCCCGGCAACAACCCGTTTGCAACGTCCCAGGGCATGCCCCGCGGGCGTGGCGGCGACGGAGACCGTCCGCCGCGCCCGGGCAACAACCCGTTCGCGACGTCCCAGGGCATGCCCCGTCCGGGCGGCAGCCGCACTGACGGTGACCGTCCCGGCGGTCCCCGCCCCGCAGCAGGCGCCGGCGGTCCCCGTCCG
Source organism: Arthrobacter sp. GQ119 (assembly GCF_059759125.1). Classification (NCBI taxonomy): domain Bacteria; kingdom Bacillati; phylum Actinomycetota; class Actinomycetes; order Micrococcales; family Micrococcaceae; genus Arthrobacter; species Arthrobacter sp. GQ119. The sequence continues at coordinate 68,175 of NZ_JCAXEA010000001.1, read as the reverse complement.
GGCGCTCCGCGTACCGGTGGTGCTTCGGGCGGTCCCCGTCCCGGTGCTCCGCGTACCGGTGGCGCGCCGGGCGCTGGTGGTCCGCGTCCCGCGGGTGGAGCCGGTGGAAACCGTCCCACTCCCGGCATGATGCCCAACCGCACTGAGCGTCCGGCACCGGCTGGTGCAGGCCGTCCCGGCGGCGGAGGCCGTGGTCCGGGACGTCCCGGCGGTGCCCCCGGCACCGGTGGTGCTCCCGGTGCAGGCGGCGGCGCTCCGGCCGGCGGCGGTTTCGGCAAGGGCGGCCGCGGCCGCGGCGGAACCCAGGGTGCCTTCGGTAAGGGCGGCGCAGGCCGTGGCAAGCAGCGCAAGTCGAAGCGTGCAAAGCGTCAGGAACTTGAGCAGATGAGCGCCCCGTCGCTGGGTGGCGTGAGCGTACCCCGCGGCGACGGCAACACCGTAGTCCGGCTGCGCCGTGGCTCATCCATCACGGACTTCGCCGACAAGATCGAGGCGAACCCCGCTGCGCTGGTGACCGTGCTCTTCCACCTCGGTGAAATGGCAACGGCCACCCAGTCGCTGGATGAGGAAACCTTTGCACTGCTGGGTGAGGAGCTTGGCTACAAGCTTCAGGTCGTATCGCCGGAGGACGAGGAGCGCGAGCTGCTCAGCACCTTCGACATCGACTTCGACGCCGAGCTTGAGGCAGAAGGCGACGAAGACCTCGAGGCACGTCCTCCAGTAGTCACCGTCATGGGCCACGTCGACCACGGTAAGACCCGCCTGCTCGATGCCATCCGCAAGTCCGACGTCATGGCGGGCGAGCACGGCGGCATCACCCAGCACATCGGTGCCTACCAGGTCACGCACAACCACGAAGGCGAAGACCGCAAGGTCACCTTCATCGACACCCCTGGCCACGAGGCGTTCACCGCCATGCGTGCCCGTGGTGCGAAGGTCACGGACATTGCCATCCTCGTGGTCGCAGCGGATGACGGCGTCATGCCCCAGACCGTGGAAGCCCTCAACCACGCCCAGGCGGCCAACGTGCCGATCGTCGTGGCCGTGAACAAGATCGACAAGGAAGGCGCCAACCCGGACAAGGTCCGCGGCCAGCTGACCGAGTACGGCCTGGTTCCCGAAGAGTATGGTGGCGACACCATGTTCGTTGAGGTCTCCGCACGCCAGAACCTGAACATCGACGAGCTGCTCGAGGCCGTGCTGCTCACGGCAGATGCCGCTCTGGACATGCGGGCCAACCCGAACAAGGACGCCCGCGGTATCGCGATCGAAGCCAACCTCGACAAGGGCCGCGGTTCCGTGGCAACTGTCCTGGTCCAGTCCGGCAGCCTGCGCGTCGGCGACACGATCGTTGCCGGTACGGCCCACGGCCGTGTCCGTGCAATGTTCGACGACGACGGCAGCGCCCTGACCGAGGCCGGCCCGTCCCGCCCCGTTCAGGTCCTGGGTCTGTCCAACGTGCCGCGCGCCGGCGACACCTTCTTCGTGACCGCTGACGAGCGCACCGCCCGCCAGATCGCCGAGAAGCGTGAAGCAGCCGACCGCAACGCCGCCCTGGCCAAGCGCCGCAAGCGCATCAGCCTGGAAGACTTCGACCAGGCCGTCGCCGAAGGCAAGATCGACACCCTCAACCTCATCCTCAAGGGTGACGTGTCCGGTGCCGTGGAAGCCCTCGAGGACGCGCTGCTCAAGATCGACGTCGGCGAGGGTGTCCAGCTCCGCGTTATCCACCGCGGTGTCGGTGCCATCACGCAGAACGACGTCAACCTGGCAACGGTCGACAGCGCCGTCATCATCGGCTTCAACGTCAAGCCCGCCGAGCGTGTTGCCGAACTGGCAGACCGCGAAGGCGTGGACATGCGCTTCTACTCCGTCATCTACTCAGCAATCGATGACATTGAGATGGCCCTCAAGGGCATGCTCAAGCCGGAGTACGAGGAAGTCCAGCTTGGCACCGCCGAGGTCCGCGAGGTGTTCCGTTCCTCCAAGTTCGGCAACATTGCAGGCTCCATCGTTCGCTCGGGCATCATCCGACGCAACACGAAGGCCCGCATCAGCCGCGACGGCAAGGTCATCGGCGACAACCTCACCGTTGAGACGCTCAAGCGCTTCAAGGACGATGCCACCGAGGTCCGCACGGACTTCGAGTGTGGTATCGGGCTTGGTTCGTACAACGACATCAACGAAGGCGACATCATCGAGACCTTCGAGATGCGCGAGAAGCCGCGCGTCTAAAGTGTCCTAGCGTTACATAGGTGCGGGGCCGTTGGATTTTCCGGCGGCCCCGCATTTTGCCGCCGACAAGGGGCCCGCCCCCAAGTGCACGGCAATCAATCGAACTTGTGTACGTTACTGCCATTGCGCCGTCGTACATTTAAATTTTTAGGAGTAAAAATGGCTGATCCGGCACGCGCTGCCAAGTTGGCGCAGCGGATTAAGGTTGTTGTTGCAGAGGCCCTTGGCCGGAAGGTTAAGGATCCGCGGCTTGAGGGCATTACTGTCACTGATGCCCGGGTGACCAATGACCTGCAGCACGCCACTATCTACTACACCGTGTTCGGTGACCAGGCCGTGCAGGCTGATGCTGCGAAGGGCTTGGAGAAGGCACGGGGTGTGCTGCGCCAGGAAGTCGGCCGCAACATCACGGTCCGGCTGACCCCCACGCTGGAGTTCGTTGCGGACCAGATTCCCGTGAACGCCTCCAACCTGGAGGAGCTGCTCCGCGCCGCGAAGAAGCGCGACGCCGAGGTTGCGGCGCTGGCGGAGAACGCAAAGCACGCCGGTGACGCGGACCCGTACAAGAGCGACGTTCCGGCGGACGTGGACATCGACGAAGACGACTTCGACGAAGAGGACACGGTCCTCGGCGGCAACGACGACATCGACGAGGACCAGAGCAAGTAGGCCCAGAGCGAGTCAGCAGTAAAGAAAAGCAGTAAAGAAAACGGTGCGGCCGGATCCAATGGATCCGGCCGCACCATTTCTCATGCCAGCCCTGGTTTGACCTGCGCTGGTTATCGATTAATACATCTAGCGATCTTTGAGCGGGCGGAAAACTACCTGCCCTGCCGGCGGAGCCGGAGGCTCCGACAGTGTGTTCACCGTGGCGTAGATTTTACCGCCGCTGACGTTCACATCGGCGGTGAGCATCGCGGACAGGACCACACGCTGCTTGCCGGAGTGCGCAGAGAGCTTGAGAACACCTTCCCCGAAGAGAGACGCCACATACACATTTCCGGCATCATCCATGTCGATTCCGGTCGGCGACATAATTTTGTCGGCAAACACTTTCACCTCACCGTCGTCCGGATTGACCTTGAACACGGCGCCGCGTGCACCGAGCGCCGGGTCTTCCGGTCCTCCCGGCAGAGACGTTACATACAGCCAGCCGTCCTGGCCCAGCTCAACGTCGGTCGGGACTGGTTCAAACGCGTAAGTATGGCCTACCGTGCACGCCGGCAGTCCCTGGCTCCCTGCCACTTCGGCAGTTACAAGGAAAGGCCGTGGTGGAAGAACTGCGACAGTTTCCGTTTCTCCAGTCTTCACATTGACAGCGACTATGCTGTTGGCTCCTGCGTCAGCGATATAAATGGTGCTGCCATTTACGCCAATGTCCATTCCATAGGGGTGGGAGTCAACCGTGCCTTTGTACGCCACCCGCACTTCCGGGGGCAGCAAGGCGGCGCACTCCGTGGGCAGGTTTTCGAAACCGTAGCTCGTGCCGCCGTCGGCGTTTTCGCTGATTTCCAGGGCAGCCAGATCGCCGAAGGTCCGCTGCGTGCCGTCGGCAGCTATGCTCCGAATGTGCCCCGCCAGCGGCATGCCGTCAAAGCCGCCCGCCCCTTGACTTTCAGCAACGTAGATAGTTCCGCCGCGACGGTCGCTGCCAGCAACAGACCACTTTGGGTTTTCGTAAACTACGGAACGTTCACCGTTCGCTGCGATTTGCGTCAGCCTGCCGGCGAATTGCTCGCTTACCAGGACGGAGCCATTCGGCCCTGAGCCGATGTGCAAGGGACTCACCAGCCCCCCGGCTAGAACCACGGGTGCTGCTGGCACGCTGTTCTCGGAGGCATGAGTGGCGGGGGCTGGGGCCAAGAGTGCAGTGGCGATGGCCAGAACTGCTACGGATGATAATTGGCTTTTCATTGCGTCTCCAATGTCGGTGCTAGCATCCAGTGCATAGAGACCATTGAACCGGCCCGTAAAAACAGGGCGCCCCAACGCGCGTAGTTTAGCGCCGCTCTTAGGGAGATGTCGATGGCCGCGGAAAACCGCTGAGGGGAAGCCCCGGCAAAACGCGCCGTTCTGGCTATGATCAGAGCATGCCTGCGCAACCGACCGAAGCAGATGTCCTGGAGTACCTGACCGAGGCAGTCGCCCTGGCCGAGAGAAACGTGGCGGCCGGGGGAGGACCCTTCGGTGCGCTCGTGGTCACCGCGGACGGAACGGCGCATGAAGGCGTCAACCGCGTCACCCGGGACAACGACCCCACGGCGCATGCCGAAGTGGTGGCCATCCGCACCGCGGCGGCGGAAACGGCGAACTTCGATCTCAGCGGTGCCGTCCTATACACCAGCTGCGAGCCGTGCCCGCTGTGCCTGGCGGCGGCGCTCTGGGCCCGCATCGACCGCGTCTACTTCGCCGCCGACCGCCACGGTGCCGCGGCCGCCGGATTCGACGATGCGGTGTTCTACGAATATTTCGGCGGTACCCGGCCGGAGCTGCTGCCGGTCAGCCACACCCCGGTTCCGACGTCGGGCGCTCCCTTTAACGCCTGGCTCAATAACGTCGAACGCACCGACTACTGACCCATGCAGTCCCAGCTGACCACCTGTCCCCGCTGCGGCAAGACCAACAGGCTTCCCGCTGCAGCCGCCGGGCACCCGCGCTGCGGAAGCTGCCGCCAGGACCTGCCATGGATCGTTCCGGCGGGCGACGGTGATTTCACCGGCATCGCTGAGCAGTCCACGGTCCCGGTCCTCGTTGACTTCTGGGCCGCCTGGTGCGGCCCGTGCCGGACGGTGAGCCCGGTCCTTGACGGGATTGCCCGCGAGAAGGCCGGGCAGCTCAAGCTCGTGAAGGTTGACGTGGACCGTGCCCCGGAACTGTCCCGGCGTTTTGCCGTGCAGTCCATTCCCACGCTGATGATCATCGTCGACGGGAAAGTCGTGGCCCGCCAGGTCGGGGCGGCTCCTGCTCCCGCGCTGCGGTCCTGGCTGGAGTCAGCCCTCGCCGGCAGCCGCGGCTGACGGCGTACGCTGCATGCGGCAGCCCGGACTCAGCACCGCGCCGGCAGGCGGCTGACGCCCTCCACGAGTCCTTCCGGGCTGCTGCACAGCGCGATCCGGATCCAGCCTTCTCCAATGGACCCGAACGCGGTTCCTGGAGCGAAGGACACGCCCGCCTCCGCGAGGAACGTCCGGACCCAGGTCCGCACATCGCCCCCGCTCACATGGGACACGTCCGCCCACAGGTAGAAGGCCCCCTGTGCGGAGAGGAACGGAATGCCCTTGGCGCGCAGGATGGCGGAGGCGGCATCGCGGTTGGCCCGGTAATGTGCGCGCGCATTTGCGACGTAGTCCTGCGGACCGGTCAGCGCAGCAAGGGCCGCATACTGCGAGGGCGAGGCCACGCAGGAGACCACAGCCTCCATCACATTGTTCATCCGCTGCTCCAGTCCCGGTGGGCAGACGAGGGCGCCGATCCGAAGTCCTGTCAGTCCATAGGTCTTGGAAAGCGTCAGCGAGGTGAACACCCTCGCCTCACCGGGTTCGCTGCTGTCGAAACGCGCGGCGCTTACGTGGGGGACGTCATAGGTGAATGCCTCATAGCATTCATCGGAAATGATCCAGAGGTCATGCCGGCGCGCAAGGTCTACGAGCTGCCGGGTCACGTCCTCGCCCAGCACGGCACCCAGGGGGTTCGACGGCGAATTGAGCATGAGGACGCGGGTCCGGTCCGTGATCAGCGCTTCCACGTCCTCGATCCGCGGCTGGAAGTCGTACTCCGGATAGAGGGGATAGCGCACAGGGACAGCGTGCAGCAGCCGGCCTGTCATGGCGAACGTGGGATAGCCGGGGTTGGGGATCAGGATCTCATCCCCTGGGCCGAGGAGGAGGCTCATGGCAAGGTGCAGCCCCTGCTGCGCGCCGGCCACCACATACACGCGGTCCGCGCCGATGTCGGCGCCGGACTGCTCCCGGAACCTGGCGGCGAAGGCTTCCCGGAGCGCCGGAATTCCGGCGTTTGGCGTGTAGTTCGTTTCGTCGCGGTCCAGGCACGCTATGCCCGCGTCCAGCACGTGCCGGGGGAGCGGAAACCCGGGCTCGCCGATACTCAGCACCACCGCACCGGGCGTTCGCCATGCCGCCTCGGTGATTTCACGGATTTGATTGACGGGGACGTCGCGTATGTGCTGTGCAAGCTCAGGCATGACGTCATCCTAGCCCGGCGCAGCTGGTGTGCTGCAGGCCTGCCGGCCTGAAGGGAGAAAGGAGGCTGACGGGCGGGTCGGCGCGCGCCGATATACTGGGAGGCGTGCTTTCTGGACTGGTAATAGTGGACAAGCCGCAGGGATGGACCAGCCACGATGTGGTTGGACGGATGCGGCGGATCGCCGGTACCCGGAAAGTGGGCCATGCGGGAACGCTGGATCCCATGGCCACCGGCGTGCTCGTGGTTGGAATCAACAAGGCCACGCGCCTGCTCACGTACATCGTGGGAACATCGAAGACGTACACGGCGACCATCCGGCTCGGCGAATCCACCGTCACTGACGATGCCGAGGGTGAGGTGGTGGCCACGGCCAGCGCGGCCGCGGTCACGGAGTCGGACATCCGCGCCGGAATTGCATCCCTGACGGGCGACATCCAGCAGGTGCCCAGCAGCGTCAGCGCAATCAAAGTCAACGGAGAGCGGGCCTATGCCCGTGTCCGGTCCGGCGAGGACGTTCAGCTCGCGGCCAGGGCGGTGACCATCCACCGCTTCGAGGTACACGGCATCCGGCCTGACAGGGGCGGTTCCGTGGTGGACGTTGACGTCACCGTGGAGTGCTCCTCCGGAACCTATATCCGTGCACTGGCCCGGGACCTGGGTAGCTCGCTTGGTGTCGGAGGCCATCTGACGGCGCTGCGCAGGACGCACGTGGGACCCTACTCCCTGGACCAGGCCCGGACCCTCGAACAGCTTGCCGACGACCTCGAGGTTCTGGATATCTCCCAGGCAGCCCGTGCGCTGATGCCCAACCGGGAGCTCACCGCGGATGAAACCACGGAGATATCCTTTGGCCGCCGCATCGCTGCGGGGGCACCGGCCGGCTCTGCCCAGGCGGCCACCGCTGAACGCCCGGCCGCGGCGTTTGCTCCCGACGGGTCCCTCGTGGCACTGCTGGCTGATACCGGCAGCTTCGCCAAGCCGGTTCTCGTCTTTGCGCCGGGAACCGGCGGCACCGCCCCCAGCGAGCGGGCTGGCTGACCGTGGACGCCTATTTCTACATCATCCTTGTTGTCGGGCTCCTGTCCACCGTCATCTGTGCGGTCGCGGGAATCCTGAAGAAGGCCCCCAACGATGTCACCATCCTGTCGGTGGCCGCTGTGGAGCTGGCCCTGCTTGTCTATCTCGTGGGCTCGATCGTCAGGGTCATCGCCGGGGAGCCGATCGCGGGAGAGGCCTGGGAGTTTTGGGGCTATCTCGTGACTGCCCTGCTGCTGCCCGTCGCGGCGGTGTACTGGTCCATCCTGGAACGGACCCGCTGGAGCAATTTTGTCCTCGCCGCCGTGGGAGTGACTGCCTTGGTCATGGCCGCGCGAATGAACCAGATCTGGTACTGAATTGGAAGAAAACAACGTGACCGCAACGCCCGCGCACACCGCACATAACAGTCGCAAGACCACCGACACCCGCAACACGGGCCCGGGGCGCCTCCTCATCGCCGTATACGCGGTGTTCGCCATTTCAGCCACCGCGCGCGCCGGCTACCAGATCCTCACCAAGTTCTCCGAGGCGCCGCTGGCCTACCTGCTGTCCGCCTTCGCCGCTCTGGTCTACGTTGTGGCCACGGTTTCGCTCGCCAAGCCGGGGCGGATCTGGTTCCGGATATCGGTCGCCGCCGTGCTCGTGGAACTCGTCGGCGTGGTGGTCGTGGGCGCGCTGAGCGTCTTCGACGCTGTCCAGTTCCCGCATGAGACGGTGTGGTCCCTGTTCGGCCGGGGCTACGCCTTCATTCCCCTGGTCCTCCCCGTGCTGGGCCTGGTCTGGCTGTACCGCAGGCGGCCCGCCGCGGCCGCTCGCTAGGTCCGCCGCGGGACTGATCCCGGCGCAGGCGGCCGTCCGTGCGCTCCGGCGATTGCGGGTAACCTTAGAGAGTTCCGGCGCCCCGGCGGCAGCCGGACAGATTCGTGTCAGGCAGTAAAAGGCGAGGTTGATGGTTCACATCTGGAACGATCCGACCGAAGTCCCCGGCGACTTTGGTCCTTCCGTTGTCACTATCGGCAACTTCGACGGCGTCCACCGCGGCCACCAGCAGGTGCTGTCCCAGCTGATCCGGACAGCCAGGCTGAATAGGGCACGGTCCGTCGCCGTCACGTTTGACCCCCACCCCTCCCAGGTCCACCGGCCGGAGTCCGCACCCGAGCTCATCATGGGACTGCAGGACAAGCTCCAGGCGCTCGGCGAACTCGGTTTGGACGCGGTGCTCGTCATGAAGTACTCGCTCGAACTCGCCAGCCTCACCCCGGAGGAGTTCGTAGGCACGGTCCTCGTCGACGCCCTCCATGCGAGCCACGTGGTCATTGGCCACGATACGCGTTTTGGCCGCGGCAATTCCGGAGACCTGAACACCATGCGGAAACTGGGGGAGGAGTTCGGCTTTGAGGTTCTCGTTATCAGTGAATTCGGCTCGGAGGGCTTTCCCCTCCACGACGACGGCGGCATGGACCGCCGCTGTTCGTCCACCTGGGTGCGTGAGGCACTGATGGAAGGCGACGTCGCCACGGCGGCTGCCGTGCTGGGACGCCCGCACCAGATGCGCGGGGAAGTGGTCCACGGGGCCGCCCGGGGGCGCGCCCTCGGTTTTCCCACCGCCAACCTCTCCTCTGACGCCAGCGGACTCATCCCCGCCGACGGCATCTATGCAGGCTGGCTGGTGGACCAGGACGGCACCCGGTGGCCGGCCGCCATCTCGGTTGGCTCCAACCCGACCTTCGACGGCGTCAGCCGCCAGGTGGAGGCCCACGTCATCGACCGTCCCCAGGAATCCATTGACGACTTCAATCTGTACGGCCAGACAGTAGTTGTGGAGTTTGTCGCGAGGCTCCGTGGCATGGTGGCGTACCGTGGGCCTGAAGCCCTCGTGGAGCAGATGCGCCAGGACGTCGTGCAGGCCCACGACCTCCTTCGCAAGCGCTGATTCGGCGCCCCACACAGTACTTGGCAAGGAAGGCAACGCTGTGACCGTGGAGAAGAACACCAGGAAACTGGACAAGGGAATCGTCCGCGATTTCAGTTCCAGAATGAGCTATGGGGCGTACCTGCAGCTGCCCACGCTGCTGAGTGCGCAGCAGCCCGTCAGCACACCGGAACACCATGACGAAATGCTGTTCATCATCCAGCATCAGACTACCGAGCTCTGGCTCAAGCTGGTGCTGCATGAACTTCGCAGCGCGGCAGAACACCTCCGGGCGGACGATCTGGGCACTGCCCTGAAAGGGATCGCCCGCGTCAAGCACATCCAGAAAACCCTCACCGAGCAGTGGTCCGTGCTCGCCACCCTGACACCCACGGAGTATTCGCAGTTCCGCGGCTTCCTCGGGAACTCCTCGGGATTCCAGTCAAGCCAATATCGGGCCGTGGAATTCGTGCTGGGCAACAAGAACCGGAAGATGCTGCCGGTCTTTGAATCGGACCCGGAGGCCCACGCCCTGCTGCAGGAAGTCCTTGACGCTCCGAGCATCTACGACGAGTTCCTCGCGTACCTGCACCGTCAGGGCTTCGAGGTACCCGCCTCCGTCCTCAACCGCGACGTCACCAAGGCCCACGAGTTCGCGCCCGAGCTCGTCCCGCTGTTCAAGCACATCTACGAGAACGCGTCCGACAACTGGGGCGCCTACGAGGCATGCGAGGAACTCGTGGACCTCGAGGACAACTTCCAGCTGTGGCGGTTCCGGCACTTGCGGACCGTGCAGCGGACCATCGGCATGAAGGGCGGAACCGGTGGCTCCAGCGGCGTGGCCTTCCTCCAGAAAGCCCTCGAACTGACATTCTTCCCCGAACTGTTCGCCGTGCGGACGGAGATCGGCCAGTGACCACCCTTAGCGAGGCCCACGACGACGTACTCCTCGAGCGCGCCCACCTGCTCGACGACGCCGACCCCCTGTCCGCCTGCCGGGAGAAGTTCATCGGGACGGACACGGACCTGTCCTACCTTGACGGCAACTCCCTGGGCCGCCCGCTCAAACGGACAGCCGACGACATCAACGCCTTCATCCATGCCGGCTGGGGAGGCCGCCTGATCCGCGGCTGGGACGAGGAATGGCTGGAATTGCCCCAGGCCATAGGAGACCAGCTGGGCCGCGTCGTCCTGGGCGCCGCACCCGGCCAGACCATCCTTGCCGATTCCACCACCGTGGTGCTCTACAAGCTGATCCGCGCCGCCCTTGCCGCCGTCAAGGATCCTGCGAGGACAGAGATCGTCCTGGACACCGACAACTTCCCCACGGACCGCTACCTTGTCGAGGGCATCGCACGGGAAGAGGGGCTGACACTGCGCTGGATCGACGCCGACCCCGACTCCGGGGTAACCCTTGACCAGGTGAGGGAGGCAGCGGGGCCGTCCACCGCCGTCGTGCTCCTCAGCCATGTGGCGTACCGGTCCGGGTTCCTCGCGGACCTGCCGGGCATCACGGCGGCAGTGCACGACGCCGGAGCGCTGATGGTGTGGGATCTGTGCCACTCGGCGGGTTCGGTGGAGGTGGAGCTGGACGCAGCCGGCGTCGATTTTGCCGCGGGCTGCACCTACAAGTACCTCAACGGCGGGCCCGGATCGCCCGCGTTCGCGTACGTCAATGCCAGGCACCTTGCGGGCCTGGCCCAGCCCATCTGGGGCTGGATGGGACGCCGGGACGCATTCGAGATGGGCCCCGGCTATGAGCCTGCTCCGGGCATCCGCGGCTTCCTTAGCGGAACCCCGGCCATTTTCGGGATGATCGCGATGCGCGGCACCCTTGACCTGCTGGAGGAAGTGGGGATGGCGGCAGTCCGCGAAAAATCCCTGCACCTGACCGCGTACGCGCTGGAACTCCATGACGCCTGGCTGGCCCCGGCAGGCGTCCGGCTCGCCACACCCCGCGCCCCTGAGCTGCGGGGCAGCCACATCACCGTCGACCATCCGTCCTTCCGGGAAGTGACCGCCGCACTGTGGGACAAGGACGTCATCCCCGATTTCCGTGCCCCGGAAGGCATCAGGATCGGCCTGTCGCCGCTGAGCACCAGCTTCGCGGAGCTCCACCGCGGCATGGCAGCCGTCCGCGGACTGCTGCCGCGGCGTTTCGACAAGATTGCGACAAGGCCGGTAAACTAAACGGTGGATCCGGCTGCAGTCCGTGGTTGCTGGATCCTGTTTCGTGCGTACCGCCTGCTTTGACGGGCTGGTGCGCGCCTGCACACCCGGCAGTGAGTTACTGATTCGGGCCTCACGGCACATCTCAAGGAGTTATTGTGGCACTTGACGCCGCTGTAAAGCAGTCCATCATCAAGGAATTCGCAACCACCGAAGGCGACACCGGTTCACCCGAGGTCCAGGTTGCCGTCCTGACTCAGCGGATCAAGGATCTCACTGAGCACATGAAGGAGCACAAGCACGACTTCCACACCCAGCGCGGTCTGCTGGCCATGGTTGGTCGTCGCAAGCGCATGCTGACCTACCTCAAGAAGACTGACATCGCCCGCTACCGTGCGCTCATCGAGCGTCTCGGCCTGCGCCGCTAGTCTGACTTAGGGGGCGGCCCTTTCCTGCACGGAACGGGCCGCCTTCTTCAGTAGAAAACTAAACAGGAGGATCAACCGCATCACGCATTCGCGGTCCTCGGTAGTGATCCCCGGGAAGCTTCGCTGACTGAAGCCGGCCCGAGGGTCTCGATCGATGACCGGGTGCAGTGCAGGCCAGTAGACAGATGCTGGACTGGGTTGATGCGGCTGGACTTCCGTTACCAAAGAAACGGAGGTGACTCTCTTGGAGGGTCCCGAAATCCAGTTCTCAGAAGCAGTCATTGACAATGGCCGCTTTGGCAAGCGTGTAATCCGCTTTGAAACCGGCCGTCTTGCCAAGCAGGCAGCCGGCGCAGCGATGGTGTACATCGACGAAGACACCGCGCTGCTCTCCGCCACCACCGCCGGCAAGCACCCGCGCGAAGGCTTCGACTTCTTCCCGCTGACGGTTGATGTCGAAGAGCGCATGTACGCCGCCGGCCGTATCCCGGGCTCGTTCTTCCGCCGCGAAGGCCGCCCGTCCACGGAAGCCATCCTGGCCTGCCGCCTGATGGACCGTCCGCTGCGCCCGGCGTTCGTCAAGGGCCTGCGCAACGAGGTCCAGATCGTGGTCACCGTGCTGGCCATCAACCCGGACGAGCTCTACGACGTCGTGGCCATCAACGCCTCCTCGATGTCCACCCAGCTTTCCGGCCTGCCGTTCTCCGGCCCGATCGGCGGCGTCCGCGTTGCCCTCGTGGCGGACGAGCAGGGTTCGCAGTGGGTTGCCTTCCCGAAGCACTCCGAGCTCGAGAACTCCGTGTTCAACATGGTCGTTGCCGGCAGGACTGTGTCGGGAGCCGACGGAGACGACATCGCCATCATGATGGTTGAAGCCGAAGCCACGGACAACTCCTGGAACCTGATCAAGGAACAGGGCGCCACCGCCCCCACCGAAGAGGTCGTCTCCGAAGGCCTCGAGGCCGCCAAGCCGTTCATCAAGGCCCTTTGCGACGCCCAGGCTGACCTCGCCGCCCGCGCGGCCAAGCCCACCGTCGAGTTCCCGGTCTTCCTGGACTACGAAGACGACGTCTACGCAGCAGTTGAGTCTGCCGCCACCGACAAGCTGGCCGCTATCTTCCAGATCGCCGACAAGACGGAGCGCAACGACGCTTCGGACGCGCTCAAGGACGAGGTCACCTCCTCGCTCGCCGGCCAGTTCGAAGGCCGTGAGAAGGAGCTCTCCGCAGCATTCCGTTCAGTCACCAAGCAGGTTGTGCGCCAGCGCATCCTCAAGGACCAGATCCGCATTGACGGCCGTGGCCTGACGGACATCCGCCAGCTCACTGCCGAAGTTGAGGTTCTGCCCCGCGTGCACGGCTCCGCGATCTTCGAACGCGGCGAAACCCAGATCATGGGCGTCACCACCTTGAACATGCTCAAGATGGAACAGCAGATCGACTCCCTGTCGCCTGTGACGCGCAAGCGCTACATGCACAACTACAACTTCCCGCCGTACTCCACCGGTGAGACAGGCCGCGTCGGTTCCCCGAAGCGCCGCGAAATCGGCCACGGTGCCCTTGCCGAGCGTGCGCTCGTGCCGGTGCTGCCTTCCCGCGAGGAGTTCCCGTACGCCATCCGTCAGGTGTCTGAGGCTCTCAGCTCCAACGGTTCGACGTCGATGGGTTCAGTTTGTGCATCAACGCTGTCGATGCTCAACGCAGGCGTGCCGCTGAAGGCCGCTGTTGCAGGTATCGCCATGGGCCTGGTCTCCGACCAGGTTGACGGCCAGACCCGCTACGCAGCGCTGACCGACATCCTTGGCGCCGAAGATGCCTTCGGCGACATGGACTTCAAGGTCGCCGGCACCTCCGAGTTCGTCACGGCCATCCAGCTGGACACCAAGCTTGACGGCATCCCGGCGTCCGTGCTGGCAGCGGCGCTGAAGCAGGCCCGCGAAGCCCGCCTGCACATCCTCGAGGTCATCAACGCCGCGATCGACACGCCGGACGAGCTCTCCGAGTTCGCGCCGCGCGTCATCGCCGTCAAGATCCCCGTGGACAAGATCGGCGAGGTCATCGGCCCCAAGGGCAAGATGATCAACCAGATCCAGGAGGACACGGGCGCCGACATCTCGATCGAGGACGACGGCACGGTCTACATTGGCGCCACCGACGGACCGTCTGCCGATGCAGCCCGCTCCGCGATCAACGCCATCGCCAACCCGCAGGTTCCGGAAATCGGCGAGCGCTACCTGGGCACGGTCGTCAAGACCACCACCTTCGGTGCATTCATTTCCCTCACCCCGGGCAAGGACGGCCTGCTGCACATCTCCGAGCTGCGCAAGCTCGCCAGCGGCAAGCGCGTGGACAACGTCGAGGACGTCGTCTCCGTCGGCCAGAAGATCCAGGTGGAGATCACCAAGATCGATGACCGCGGCAAGCTGTCCCTGTCGCCGGTCGTGGCTGAAGAGGAAAGCGCCGACAAGGCTGAGGTCGCCGAGGCGACAGCAGAGTAGTCCGCACCGCGTTTTTCAGCGCGGGCATCAGCGGCAGGGCCGGTGGATCATCCACCGGCCCTGCCGCCGTTTAAAGGTAGGATTGCAGGCAGATTTGGCTCCGCTTCCTGAAAGGCCTTGATGACTGTCGTTCCCCTGCCGCTGGCGCAGAACCACCCAGGTGACACCCTGATCCATGGAGCTGACGGAGGCTCCGAAGTGCGCCGTTCGGTTCTGCCGGGCGGGGTGCGCGTGCTGACCGAGGCCATGCCGGGCCAGCGCTCCGCCACCATCGGATTCTGGGTCGGCGTCGGATCCAGGGATGAGGCTCCCGGGCAGCACGGTTCAACGCACTTCCTCGAGCACCTGCTGTTCAAGGGCACCCGGCGCCGCACAGCCCTCGAAATCGCATCGGCCTTTGACGAGGTGGGCGGGGAATCCAATGCGGCCACCGCCAAGGAGAGCACCTGCTATTTCGCCCGGGTGCTGGACACGGACCTGCCGATGGCCATCGACGTGATCGCCGACATGATTACCGGCGCCGTGCTGGACCCCGTCGAGATGGAACAGGAACGCGACGTCATCCTCGAGGAAATCGCCATGGACAGCGATGACCCCACCGACGTCGCCCATGAGCACTTCGTCGCGGCCGTCCTGGGCACGCACCCGCTGGGGCGCCCCATTGGCGGTACCCCCGACGCCATCCGGGCCGTGGCCCGCGACTCGGTGTGGGACCACTACCGGCGCTACTACCGCCCCGATGAGCTGGTCATCACCGCCGCCGGCGGTCTGGAGCACGACGTCGTGTGCCGCCTGGTGGTGGATGCCCTCCACGCAGCCGGCTGGCCCCTGGAGCCCGATGCGGCCCCGGTGGAACGACGCTCCACGGAGCGCGCAGAGATCACCGGAACCGCAGGGCTGCACGTGGTCCAGCGCCCCGTGGAACAGGCCAACATCATCATGGGCTGCCCCACGATCGTGGCCACCGACCAGCGCCGGTATGTCATGAGCGTGCTGAACGCGGTGCTCGGCGGAGGCATGTCCTCGCGCCTGTTCCAGGAGATCCGCGAAAAGCGCGGGCTCGTCTACTCCACCTATTCCTTCGCCTCCTCGTACGCGGACGCCGGCTACTTCGGCATGTACGCCGGCTGCACACCGACGAAGGTCCGGCAGGTCCTGGAGCTGCTGGGGGCGGAACTGGACAAGCTCGCCGAGGGCGGCATCTCCGAGGAGGAGCTCCGCAAGGCGGTGGGGCAGCTCTGCGGCGGCATCGTCCTGGCCCTCGAGGACACCGGCTCGCGCATGTCCCGGCTGGGCCGCGCCGAGCTCGTGTCCGGGGAGTACCAGGACATCGACGAGACCCTGCGGCTGATCAAGGCTGTGACCGCGGAGCAGGTCCAGGAGCTGGCGGGCGAGCTCGCGGCGGCACCCCGGACGGTCACGGTTGTCGGACCCTTCGAGGAGACTGAAACCTTCGGGTTCTGACCTTTGCCCTGGACATGCCTTCTGGACATGCGCTCTGGACATGCCCTGAGGGCGGGACCATGATGGAGCCAGATCCCGCGCCGCAGGAATCCCACACGCCGCAGGAATCCCACACAGAGGAACCGCACTCGGAGGAATAATGGACCGGCCGCATCCGGGGACAGCCCACGAGGCACTGGAGCTGTTCGTCGGGCGCTGGTCGGGGACAACTGAGCTGGCCGCCTCGCCCTGGGGCCCGGCCCGGACGGCCGCCGCAGAGGTGACGTTCACGAGGGCGGCCGGCGGCTTTGCGGTCGTCCAGACATACAGGCACGTCGAGGCCGACGGCACGCACTTTGAAGGCCACGGGGTGTTCACCGTGGATCCCGATCACGATGAAACACTCTGGTACTACGTCGACAGCATGGGGAAGCCCCCGGCGGCACCGGCCCGCGGCGCCTGGCATGATGCCACGCTCACGGTGGAACGGCACAGCGACCGCGGCACCGCCCGGCACACTTTCCGCGTTGATGAAGGAGTCCTCATCCACACCGCCGAGCTGCGGCTCAGTGACGCGCAGGACTACAGCCCCTTCATGACCTCGGTTTGCCGCCGCGCCTGAGTTCGTTCACCAGGACGCTCGTCCACCAGGACGCGGCGGATTGCCGAGCTGTGCCTGCGGTGCCTAGGCCACCAGCTCTATGATTCGTGTCTCGGGGGAGCCGGTGAGGGCCGGCGCCACGTCGGGGGAGCTCCACACGTTCTGGCGCAACTTATCCAGGAATCCTTCAGCCTCGTTACGGCTCCCGAAGTCGAGTTCCACCACAACGTACTGAGGGTCGTCCACCGGACGGCCGATTCGATGGGCGACAACCCCTGAACCCTTACGGTCTGCGGGGTCGCGGTCAAAAGCCGCCTTCCACATGTCGAAATCCTTGATGGCGTGCTCAATCTGCAGGGTGAACATTTCCGGTCTCCTCTAGGCTTACCGCTTTGCACTGCCGGGGGTCCTGCAATGGCCGCGGTAGTGCAATGGTAGGGCCTGGCCTGAAGCCCGGCCACACCCACCTGGATGACCTGTCCTGCCTCAGATGACTTGTGGAGGTCAGCCCCCGGCAAAGGGCGGCAGGACGTCCACCACGTCGCCCTCGCGGAGGACCACTGAGCGGTCCCGGACGGCGACTTCATTGAGCAGGAAGCTGCTCCGGGCCAGGATGGTGGCCAACCGCGGCGTTCCGGCCGGCGGTTCGGCGCGCTCGACGTCGAGGACGGCAGCCAGCAGTGCTTCCACCGTCGATCCGGCCGGAAGGTCGAAGCGCTCTTCTTCCAGGCCCGCCGCAGCGCGTGCGGCAGCGAAGTAACGTACGTTCAAGGGTTCAGCCTCCGATGGCGCTCATGCTGCGGTCCGGTTGGACGAAGTCCGGCGCGTCGAGTCCCACGTGGTCCATGCCGTGGGCCTTGGGCTTGAGCCACATGGCATCCTGCCAGCGTTCCGCCAGTTCCTGGTCGCTGGCGCCCGCCCGGAGGAGTCCGAGCAGGTCGAATTCCTCCCGGGAGAACAGGCAGCTCATGATCTTGCCTTCAGCGGTGATGCGGGTCCGGCGGCAGTCCGAGCAGAAGGGCTCGGTGACGGAAGCGATGATCCCCACCGTTCCCAGCACAGGGCCGTCGGGCTGCGGAGATCCGTCGGCAACTGAGCCGTCCGCAGCAGACGCTGCTGCAACAGACCCTGCTGCAACAGGCCCTACTGCAACAGACCCTGCGGGTCGGCGTCGTACTTCGAAGCGTTCGGCGGGCGCCCCGTCCCGGGCGCGCGGATCCGGGCTGAGCACGTAGTCCGCGGACAGCAGTTCACGGATCTCCGTGGCGGTAATCATGTTGCGCCGGGTCCAGCCGTGATCGGCGTCGAGCGGCATCTGCTCGATGAACCTCAGCTCGTAACCCCGGTCCAGCGCCCACGCCAGCAGCGCCGGCGATTCCGCGTCGTTGATGCCGCGCATGAGCACGGCGTTGAGCTTGACCGGCCCCAGGCCTGCCGCCCACGCTGCATCCACGCCGGCAAGGACGCGGTCAAGGAAGGGGCGCCGCGTCAGCTTGGTGAAGGTCTCCTCGTGCAGTGAGTCCAGCGAGACGTTGATGCGGGTGAGTCCGGCGGCGGCGAGCGCGGCAGCCTTCTTGTCCAGGCCCACTCCGTTGGTGGTCATGGAGATCGGCAGGACGGGATGTTCCTGCCGGAGCGCGGTGATGATGTCCACCAGGTCCGCGCGGACCAGCGGCTCGCCGCCGGTCAGGCGCAGCTCGCGCACACCCAGCAGATCCACGCCCACACGCACGATCCGCACGATTTCCGCAGCCGACATGACCGCCTGTTTGGACAGCCACTCCAGCCCCTCGGCGGGCATGCAATAGGTGCACCGCAGGTTGCACTTGTCAGTGAGGGAAAGGCGCATGTCCGTGGCGCGGCGGCCATAGCGGTCAACGAGTCCGGCGGGAGCATCGGCGGGCCGGGCAGCGGGAACCCCCGGCGCGCCAGGAAGCGGGGCGGCTCCTTCGCGCGGCTGCGGCATGCCAAGCTGAACACTCATGAATTCAGGCTACGCCACGTTGGGCCAAGCATCACGCCCGGGGCTCCCGCTGCCGGCCCGGGTGCCCGGACTTATGCTGGAAGGGTGAACGAGTCCCAGCCGGCAGCGCCCGGGGCTTCAGCCGGAATGCATAGCTTCCCCGACTCTGGACCTGAGGCGTCCGGAGCCGTACCTGCCACGTCCCGCCGGTGGGCGGCAGGCGCCGGCGTTGTGGCCGCGGGCACCGGGCTGGTGGCCAGCGAGCTCATCGCAGGCTTCCTCAGTCCTTCCCTTTCCACGATGACGGCGCTGGGCGGTGCGGTGATCGATGCTGTTCCGCCGGGAGTGAAGGACTGGGCGGTTGCACTGTTCGGCACCGCGGACAAGCTTGCCCTGCTGGCGGGCATGGCGCTGGTGATCGCAGCCCTGGCGGCCCTCTCCGGAGTGCTGGAGCTGCGCCGGCGCTATACAGGTGCCGCAGTCTTTGCCGTCTTCGGAATCGTCGGCGTTGCTGCTGTCCTGACCCGCGCGCAGGTGACCGTCATCGCCGTCGCGCTCCCGGTGCTGGCGGCAGGGATTGGCGGAATGCTGCTGCAAAGCCTGATTTTGCGGCTGGCCGCCTGGCAGGCAGCCGGGCAGCAGGGCCGGGACGGACGGCGCAGCTTCCTGCAGTTGCTGGGCGGATCAGCTGCGGCGGTTCTGGTAGGAGGCGCGGTTGCCACAGCCTGGCGCGGCGGGGCAGCGGGGGTCAACGAGGTCCGCAGGACGCTGCGCCTTCCGGAGCCCCGGTCGGCTGCAGCAGCCATTCCGGCCGGTGCCGAGATCGGCCTGGACGGCATGGATCCGCTCGTCACCCCAAATCCGGATTTCTACCGCATCGACACCGCACTCTCCGTTCCCGTCCTGGACCCGCGGGAATGGAAGCTGAAGGTCACCGGCCTGGTGGAGCGGGAGATAGAACTCGACTTCGATGCCCTGCAGGCCAAACCAATGCTGGAACGCCACGTGACCATCGCCTGCGTGTCCAATGAGGTCGGCGGCGACCTCATCGGCAATGCCCTCTGGCTCGGCTGGCCCATCCGTGAACTGCTGGCGATGGCCGGCCCCCTTCCCGGCGCGGACATGGTGCTGTCCCGAAGCTCGGACGGCTGGACCGCCGGCACGCCGCTGGAAGTCCTCACGGACAACCGGGACGCGCTGCTCGCGGTAGGCATGAACGGCGAGCCGCTGCCGCTTGAACACGGCTTTCCCGTGCGGCTGGTGGTCCCCGGGCTCTACGGCTACGTGTCCGCCACGAAGTGGCTCGTTGAACTCAAAGTCACCAGGTTCGCCGACGACGTCGCCTACTGGACACCGCGTGGCTGGTCGGCACGAGGACCGATCAAGATCTCCTCCCGCATCGATGTACCCCGCGACGGCCGGTCGGCCCGCCCGGGCCAGGTAATGTTCGGCGGAGTGGCCTGGGCGCAGCACACCGGCATCGGAAAAGTGGAGCTGCGCGTTGACCGCGGAGGCTGGCAGCAGGCGGAGCTGGCACCCGGCATCTCCGTGGACACGTGGTACCAGTGGCAACTGGGCATTGACCTGCAGCCGGGCCGGCACGAAGTCCAGGTGCGTGCGACAGATCTCAGCGGTACTGTCCAGACGGAGGAGCGCAGGCCGGTTGCCCCGGACGGCGCCACGGGCTTCCACACCATTAGAGTTGACGTGAACCCATAGCCGTCACTCCCGAAGGCAGGACCATGCACCGCCACACGCAGCCGCACGCCACTGCCGCCACATCGTCCCCAGTTGCCCATGATGCAGTGGCCCACGACACAGTTGCCCACGATGCAGGGAGCAGGGCGCACACGCACCGCAGCGTGGCCGAACACCGCGACGCCGTCCGGGCCCTGCTGGAGCCGCTACACAGCGCCGGCGGCACCGAACGGCTCGCCCTCGCCGAGGCCCTGGGACGGGGACTGGCCGAAGACATCACGGCGCCGCTGGATCTTCCACCCTTCGCCAACTCGCAGATGGATGGCTTTGCCATCCGCGCGGAGGACGTGCCCAACGGCGGTGCGGAGCTGCGCGTCGCCGCTCCCGTTCCGGCCGGGGCCCGCCCCGCACCGCTGCAGCCCGGGACAGCGGCCCCCATCATGACCGGCGCCATGGTCCCGCCGGGGGCCGACGCCGTCGTCCCCATTGAGCGGGCAGTTCCCGCAGCCTTTCCGGCTCCCGGCGCGGATTCGACTGTGCGGCTCCCACCAGCGGCTGCCGGGACGTTCATCCGGGAGGCGGGCAGCGATATCCGTGCGGGTGAAGCTGCCCTGGCGGCCGGCACCTGCCTCGGCCCCGGCCAGCTGGGACTGATCGCCGCACTGGGCATGCCGGACGTCCTGGTCCACCGCCGGCTGACGGTACTTCTCGTCACCACAGGCGATGAAGTGGTGGAACCGGGCGGGCAGCTTGAGCCCGGCAAGATCTTCGATGCCAACGGGACCCTGCTGGAAACCTCGCTGCGGCAGGCCGGACTGGCAGTCATCAGGGCCGGCATCTCAACGGACGATCCCGCCGCCCTCTGTGGCCTGCTGCGCCGCCACGTCCCGGACGTGGACTTCATCGTGACCACCGGGGGAGTCAGCAAGGGCGCGTACGAAGTGGTGCGGCAGGCCATGGACGGCCAGGACGTGCACTTCGGCCACGTGGCCATGCAGCCCGGCGGTCCCCAGGGGATCGGAACGTTCGACGGCGTGCCCCTCCTGGGGTTCCCGGGGAACCCGGTCAGTTGTCTCGTGTCGTTTGAGATGTTCCTGCGGCCGGTCCTCAGCGGACTGTTCGGCTCGCCCCCACCACGGACCGTGGTCCGCGGCCGGCTCCTCGAGCCGCTCACATCGCCGGCCGGCAAGCACCAGGTGCGGCGCGGAACGCTGTTGCCGGACGGCACGGTACGGCTGGAGGGTGGCGAAAGCTCGCATCTGGTCGGGGCCCTCGCCCGGTCCAACGCCCTGGTCCAGGTGCCTGAAGGAGTATCCGCGCTCGCACAGGGCGCCGAAGTGGAAGTATGGATGCTGTGACTGCAGAAAATGACAACGCCGCGCTGACGCACCTGCGGAGCGACGGCACCGCCCAGATGGTGGATGTATCAGCAAAAACGGAAACCACACGGGAGGCTACGGCCAGCGCAACGGTCCGGAGCACGCGGGAAGTCCTGGCCCTGCTGGGCACCGGAGGCCTGCCGAAGGGTGACGCCCTCGCCGTGGCACGGGTGGCCGGCATCATGGCGGCAAAGAAGACCCCGGAACTGATTCCGCTGTGCCATCCGCTGCCGATATCGAAGGTGACGGTGGACTTCGAGCTCGGCCCGGACACTGTGGACATCTTCGCCACCGTGAAGACCAGGGGAGTCACGGGCGTGGAAATGGAGGCGCTGACGGCGGCTTCCGTCGCGGCTTTGAGTGTCTACGACATGATCAAGGCCGTGGACAAGCACGCCGTGCTGACCGACATCAAGGTGCTGGCCAAGAGCGGCGGCAAGAGCGGGGACTGGACGCTGTGAGCACGGCCGGAAGGACTCAGGAACCGCACGTCCACGGCGAGGTGCAAGGCAGGAAGGCCGGAGTCGTCATTGCCTCGACACGCGCCGCTGCCGGCGTGTACCGGGACGAGACCGGGCCGGTCATCATCGACTGGCTCACGGAGCATGGATTTGAGGCGTTCCCCGCCATGGTGGTTCCCGACGGTGAGTCCGTGGGCGCCGCGATCAGGGCGCTGCTCACCCAGCGTCCCGCCGTCGTGATCACCAGCGGCGGCACGGGGCTCAGCCCCGACGACCGGACGCCGGAGATGACCCTGCCCCTGCTTGACCGGGAGATTCCTGGCATCATGGAGGGGATCCGGCAGGCCGGCATCGCCAAGACCCCGCTGGCGATGCTCAGCCGGGGGCACGCAGGGGCCGCCGGCACAACTTTCATCGTTAATCTGCCCGGATCACCCAAGGGCGTCATGGACGGGCTGTCCGTGCTGGATCCGGTGATCGGGCATCTCTGTGACCAGCTGGAGGGCGGACATGGGCACTGAACAGTCAACTACGGGACGCACGGCCACCGGTCAGACATTCGAGGTGGTGCATGCCGTGCTGAGCGCGGAGCCCATCTCCGTTGACGAGGCCATTGCCGCCGTGGAGTCGGATACGGCCGGAGCGGTGGTCAGTTTCAGCGGCGTTGTGCGGAACCACGACGGCGGCAAGGCGGTGGAACGGCTGAATTACAGCGCCCATCCCACCGCGCACCAGGTCCTCGCCGATGTCGTGGCGGAACTGGTGGCCGAACACTCGGGCGATGCCGGCACTCCGGTCCGGATCTGGGCCGCGCACCGCGTGGGTTCCCTGGAAATCGGGGATCCGGCCCTGGTCTGCGCCGTGGCAGCGGCACACCGCGGACAGGCGTTCGCCGTCTGCTCCGAACTGGTGGACCGCATCAAGGACCAGGTCCCCATCTGGAAGGAACAGTTCTTCACCGACGGCACCGTGGAATGGGTCGGAGCCGGAGCCTAACGCCCTTGACCTTGACGTAACGTCAACCTCTAGAGTCTCGGTATCGGGCCGGACCGGCCGGCCCGCGAGGGGACAAACGGCATGGGAACGGGCCGCAGGGGAGCTGTCGCAGGGGACAAGCCTCGTGGGAGCAGGGGAGGGACGGATGGACTGGTCGATCCTGGAGATAGCGAAGATCGCCGGCACAACCAGCCGTACGCTGCGCCACTACGACGACATCGGGCTGCTGAAGCCGACGAGGACCGGCCACAACGGGTACCGGTACTACGACGCCGCTGCCCTGGTGCAGCTGCAACGCATCCTGCTTCTGCGCCAGTTGGGACTCGGCCTCCCGGCCATATCCGACGTGCTCCGGCACGAGACCGATGCCGTCCGGGCGCTCAGCGGGCACCTTGCCTGGCTTCGGCAGGAGCAGGCGCGACTGGCCCGTCAGGCGGCCTCTGTCCGGCGAACCCTCGAATCACTGAGAGGAGATGGAGAACTCGTGGCTGAAAATATGTTCGATGGATTCGACCACACCCAGTACAAGGACGAGGTCGAGGAACGGTGGGGAAAGGAGGCCTACGCGGCCGGGGATTCCTGGTGGCGTGGGATGGGGGCGGAGGAGAAAAAGGCGTGGAAGCAGGGCGCCGAAAAACTCGGCCGTGACTGGATGCGCGCCGCGGAATCAGGTGCCTCAGCGGACAGCGACGAGGCCCAGGAACTCGCGCGCCGCCATGTTGAGTGGCTCACGGCCATTCCCGGCACGCCGGCATCCGCCCCGGGTGGGGACACGAAGGGCTACGTCACGGGCCTTGGCGAGATGTACGTTGCCGACCCGCGATTCGCCGTTAACTACGGCGGCGGGCATGGAGCCGGCTTCGTCCGCGACGCGCTGCGCATCTACGCAGAGAAGCACCTGTAGGGAACTCCAGCCCAAGTGCAGAAGCCGGGATGCAGAAGCCGGCGTGCAGAAGCCGGGATGCAGAAGCCGGCGTGCAGAAGCCGGCGTGCAGAAGCCGGACCCGGCGCTTTCACGCGGAGTGCGTCCGGGCCCGGCAGTCCTGCAGAAGACGGTTCGCGGCTACCTCCAACTTCAGGACCCTCCAACCTTCGCCGCAGGGACTTGGGAAAACCCCCGATACGCGGCGCTGCAACGTGGTCTTCCCACCGCCTTCTGCCTTGACGGGTCCCGCGTCTGGGGGGCAGGGGGCTCCGGACAGGGGGTCCCGGGTCCGGCTTTTTGTAGCAGGGCCGCGACACGATGACGTTCGCCGGTAACAGGAGGCCAGCCGTTGAAGCCGGCGGGCCGAGTGTTCCCTGCGGGCCCGGACGTTTGCCGGGCCGGTCTTAGGTCAGTGGGTGAAGGGGCTCACCGACCGGTTGCAGGAAGGAGTGGGCCGATGGAGCCGGGCGACCCTCACACGGAGTCCCTGTTCCAGGGGCTGCAGGCCGGAAGTCCGATGCCCGGGGCAAGCCCCCGGAGATCTGGAATTCCCGGGGAATCGGCGGGGGAGTACATGCCAGGGATTCCAAGGCGGGGGGACCCGTCCCTGCGCGGACAGGTCCTGGACGTCATCGCTGACATCATTTCCGGAACGGCGACATCCCCCGATGTTCGGCGGCGGCTGCTAAGGCAGTTGGTGGACAACCCTGGGAACCCGGAGCAGGCCCTGCTCTTACATATCCTGGACTTCGAAGGGCCCTGAATCTGTTGCGGCCGCCCGGATGTGCGGATCACGAAGGTGGTCCAGCAGCGCCCGTTCGGGGTGGCCCGGGTTTTCGGCCAGGTGCTGCAGCATGCGGGCACGGACCTCTGGGCGCGCGGGCTCCTCGTCGGAGAGGACATCGAGGATGATGTCCACGATCTGCCGGCGGAGTTCCGGATTGCCCAGCCGGACGTATGAAAGCTGCTCTGGCCCGGCTGTTTCCCATTCCTGTGAAACTGCTTCCTGTGACGCCGTGGGCTGGTGCAGCTCGCGAATCCCCATGCGCATTTGAGGCCTCCTTCGGCTTGTTAAAGTCTCGATCCATGCCCCCGTGGTGCTTCCATCATGGGCCCCGAACGTGAAGCATGAATGAGACTCGTCTGAGAGTCTTCTCATAAGCCGTGGCGTCACTCGTCTCCGGCTGCACTCCGGGACGGCGATAATGCAGGGTGGTAATGCAGTGTCCGGGGTTCCGCCCCGTGGCCGGACGAAAGGTAGGGTTGAAACCATGATCGAACAACTCCCTGTCGCCGTTCTGGGCGCGAACGGGCGCATGGGCGCCGAAGCCGTCAAGGCCGTGGAATCCGCCCCCGACATGAAGCTCGTTGCGGCCCTCGGGCGCGGCGACTCCCTGGACGCGCTGAAGGGCGCCGGCGCCAGGTTCGTTGTGGACCTCACCGTGCCGGAGAGCACTGAGGCCAACGTCCGTTTCGCCGTCGAGAACGGAATGCATGCCGTTGTCGGGACCACCGGCTGGGACATCGGCAGGCTGGAAAGCCTTGAATCGCTGCTCGAGGACCATCAGGGCATCGGCGTCCTGATTGCACCGAACTTTGCCCTTGGTTCCGTACTGGCATCCGCCTTCGCGGCCACGGCATCAAGATATTTCGAGTCTGTGGAGGTCATCGAACTCCACCACCCCGACAAGGTCGACGCGCCCTCCGGTACGGCAGTCCGCACGGCCCAGCTGATCGCAGCGGAGCGTGCAGGGGCGGGCGTCGGGCCAAGCCCGGACGCCACCACCACTGAACTCGTAGGCGCCCGTGGCTGCGACGTGGAGGGAGTCCGTGTGCACAGCGTCAGGCTCCGCGGACTGGTGGCGCACCAGGAAGTGCTGCTCGGAGGCCCCGGGGAGCAGCTGACCATCAGGCACGATTCGTTCGACCGCGCCTCGTTCATGCCCGGGGTCCTCCTGGGCGTGCGGAACGTGGCGCAGCACCCCGGCCTGACCGTGGGCCTTGACGGCTACCTTGATCTGGGGCTGTAGGGAACGTGGAACGTCTTTTTGGCCAGCTGAAGAAGAACCGCACCAAAATCTGGGTGGGCGCGGTGACGCTTCTTCTGGTGTTCTACCTCGTCGTGTCCTTTCAGCGGTCCGTGCTTCTGCTGACGGACCCCGAGCCGGTGGCCAAAGCCATCGGCGCGGCGTACCTGATTCTCCCGGTCATCGGCGCCTGGGCACTGATTCGTGAACTGCTGTTCGGCGCCCGGACCGAACAAATGGCAAAAGTGCTGGAAGCCGAAGGCGGCCTGCCCGTTGACAACCTGCCGCGCACCCCGGCGGGAAGGATCGTGCGCGCAGCAGCGGACCAGGAGTTCGAGAAATACCGCAGTGAGGCCGAAGCCGCCCCCGATGACTGGCGTTCCTGGTTCCGCCTCAGCTGCGCCTACGACGCTGCAGGAGACCGCAAGCGTGCCCGCGCTGCGATGCGGGACGCGGTGCGGCTCTTCCAGGCCTCTAAGGGCGCCCTCGCCCGGTAAATGCCCTGCCTGGTAACTGGCCTGCCTGAATATGGCCTGGCCAGGCGGTGTCCGGCGTCCTAGCGGACTCTGTCCGGCTCGTGCCGTCCCACCTGGTTCGCGGCGTGGCCGAGCCATTCGAGTGGCCCCCGTTTCTTCAGGATCACGAAGGCCATTCCGATCAGCACGGCCAGTGCGGCATGGGCAAAATACACGCCATCCTCGGTCCAGCCCGACGGAAGAGGCTGGAGACGGGACAACGCCACGACCCACACGTGCACCGTGTAAAGGGTCAGGGTCATGGCGCCCGCGCCGCGCAACGGCAGCAACAGGTCCAGGTCCAGCCATTCTCCGAGCCTGCCAACCAACAGGCAGAGCCCGACGACGGCCGCGGCCACGCCGCTGGTGTGCAGCAGGTCCAGGGTGGTCCCCGAATGCGGTGCACTGGTGGCCAGCCACCACCACGACCCCTCCTGCCGGACACCTGCCAGGTTGACCTGCAGAATGCTCGCCAGCGGATAGTTGGGATCCGAGAGCACTTCCTGCAGCGCGGCCCGGCCGCCCCAGGACTCCATCGCGGCCGTGCCCAGAACCTTGGCGAACGCGGCCACGGCGCTGCCGGCGGTCAGCAGCAGCAGGGGCAGGCCGGCCGCTGACAGGGACAGCCTGCCGATGACGAGTCCCACCAGCAGATACGAGATCCACTGAAAGACAGGGTAATAGCCCGTCAGGAACAGGTCGCCAAGCAGCTGTGCGGGCGTGGACAGGTCCTCCCAGCCAGGGTTGTGGTTCAACTGCAGGGGCGGATCCGCCGCCATGAGCCAGGGCCGAAGCAGAAAGGCCAGCAGGGGGGAGCCCACGATCCAGCCGGCGGCCCAGGCACAGAGGGCTTTCAGCCGCAGCCCGATAAACGGGAGTATGCACAGGAAGAGCGCGGCATAGTGCACGAGGATGACCGCGACGTTGACCTCAAGGCCACCAAGGGCCAGTCCGACGACGGCGATCACCAGAGCACGCATGGCTATGCCCCGCCGGGCTGCTGTAAGGGCGCTGCCCTCCAGGGGACGCTGCTTGCCGGTGGACAGCGCCAGGCCGATTCCGGCAAGGACAGCGAACAGCGCGGCTGCGCGGCCTGAGAATGTCAGCCCGATCCAGGTGGGGGTCAAATTGGCATCCGGCTCGAATGTGGGCAGCAGGTGTGTGGCCATCATGCCGAGGAGGGCCAGGCCGCGGGCGGCGTCGATGCCCGCAAGACGGGTGCTGGCTGCAGGACCTTTTGACGTTCTGGACGATGCAGCGGTACTCCCCGAGGTCATGATTTGATCGTCTCACACCTGGGAGCCGGTAATCTGCCGGGCAAGTTCTCAGCCGGGTGCGGGCGATGGGGATGCCGCCTCCGACGTTCGCAACGCAATCCTGCCGGAGGCTTGTATTCGAATATATGTTCGAATAAGATTTCGGCATGATCAACTCATTCGGGCATGACTCAGAGTTCAGATATGGCTCAGAGTTCAGATACGGCTCAGGGTTCCGAAGCGGCGCGGACAGCCAACCGCGCAGGGAAGCGGACAGGCAAGCGCGCAAGGAACCGTTCAGGGAACCGCGCAGCGCGCCTGCAACCAGCACCGACGGGCCGCTGCGGGCGCTGAGTCCGGGAGTGGTTGACTACCTTTTCAGGCAGCTCGTGGCGGGCAATCCGGCCGAGGACGTGCAATGGGGCCGCGAAGGAGTTCCGCTCTCCGCCCAACCGCCCGGGGCAGAGTTGGCGCGGCGGCTGTCGGAGACCGATCTTGAAGCCCTGACGCCCGCGGAGCTCTTCCATTACGTACGCGCCGCCCAGCGCCTGGCCACCTGGGCGGAGTCCTTGCGGGAAGCTGCCGTGGGCCGTTACTGCGTAGGAAAGGATCCTGCCTAGGATGAAGGCGTGACCGGAGCGCTGACCGTATCTGCCATCCAATATGAGGCCCTCGAAGGCGGCATAGTGGCCAACGTGCCGGAGCATGTCCGTCTCATCGAGGACGCGGATTCCCACGGTGCCCGGCTCGTGATCTTTCCGGAACTTTCCCTGACCGGCTACAACCTGCCATTGCTTCGGAGTGCGGAGCAGTGGCTGGTGCCGGGCGATCCCCGGCTTGCCGCGGTGCGGGAGATCTGCCGGCGCACGGGGGTTACTGCCGTGGTGGGGGCCGCCCTGCGGGAGCATGACGGCACGCCCCGGCTGGCATCCCTGGCCGTCCACCCCGACGGGTCGGAGGAAGCGGGTTTCAAAGCCCATCTGCACGGCGGGGAGGCCGCGTTGTTTCGGGCCGGTCCGGGCCCGGCTGTCCTCGACGTGGATGGCTGGAAGGTCGCCCTGGCCATCTGCTTCGATGCTGCCCATCCCGTGCACTCCGGCACCGCTGCGGAAGCAGGCGCGGACGTCTATGCCGTTTCGGGCCTTTACACCCAGGGTGAGGGGACGCGGCTGGGCTTGCATCTTGGGGCGCGCGCCATGGACAACCGCATGTACACGCTTTTGGCCAACCTTGGCGGCCGGACGTCTCTTGGGCCCTCCTGCGGGCTGAGCGGTTTTTGGGGGCCGGACGGACTCGCCATGCAGCGTGCCAAGGGCACGGGAACGGAAGTGCTCACGGCGGTGCTTGGGAGGGGCGCCCTGGAGCGATACCGCCGCCCGCCAACGTGACGGGTCC
Organism: Arthrobacter sp. GQ119; assembly: GCF_059759125.1. Classification (NCBI taxonomy): domain Bacteria; kingdom Bacillati; phylum Actinomycetota; class Actinomycetes; order Micrococcales; family Micrococcaceae; genus Arthrobacter; species Arthrobacter sp. GQ119. The sequence goes on along the minus strand of NZ_JCAXEA010000001.1, from coordinate 39,034 downwards.
GCCCTCCGGGTTTGACGGCGCCCACGAGTTTGACCATCATCACGCGCCCGCCATTGTCCTAACCTGCCGGTGACAGGGTAACGTTTTTCCCATGGCTGACACTTCCGCGAACATTCCTGCTCTTGGCACCCTCCTGACCGCCATGGTCACGCCCTTCACAGGGGACGGCAAAGTGGACTACCAGCAGGCGGCGGAACTGGCCGTCAAGCTCGTGGACGACGGCTGTGACGGCCTGGTGGTGACCGGAACCACCGGGGAAACCTCCACCCTCACCGACGAGGAAAACCTTGGCATGTTCCGTGCCGTCAAGGATGCCGTCGGAGGACGCGCAGCGATCATCGCCGGCACCGGAACCAACGACACCGCGCACTCCGTGCAGCTTTCGCAGCGGGCGGCCGCGCTCGGGGTCGACGGACTCCTGATTGTCACGCCGTACTACAACAAGCCCAGCCAGGCCGGCGTCCGCGCACACTTCGAGACCATCGCGTCTGCAACCGATCTTCCCGTGATGCTGTACGACATCCCCGGCCGCTCCTCCATTCCGATTGCGCCCGAGACCATGATCCGTCTTTCGCAGCACCCGAATATCGTCGCCGTCAAGGACGCCAAGGCGGATTTCGCCGCCGCGACACGCGTCATGGCCGAGACGGACCTCCTCTTCTACTCCGGTGACGACGGCTTGACCCTCCAGTGGATGGCGATGGGCGCCGTGGGCCTGGTGGGTGTCACAACACATGTCGTCACCCGCCGCTTCCGGGAACTTATCGACGCCGTCAGCGCGAACGACCTGGGCACGGCCCGCAAAATCAATTTCGAGCTTGAACCAGTTGTGCGCGCAACGATGACCCGCGTCCAGGGTGCCGTTGCAGCCAAGCAAATTCTTAAATGGCAGGGAGTCCTGCCCAACTCGATTGTCCGTTTGCCCCTCGTGGAGCCGGACGAAGCCGAGATCGAAACCATCCGCGAGGATTTGGCGGAAGGAGGGCTGGTCTATTCCTGACGGACTACGACCGGCACTCTTCCGCCTGGAAAGAAGTGCATTATGACCCAAGTTGCCCTACCCGGCCTTGTCACGCCTCCCCGCCTTGCCGAAGGCACCCTTCGGATCGTTCCCCTGGGCGGCCTCGGCGAGATCGGCCGGAACATGGCAGTCTTCGAAATCGACGGCAAGCTGCTGATCGTTGACTGCGGTGTCCTCTTCCCGGAGGAGACCCAGCCGGGCGTTGACCTGATCCTGCCCGACTTCTCCTACATAGAGGACCGGCTGGATGACATCGTGGCTGTGGTGCTGACCCATGGCCACGAAGACCACATCGGCGCTGTACCGTACCTTTTGCGGCTCCGCAGCGACATCCCGCTCGTGGGTTCGCAGCTGACGCTCGCCCTTGTCGAAGCCAAGCTGCAGGAACACCGCATCCGGCCCTACACGCTGACGGTGACCGAAGGGCAAGTGGAGCAGTTCGGCCCCTTCCAATGCGAGTTCGTTGCCGTCAACCACTCGATCCCGGATGCGCTGGCAGTCTTCCTCCGCACCTCCGGCGGAACTGTGCTGCACACAGGTGACTTCAAGATGGACCAGCTCCCGCTGGACGGCCGGATCACGGACCTCCGGCACTTCGCCAAGCTCGGCGAAGAAGGCGTGGACCTGTTCATGTGCGACTCCACGAACGCCGATGTCCCGGGCTTCACCACTGCGGAAAAGGAAATCGGCCCCACCCTGGACAGGGTCTTCGGGCAGGCCACCAAGCGCATCATCGTGGCGTCCTTCTCCTCGCACGTCCACCGTGTGCAGCAGGTCCTGGATGCCGCGGCCAAACATGGCCGCAACGTGGCGTTCGTCGGGCGTTCCATGGTCCGGAACATGGCGATCGCCGAAAAGCTGGGATACCTGGACGTGCCTGACGGCATCGTGGTGGACCTGAAGAACATCGACAGCCTGCCGGACAACAAGGTGGTGCTGATGTCCACCGGCTCGCAGGGCGAGCCCATGGCCGCCCTGTCCCGTATGGCCAACGGCGACCACCGGGTGGTGGTTGGCCACGGTGACACCGTTATCCTGGCCTCCAGCCTGATCCCCGGCAACGAGAACGCTGTGTTCCGTATCATCAACGGCCTGCTGAAGCTGGGCGCCGACGTCATTCACAAGGGCAACGCCAAGGTCCACGTGTCCGGCCATGCCGCGGCCGGTGAGCTGCTGTACTGCTACAACATCCTTGAGCCGCTGAACGCCATGCCTGTGCACGGCGAGACCCGGCACCTAATCGCGAACGGCAAGATTGCCGAGGAATCGGGCGTGCCCGAGGCCAGCATCCTGCTCGCGGACAATGGCACCGTGATCGACCTCAAGGACCACCGTGCCGACGTCGTGGGTCAGATCGAGGTCGGCTTCGTCTACGTGGACGGCTCCAGCGTCGGCGAAATTACCGACGCCGACCTCAAGGACCGGCGGGTCCTCGGCGACGAAGGCTTCATCTCCATCATTACGGTCATCAACCGGGCCACCGGCAAGGTGGTCTCCGGACCTGAGATCCATGCCAGGGGCGTCGCGGAGGATGACTCGGTGTTCGACGACATCATTCCCAAGATCAACAACGCGCTGGAGGAGGCCGTGCTGAGCAATGCGGACCACACCACCCACCAGTTGCAGCAGGTGGTCCGCCGGATCGTCGGAACGTGGGTCAACCGCAAGCTGCGGCGCCGCCCGATGATTATTCCGGTAGTCCTCGAGGCCTAAGCCGCCGTTCGGGGCTCCAAGGGCTCCGGGGCGGGCGAACACAGTCCGCAGATGCCCGGAAATCCGCGGAATCCGGCCGGGGTTGGAGTACCGTGGCTCATATGGCCACACGTACTTCCCCCGCGCCAAAACGCACTCCCAGCGCCAAATCAGGCACGTCAGCGGGCCGCTCCGGCTCCCCGGCGTCCAAATCCGGCCGGGGCGGAGCATCCGGTGGAACGGCGCGCACGCGCCAGCTGGCCGCCGTCGAACCCCGGCAGCCGTGGCTGCTGCGGGTGCTGGGTGGCGCGTGGCTCGGAATTGGCCACCTGGTCGGCGGGGGAGTGCGGCGGATCGGCCACGACGTCAGCAGCGACCTCGCACCGGAAGAACGCCGTGACGGGGCCGCGCTGTTCAATCTCGCACTGGCGGTCTTCATCGCCACTTTTGCCTGGTGGGGCTTCCGGGGCTGGTTCCCGGATGCCGTCTACGCGGTGGTCAACGGCACTTTCGGCTGGATGTCGCTGGTGCTGCCGCTGATGCTGTTCGTCTGCGCCGTGCGGCTGTTCCGCCAGCCGGCCGACGGCCGCGGCAACAACCGCGTGGGGATCGGCTTCCTGATCATGACCTTCGCGGGTTGCGGGCTGGCCCACATCATTGGAGGCCAGCCGACCGTCGCCCAGGGATTCGACGGCCTGCGCCAGGCAGGCGGCATGCTGGGCTTCCTGGCGGCATCCCCGCTGGCCGCCATCCACGCGGCGGTGCCGGTGGCCCTGTACGGACTGCTGGCCTTCGTCTCGCTGCTCATCGTGACGGCAACACCCTTCACCGCCATCCCGCGGCGCCTGCGGGCAGCCTATGAGCACCTGATGGGAGTGGACCTCCAGGACCACGACGGCGATGTCCACGACCGCAGTTACCTTTACGAAAACACCGCCGCGGCGGCACCGAAAAAGAAGCGCAAGCGGCTCTTCGGCAAGGACCCGGAAGGCGACGGGCGCCTGGAGGGCTACGTCGGTGATGAGGCCTTTGAACATGCGGTCATCGATGACGACGATCCTGCGGCCCCGTCCGGCAAGGGGACACCGTCCGGCACGGGCGCCCCGGCCGTGGCGCCGGGTGTCCGCCGCCCCACGCAGGCCGAGATCGCCGTCGAAAAGATCAAGGCCGCCCAGGGGCTCGGCTCCAAGGGCGGGGATGCAGACGGGGACAACGCCACGGAGGCCATCCCGCTCGTCACCCCGGGCATGGTGGCCGCCGGTTCACTCAACCCGGCCGGTGCCGGTGCCGCCGCGCAGGTGCCCTCCAAACCGGTGGCGCCCGCGCCGCCGCCAACCCCGATCCCGCAGCGCACCGAGCAGCTCTCCCTGGCCGGGGACGTCACGTACACCCTGCCGTCGTCGGACATGCTGACCCCCGGATCCATCCCGAAGGAACGGACGGAAGCCAACGACGCCGTCGTCGCGGCGCTGACGGACACCCTGACGCAGTTCAACGTGGACGCCAGCGTCACCGGCTTCAGCCGGGGCCCCACGGTTACCCGCTACGAAATTGAGCTGGCGTCCGGCACCAAGGTGGAGCGCGTCACGGCGCTGTCCAAGAACATCTCCTACGCCGTCGCCAGCTCAGACGTGCGCATCCTGAGCCCCATTCCGGGCAAGTCGGCCATCGGCATCGAGATCCCGAACACCGACCGTGAGACTGTCTCGCTGGGCGACGTGCTGCGCAGCCAGAACGCCCGCCGCACGGACCACCCCATGGTCATGGGCGTCGGCAAGGACGTCGAGGGCGGCTATGTCGTCGCGAACCTGGCCAAGATGCCCCACCTCCTCGTGGCCGGCGCCACCGGAGCAGGTAAGTCATCGTTCGTGAACTCAATGATCACCTCAATCCTCATGCGCGCCACACCGGATGAGGTCCGCATGGTCATGGTGGACCCCAAGCGCGTGGAACTGACGGCCTATGAGGGCGTGCCGCACCTCATCACGCCCATCATCACGAACCCGAAGAAGGCGGCGGAGGCGCTGCAGTGGGTGGTCCGCGAGATGGACGCCCGCTACGACGACCTGGCGAACTACGGCTTCAAGCACATCGATGACTTCAACAAGGCCGTCCGCGCAGGCAAGGTCCATCCGCCGGTGGATTCCAAGCGTGTCATCCGGCCCTACCCTTACCTGCTGGTGATCGTGGACGAGCTCGCCGACCTCATGATGGTGGCCCCGCGCGACGTCGAGGACTCCATTGTCCGAATCACGCAGCTCGCCCGTGCCGCCGGCATCCACCTGGTGCTGGCCACCCAGCGGCCGTCGGTGGATGTGGTCACAGGCCTGATCAAGGCCAACGTTCCCTCGCGCATGGCCTTCGCGACGTCCTCCGTCACCGACTCCCGCGTGGTCCTCGACCAGCCAGGCGCCGAGAAACTCATCGGCCAGGGTGACGCCCTCTTCCTGCCCATGGGTGCCTCCAAGGCCATGCGTGTGCAGGGCGCGTGGGTGACGGAGTCCGAGATCCACAAGGTGGTGGAGCACGTCAAGGGCCAGCTCAAGGCCGACTACCGGGACGACGTCGCCGCCGATGCGCCCAAGAAGCAGATCGACGACGACATCGGCGATGACCTCGAAGTGCTGCTGCAGGCAACGGAGCTGGTGGTCACCACGCAGTTCGGCTCCACGTCGATGCTGCAGCGCAAGCTCCGCGTCGGGTTCGCCAAGGCCGGGCGCCTCATGGACCTGCTCGAGTCCAGGGGAGTGGTGGGACCCTCGGAAGGGTCCAAGGCCCGCGACGTGCTGGTCAAACCTGATGATCTCGCGGCGGTGCTGGCCGCCATGAAGGGCCAGGAAGCCCCGGCGGCGCCCGATTCGCAGACAGCCGCCCTGAGCGACAACGCAAACGCCAACATTGCGCAGGGCGGCTACGCGGAAGACCTCGTCGCAGCCGACCTGGACAACCGGGCGCAGAGCGCTGAGTACTATGACGGCGCGGACGGTTCCGGGGACGACGACGAGGGTTCCGAGGACGCCTGGTCCCTCACCGGGCGCTAGCCCGGAAGAGACAGCTCCGAAGTGTTGTAGCCCGGGAGCCGCAGCCCGGAAGACGGTAGCCTAGGAGAGTGACTAGCACCGAAGCGACCGCGGCCGGCTCCAACAGCTCCGGGATCTGGAACCTTCCCAATATCCTCACGATGCTCCGCATTGTGCTGGTGCCGTTCTTCGTGTGGTTCCTCATCGCAGATGCTCCGGGCCTGCAGAGCGAATCCGGGCCGTGGCGCTGGGCCGCCGTCGCTGCCTTCGCCGTCGCGATCTACACGGACAAGCTCGACGGCGACATAGCCCGGAGCCGCGGACTGGTCACCGATTTCGGAAAGATCGCGGACCCCATTGCCGACAAGCTGCTGATCGGGTCGGCCCTGGTCATGCTTTCCGTGCTGGACGAACTGTCCTGGTGGATTACGGCGGTCATCCTCGTCCGCGAGTGGGGCATCACGGCGCTGCGATTCTTTGTCATCCGCTATGGCGTGATTCCCGCCTCCCGCGGCGGAAAGCTCAAGACCGTCGTGCAGACGGCCGCGATCTTCCTCTACCTGCTTCCGCTGTCCGCGATTGCGCCCTGGCTGGTTTGGGTGGCCTTCGCCGTGATGCTGGTGGCCGTCATCATCACGGTCTGGACCGGCGTTGAGTACATTCTTGAAGCTCTGAAAGTCCGCGCCCAGGGGCTGCGGCGCAGGGCCGAGGAACGGCAGGACCAGAACCCGGACACGCAGGAAGGAAAGGCATGAGCAACCTTCACCGAATCGCCGGCGAGACAGTCGCGGCAGCCGTCGCGCGGGGCGTCACCGTTGCCACCGCCGAATCGCTGACCGCCGGCATGGTCACGGCCATGCTGGCGGATACGGCAGGGGCGTCGGCGATGCTGCGAGGCGGCGTCGTCTCCTACAGCAACTCCGTCAAGCGGGATCTGCTCCGCGTTCCGCAGGAACTGCTCGACGCCGTCGGCTCCGTCGACGGCGACGTCGCGGCGGCCATGGCAGAGGGTGCACGGAATGCCTGCGGGGCTGACCTGGGTGTTTCCACCACCGGTGTGGCCGGGCCGAACGGGCACGATGGCAAACCGGTGGGGACTGTTTTCATCGGCATCGCCACCGCTCAGGGCGCCACGTCCTATCCCTACAGTTTCGAGGGAACCCGGGCGGAGATCCGCGCACTGGCCTGCGAGGCCGCACTCGCGCGGCTCCAGGAGGCTCTGGCGTCGCTAAGCTACCGGGAGTAAGGTTGCCGGGAACAAAAAGCATTACCGAATAGTTGTTACATTGTGTCGCTTCTCCAAGAGGGAGGCGCCTAGGATGAAAAGACCAACATCGGTTCGCTTCCCAGCGGACCGGACACATGAGGGAGCAAGGCGATACAGATGGTAAAGCAGCCCGTATCCGTAAACGGCGTTGTCCGCTGGAAGGATGTGGGCCTCGCCGATCAGGCCAAGAGCGAACAGAAGGAGCGCAAGATGGTAGTACTTCGTCACGAAATCGGTGATGTCCTGCGCGATGTCCGCCAGCGTCAAGGGCGTACCCTCCGCGAAGTGTCGCACAGCGCCCGAGTTTCCCTAGGCTACCTGAGTGAAGTGGAGCGCGGCCAGAAGGAAGCCTCTTCGGAGCTGCTGTCCTCGATCTGTTCGGCCTTGGATGTTCCGTTGTCCAGCATGCTCCGCGAGGTCAGCGACCGCGTGGCCATGGCCGAAGGTGTTGCCGTACCGGACACAGTGCCGCAGGAGTTCGCCCAGCGCTACGGCCGCGACCTGGAGCGCGACCTCAGCACCGAACTGAACAACGAGCTGGCCAAGGGCCTGCTGTCCAGCGCCCGGTAGCCCGCAGCGCACAGGAAAGATTTAGAGCGATGGCCCCCGGCATAAGCCGGGGGCCATCGTCGTTGAATTGTTTGAATTGGATGCCCTTGCGCGTGCGCCGTGCCCTGGATGCAACTACGCCTAGAGCTCGCCGTCCTTGGGAAACCCGTCACGTTCGTACGTGGCATTGAGCTTGGCCATATACGTGGCCAGGGCCTCCAGGTCCTCCACCGGCCATTCACCCAGCCGCTCCCGGAAGACCTGCCGCCTTGCGTCCTGCACCTGGTGCATCTTCTCTTCACCCTTGGGCGTGAGGCGGATGGTCTGGGCGCGTCCGTCCAGTGGATCGGCTTCCTTGAGCACGAGGCCGATGCCCTCGAGGAACGCGATCTGCCGGCTCACAGAGGGCTTTCCCACGCCGATGCAGGACGCGAGCTCGGTCAGCCGGATGGGTCCCGTCTTGCGGATCATGGTGAGCAGCCCGTATGCAGCAGGCTCCATGTCCGGATGCACCTCGCGTGAGAGCTGCTGGGAGACGGAGCGGGCGCGCCGCCAGAAAATACTGATTTGATGCTCCACTGACTTCAGCGCGGCATCAAGTGTGTCCTCGGAGGGTGCGGACCCACCCGGGGCGTCAACGGGGTTGCTCATGGCAACCATTCTAGAGTCCGCAGCCATGAGAGACTCTATGGCGTGCGGATTAGTGATTTTTGGCGGCTCATGGACGACGAGTTCGGCGCAGGCTATTCCCGCGTGCTCAGCAGCTCACTGAGCCTCGTGGGCGTGGGAGGCAAAACGGCCGACGAGGCTTTGGCCGCCGGCGTCAATCCCCGCGATGTCTGGCTCGCCGTGTGCGACGTCCAGGACGTTCCCGCGGAACGCCGGCTCGGCCGGGACATCAAGCCCAGCCCCAACTGATTCCGCCCGCCGGCAGAGTCCTGACACGCCGACCGATTGTTCGAATATCTGTTCGGACGGGACTATGCTTTTTTCCAGCGGGTTATCCACATACGCAGTCCCGCCCGGCAATATTGTCACAGGGCGGCGCTAGCGTCAGTGATGACAGAGACAGGGCCGCACAGGCCACTCCACAGCGAGAAAGCAATAGAGGTGTGAACCATGGCGGCAGCCCCGGATCGTGCAAAGGCGTTGGAAGCAGCGCTTGCCCAGATTGACAAGCAGTTCGGCAAGGGATCGATCATGCGCCTGGGCGATGAAACCCGGGCCCCCATCGAAGTCATTCCCACCGGCTCCATCGCGCTGGACGTCGCTCTGGGTATAGGCGGGCTCCCGCGGGGCAGGGTCGTTGAGATCTACGGCCCGGAATCGTCCGGTAAAACCACGGTGGCCCTCCACGCTGTGGCGAACGCCCAACGCAACGGCGGCATCGCGGCCTTCATCGACGCCGAGCACGCTCTCGACCCCGAGTACGCCGCAAAGCTGGGCGTGGACACCGACGCACTGCTCGTGTCGCAGCCGGACACCGGCGAGCAGGCCCTGGAAATTATGGACATGCTGGTGGGCTCGGGCTCGCTGGACATCGTCGTCATCGACTCCGTGGCAGCGCTCGTGCCGCGCGCCGAAATCGAAGGTGACATGGGAGACAGCCACGTCGGTCTGCAGGCCCGCCTGATGAGCCAGGCGCTGCGGAAGATCACCGGTCGGCTGAGCCAGACCAAGACCACTGCCATCTTCATTAACCAGCTTCGCGAAAAGATCGGTGTGTTCTTCGGCTCACCCGAAACCACCACCGGCGGCAAGGCCCTGAAGTTCTACGCTTCCATCCGCATCGACGTCCGCCGCATCCAGACCCTGAAGGAAGGCGCCGACTCCGTCGGCAACCGCACCAAGGCGAAAATCGTCAAGAACAAGATGGCCCCGCCCTTCAAGATCGCTGAATTCGACATCATCTATGGCCAGGGCATCTCCCGCGAGGGCGGCATCATCGACATGGGCGTGGAGCACGGCATTATCAAGAAGTCGGGTTCCTGGTTCACCTACGACGGCGACCAACTCGGCCAGGGCATGGAGAATTCCCGGCGTTTCCTCCGCGACAACCCCGAGCTGGCGGCGGAACTCGAGCGGCTCATCAAGGAAAAGCTCGGTGTCGGAGTCAAGCCCGCCGCCGACGCCGAGGCTTCACCGAAGCTGAAGGCCGTTGACGGTTTCTAGCAGCAGGGCGCGCGGCCGGGCCCGCGGCGCTGAGGCAGGCCGGCGGCCTGCCTCGCCGCCGCCCGAAGCCATGGCAGACCGGGATGCAGATCCCGCGTCCGTGGCTCGGGCCATTGTGCTGCGCCAGCTGACCAGCGCGCCCAAGAGCAGGCTCCAGCTTGAGCGCAAGCTGGCTGAACGCAATGTGCCTGAGGACGTCGCCGCCGCGGTCCTGGACCGGTTTGAAGAGGTCAGGCTCGTCGACGACGCAGAATTCGCGGACATGTGGGTGCGGAGCCGTTCCCAGACCCGCAAGCTGGCCAAGGGAGCCCTCCGTCGGGAGCTCGCTGACAAGGGGATTGATCCGGAGACGGCCGCTTCGGCACTGCAGCAGCTCAGCGACGAAGACGAGGAAGCCGCGGCCAGGCACCTGGTGGAACGCAAGCTCCGGCCGGGGACAGACCTGTCTGACCGTGCAGAGCGGGACAAAACCACCCGACGCCTGGCCTCGATGCTCGCCCGCAAGGGGTACCAGCCCTCGCAGGCATTCCGGATCGTCGGGGAAGTGCTTGACGCCGCCTCCGTGGACCAGGCATAGCGGCGGCACTGAAGCACATCCGACAGTTGGCCATAGCCGGTACGCTTAACGGGTGAGTCTGACCTACCCTTCCCCCTCCTCCGGCGCCGTCCCCTCAACAGCCGACACCGCCAGCGCACCCCGCACCTACCAGGTGCGGACGTTCGGCTGCCAGATGAACGTCCACGATTCCGAACGGATGGCCGGGATGCTTGAGGCGGCGGGTTACGTTCCAGCGGAGGGTGCCCAGGCCGACGTCGTGGTCTTCAACACGTGTGCCGTAAGGGAGAACGCGGACAACAAGCTGTACGGCAACCTCGGCATGCTGGCGCCCGTCAAGGAAGCCAACCCGGGAATGCAGATCGCTGTCGGCGGGTGCCTGGCGCAGAAAGACCGTGAAACCATCCTGAAGAAGGCTCCGTGGGTGGACGCGGTCTTCGGGACGCACAACGTCGGCGCCCTTCCGGCGCTCCTGGACCGGGCCCGCCACAACAGCGAAGCCCAATTCGAGATCCTTGAGTCCCTCGACGTTTTCCCGTCCACGCTGCCCACCAAACGGGACTCCGTGTACTCCGGCTGGGTGTCTATTTCGGTGGGCTGCAACAACACGTGCACGTTCTGCATCGTCCCCGCCCTCCGCGGCAAAGAGAAGGACCGCCGGCCGGGGGACATCCTGGCAGAGGTCCAGGCGCTGGTCGACGACGGAGCCATCGAGGTGACCCTGCTGGGGCAGAACGTCAACTCCTATGGTGTGGAGTTCGGCGACCGCCTGGCGTTCTCCAAGCTGCTCCGCGCCTGCGGGGACATTCCCGGCCTGGAACGGGTCCGGTTCACCAGCCCCCACCCGGCCGCGTTCACGGACGACGTGATTGACGCCATGGCCGAGACGCCCAACGTCATGCCCCAGCTGCACATGCCGCTGCAGTCCGGCTCGGACAAGGTCCTCAAGGACATGAGGCGCTCCTACCGCTCGGCGAAGTTCCTCGGGATCCTGGACAAGGTCCGGGAGAAGATCCCGCACGCGGCGATTTCGACGGACATCATTGTCGGCTTCCCGGGCGAGACGGAGGAGGATTTCCAGGCAACCCTGGACGTCGTCGAAAAGTCGCGCTTCGCCACGGCATTCACCTTCCAGTACTCCAAGCGGCCCGGCACCCCGGCCGCTGATCTTCCCGGCCAGCTGCCCAAAGCCGTCGTGCAGGAAAGGTTCGAACGGCTTACAGCCCTGCAGGACCGCATCGCCGCCGAGGAGAACGCCAAGCAGCTCGGACGCCAGGTCGAGGTCATGGTCACCGCCCAGTCAGGGCGCAAGGCAGAGGAAACCCACCGGTTGTCCGGCCGGTCCCAGGACCAGCGGCTCGTCCACTTCTCCGTGCCCGACGGCGCCGCGGCACCCCGGCCCGGCGACCTCGTCACGGTCACCATCACCGAGGCCGCGGCCTTCCATCTGGTCGCCGACCCGGCAACGGCCGCCGACTACTCCCTGCGGCGTTCCCGTGCCGGCGACGCCTGGAACAGGTCGCAGGCGGACTCGTGCGGCGCACCCGCACCGGCGGCCGCCGGCGGCAAAACCGGCGTTTCGCTCGGCATGCCGTCACTTCCCGTGCGCAGCCGCTAGCCCGTGGCCGTCAGGCAGCCGCCCGTCATTGCGGTGGTCGGGCCGACGGGTTCCGGAAAGTCCGACCTTGCCGTCGGGCTGGCGCTGGAGCTCGACGGTGAGGTGATCAACGCCGACGCCATGCAGTTCTACCGCGGCATGGATATCGGCACAGCCAAGATCACCGAACCCGAGCGCAGGGGAGTTCCGCACCATCTGCTGGACATCCTGGACGTCACGGAGGAAGCGTCGGTGTCCGAGTTCCAGCAGCAGGCAAGAGCAGCGGTCGCGGACATCCACCGCCGGGGCAAGCGGGCCATCCTTGCGGGCGGGTCCGGGCTGTATGTGCGTGCCGCCCTCGACGTCCTGGAATTTCCGGGCACCGACCCCGGCATCCGCGCCCGCCTCGAGCAGGAACAGGCGGACTCCGGAACTGCCCCGCTCCTGCAACGCCTCCGGGAGGTGGACCCGGTGTCCGCGGGCCGGCTCGGGGATGCCCGGCGGATTATCCGGGCCCTGGAGGTCTTCGAACTGACAGGCCGCCCGTTCAGCTCGTTTATGCCCAGCCGGGAGTACGTTCAGCCCGCCGTGCAGATCGGCCTGGCAGTGGACCGGGACGAACTGCGCGAACGCCTGGCCGTCCGGGTCCACCGCATGGTGGACCGCGGACTGCTGGCCGAGGTTGAACGGCTGGATGCTGCCGGACTCAGGCGCGGCCGGACGGCGCCACGGGCACTGGGGTATGCCCAGTTCCTCAAAGTGCTCGACGGCGAAGCAAATGTTGCGCAGGCAGCAGAGGAAACCATCGTGGCCACCCGACAGTTCGCCCGCCGCCAGCTCACCTGGTTCCGGGCCGACCCGCGCATCGCCTGGCTGGACTGGCAGGATACCGCCCTTGCGGAGAAGGCCACGGCTCTCTGCTCCTGACGCCAAAACGGTCACACGCCCGGACGCTCCCCGGCTGTTTTCCGGGACGCTGCGGCGTGCAGGTACGCTTGAAACATGAACGAAGCCCTTGCAGAAACCGCTGAGCGTGCCATCTCAAACCTGAGCGGCCTCCGCTTCTCCAAGGGCCACGGAACCGGCAACGACTTTGTCCTGATCGCCGACCCCGAGGGAACGCAGTCCATTTTCCCGGAACAGGTTGCCGAGCTGTGCGACCGCCACCGCGGCATCGGCGGGGACGGGCTCATCCGGGCCGTCCCGTCGCGTCTCCTCGACGAGGGCCGCCGGCTCCTGACCGACCATCCCAACGCAGAGTGGTTCATGGACTACCGCAACGGCGATGGCTCGCTGTCTGAGATGTGCGGCAACGGCGTCCGGGTCTTCGTCCACTTCCTCCTCGCCGAGGGGCTTGCAGAACTCCCGGAGGGCGGCTCACTGACCATCGGCACGCGCGGCGGCGTGAAGACCATCGTCCGCACAGCTGACGGCTACGCCGTGGACATGGGCCCATGGGAGTTCATCTTCCCCGCCGAGGCAGCAGCCCGCGCCATGGACTCCCTGGTCACTGCCGACGGCCTGGAAGTGCCGCGGCCGGCACTGTCAGTCAGCATGGGAAACCCGCACACCGTCGTCGCGCTGGCCGAACTGTCCGAGCTGGAAGCCACGAGGCTCTTCACTGCACCCCACGTCGATCCCAAGCCGGCCCACGGCACCAACGTCGAATTCGTTGTCCCGTCAGAGCCGCTGGTCCACGACGGAGTCGGCACAGTGACCATGCGAGTGCACGAGCGCGGCGTCGGTGAAACGCAGTCGTGCGGCACCGGCGCGTGTGCCGCCGCGGTGGCGATCCGTCACTGGGCGGGCCAGGGTGCACCGGACGCCTGGCGCGTCAAGGTGCCGGGCGGCGTCGTCGGCGTTAAATTCTTTACCGTGGCAGACGGCCACGAGCATGTGGAACTGAGCGGGCCCGCAACGATCGTTGCTAGCGGGACGCTTTCCTGACCCGCAGGATGCGGAAGGACTTGGACGTGCTCTCGCGGGTCACCGCAAACGAGTCGTCAAGCGCGTCCGCGAGCCAGCGCTGAAGCGAATCGGATCCCAGGTTCTTCTGCACCACCAGCCAGGCTGAACCTCCCGGCGCGAGACGGGGCAGCCACAGCAGCAGCAGTGAGTGCAGCTCATCCTTGCCAATCCGGATCGGCGGATTGGACCAGATGGTGTCGAAGCGCAACTCCGGGTCCACGGCCTCGGGCGTGCTGGCCGTGACATTGCCAAGCCCCAGCAGCGCTGCGTTCTCGTTGGTGAGCGTGATACAGCGCTCATTGACGTCCACCGCATACACGTGGGCGTGCGGTGCCCGCAGCGCCATCGTCAGGGCGATGGGACCCCAGCCGCAGCCGATATCCAGCAGGTTTCCCTGCGGAGCTGGGGCGGGGACCTCCGCGAGCAGAACAGCGGTGCCCTTGTCGATGCCGTCCGGGCTGAAGATGCCGGAGGAGGTCTGCAGCGTGCGCGTTTCGCCGGCCAGGTCCACGGTGAGCGGCTTGCGGGTGAACGGCCCGGCGGGCGAGGCGCTGAAATAGTGGGCAGAATCCATAACTGGCCAGATTAGTGGGCTTACCACCCGGATGGGAAACGGGATGGGAAACCGGGTGGTCCGCATCTGCTACTCTGGAAGGCATGTTCCTGATCTTTGAGTAGCCGGTATTTTCCGCCGCAGGCTTCCAGCCGTGGCGCCGGCCGCGTGCTTCCCGTTGCGATGCAGGTGTAACACCTTCCGCCCGGAGCGCGCACAACCACACTCAATCAGTCCACTTCCTGCCGCTCCGGCCTGCACGCCGTCGGCATTTCAGGAGCCCTCATGACCCCCCGCCGTCAGCCCAGCGCGAATACCGCAGCCAAGGGCAACAATCAGCACTATTCTGAAGATGCAGAACCTTTTAAGGAGACCATGACCAGTCAGCACAATTCCGGATCCGAGCCAGCAGCCCAGGACATGAGTCCCGAGGAAATCCAAGCTGTCATCGACCGGATTCTTTCCAAAGACGTCCCGGCACGAAATGCCGCACCTGCCAACGGCGCTGGTGCCGGCAGCAAGGCCGTCTTTGGCCAGGCGCAGGCCATCTCGCGGCTTGACGAGGAACACAGCACGTTCGACGGCGACCAGCAGGATCTTGAGGAACGCCGGGCCCTGCGCCGCACCGCCGGGCTGTCCACCGAACTCGAAGACGTCACCGAAGTCGAGTATCGGCAGCTGCGCCTGGAGCGCGTGGTCCTGGCCGGGCTGTGGACCGAAGGCACCCTCGCCGATGCCGAGAACTCCCTGCGGGAACTCGCTGCGCTTGCGGAAACCGCGGGATCGGAAGTGCTCGACGGGCTGGTCCAGCGCCGGGCGAAGCCGGATCCCGGCACGTTCCTCGGTTCGGGCAAGGCCCTGGAGCTCAAGGACGTGGTGATGTCCACCGGTGCGGACACCGTGGTGGTGGATGCCGAGCTGGCGCCGTCGCAGCGCCGCGGACTGGAAGACATCGTCAAGGTCAAGGTCATCGACCGCACCGCCCTCATTCTCGATATCTTTGCGCAGCACGCCAAGAGCCGCGAGGGCAAGGCGCAGGTGGAGCTGGCACAGCTCGAATACCTGCTCCCGCGCCTCCGCGGCTGGGGCGAATCGATGTCCCGCCAGGCCGGCGGCCAGGTGGGCGGCGCAGGCGCCGGCATGGGCTCACGTGGACCTGGTGAAACGAAGATCGAACTGGACCGGCGACGGATCCGCACGCGGATGGCGAAGCTGCGCCGCGAGATCGCCGCGATGAAGCCGGCACGCCAGACCAAGCGGGCCAACCGCCGTCGTAATGCAGTTCCCTCTGTGGCCATCGCGGGGTACACGAACGCGGGCAAGTCCTCCCTGCTGAACCGGCTCACCGACGCCGGAGTCCTGGTGGAGAACGCCCTGTTCGCCACGCTGGATCCCACGGTCCGCAAGGCGGAGACGGCGGACGGGCTGGGCTACACCTTGGCCGACACTGTCGGCTTTGTCCGGTCCCTTCCGACTCAGCTGGTGGAGGCATTCCGGTCCACGCTCGAGGAGGTGGCGGACGCCGACCTCATCCTGCACGTGGTGGACGTCTCCCACCCTGATCCGGAGGGGCAGATCGCCGCCGTGCGCTCGGTGTTCTCCGAAGTGGATGCCCGCAAGGTCCCCGAGATCATCGTGCTCAACAAGGCCGACGCCGCTGATCCGTTCGTCGTGGAGCGCCTCAAGCAGCGCGAACCGCGCCATGTGGTGGTGTCCGCCCGAACCGGCCAGGGAATCCCTGAACTGCTGAAGGCGATCAGTGACGGCATCCCGCGGCCGAACGTCAAGCTGGAACTGCTGGTGCCGTACCACCGCGGCGACCTGATCAGCAAACTCCACGACTCCGACGCGGAGATCCTGAGCATGGATCACGAAGAGGGCGGCACCCGCGCCGTGGTCATGGTCCGGGAAGGCCTCGCGGCTGAACTGGAATCCTTCATCAGCAATGACTGAGCAGGCCGCAAAGCCAGCCGGTTCCACGGCCGGCGAGGAGTTCGTCCTTGGGCTCCTCGACCGCGCCGTGGCCGCCATGGGCGGACAAAGCCGCACTGGCCAGCACGAGATGGCGCGGCAGGTGGCGCGGGCGATTGAAACCGGCGACCACCTGCTGGTCCAGGCGGGTACGGGCACCGGCAAGTCGCTGGCCTACCTGATCCCGCTGATCGCCCATTCGCTCGAGAGCGACAAGCCCACCCTCGTCTCCACCGCCACCCTGGCGCTGCAAACGCAGATCGTGGGCCGGGACCTTCCGCGGTTGCTGAAGAACATCACCCCGGCGCTGGACCGGCCGGTGAAGGTAGCCCTCGTCAAAGGCCGCGCCAATTATGTGTGCCGGCACAAGCTCGAAGGCGGGTTCCCGTCTGAGGAGCCCTCCGAAGGGCAGCTCTTTTCGCTGGGCGAGGACACCAGCGTCCCGCATTTCGCCGCCGCGATGGGCGGGCCGTCGTCGCAGCTCGGCAAAGAGGTGGTCCGGCTCCGCGAATGGGCGGAAAAGACCGCCACGGGGGACCGCGACGAACTCCTCCCGGGGGTGACCGACCGTGCCTGGAGGCAGGTCTCTGTCACGTCCATGGAGTGCCTCGGCGCGCAGAAGTGTCCCCTCGCCGAGGAGTGCTTCAGTGAACTGGCCCGGCACGAAGCCGCCGAGGCCGATGTCGTGGTGACCAACCATGCCATGCTCGCCGTCAGCGCCTTCGAGGGCCTGGCCGTGCTGCCGGAGTACGACGTTGTGGTGGTGGACGAGGCCCACGAGCTCCAGGACCGTGTCACCGGCGCCGTTTCCGGGCAGTTGTCTGTCGCGATGGTGCATGCCGCAGCCTCGGGCGCCCGCAAGCACACAGGCATTACCGTGGATGCCCTCAACAACGCCGCGTCCAACCTTGAACTTGTCCTCACCGGCGTTCCCAGCGGGCTGCTCCCGAACGGACTCAACACGGAGCAGCTCGACTGCGTGGACCAGCTTCGCGAAGCGTGCCGGGCGGCGCTGTCAGATTCCAAGGGGGACAGCAACAACGCGGTCGACGGCGGGCGGCAGCTCGCACGGTCCCGCCTCCTCGTCATCCTGGAGCTCTGTGAACGGCTGCTCGCCGCGCGGGAAAACCGTGAGGTGGTGTGGTTTTCGCGGAACAGCACCTTTGACCCGCAGCAGGGCTATTCGGCACCCGACGACACCCAGCCCGCGCTGATCAACATCGCACCCCTGAGTGTTGCCGGGCGCCTTCGGGAGGGCCTGTTCGAAGGCCACACCGTGGTCCTGACCTCCGCCACGCTGGCAATCGGCTCGGCGTTCGAACCCGCCGCAGGCGGACTCGGTCTCCTGGGCGAAGGCGCCCCAAGCTGGACGGGCGTGGACGTCGGGTCCCCCTTCGACTACCCGAAGCAGGGCATCCTGTACGTGGCCGGGCACCTGCCCAAGCCGGGCAGGGGGACCTCGCCGGAAGCGCTCGACGAACTGGAAACGCTGATCCGTGCCTCCGGCGGGGGAGCGCTGTGCCTCTTCTCGTCCCGGCGGGCCGCCGAGGACGCTGCCGAGGCGCTGCGCCCCCGACTGGACGTCAGCGTGCTCTGCCAGGGTGACTCAACCATGACCGCGCTGGTAAAGCAGTTCGCCGACGAACCCGACACCTGCCTGTTCGGCACCATGTCCCTGTGGCAGGGTGTTGATGTTCCGGGCGGTTCGTGCCGGCTGGTGGTCATCGACAGGATTCCGTTCCCGCGGCCGGACGACCCCCTGATGACGGCACGCTCCCGGGCCGTGGCCCAGGCAGGCGGCAACGGCTTCATGTCTGTATCGGCCACCCATGCCGCGATCCGTCTGGCGCAGGGCGCCGGACGACTCATCCGGTCCACGGATGACAAGGGCGTGGTGGCGGTCCTGGATTCGCGCCTTTCGACCGAGCGCTACGGCGGGTTTCTCCGCGCGGCGCTCCCGCCGTTCTGGCCCACAACTGACCGCAAGATCGCCGTGGCGGCGCTGGAAAGGCTCGCCGGCGCGCAGTAGCCCTGGGGACTCACTGACTTTCGGCGTGCCGGAAGCCAAAGCGGGCGGTGGCCTATAGCGGGTCTTGACCTACAGCGAACGCAGGACGGACACGACCTTGCCCATGACCACGGCGTGGTCGCCCAGAATGGGCTCGTACTGGGTGTTCTGGGGAAGCAGCCAGGTGTGGCCGTCCCGCTGCCGGAAGGTCTTGACGGTTGCTTCGTCGTCCAGCAGCGCGGCCACGATATCGCCGTTGGCGGCGTCGCTTTGCCGCCGCACCACTACCCAGTCACCGTCGCAGATCGCGGCGTCCACCATGGAGTCCCCAGCCACTCTCAGCATGAACAGTTCCCCGTGTCCAACGAGCTGGCGGGGCAGCGGCATGAGGTCCTCCACCATCTGGTCGGCGAGGATGGGGCCGCCGGCTGCGATCCGGCCAACCAACGGAACGAGGGCCGTATCTGTGGCGCTGGGCAACTCCGTAACAGGGGCACCGCCCACGCTGTGCAGTCTGGCTTCCTTCTCGGCGCCTGCAGATTTAGGGACTCCGGCATCGAGCGTCAGGGGCATGAGGACCTCCATGGCCCGGGGACGTTTGGGATCGCGCCGCAGGTATCCGAGCTTCTCGAGCTGTGAGAGCTGGTGGGTGACGCTGGACAGGCTGGCGAGGCCAACCGTGTCCCCGATCTCGCGCATGGAGGGAGGGTATCCGTTGTCGTTGACCGAGCGCTGGATGGTTTCCAGGATTTTCTTCTGGCGGACAGTGAGTCCCTTGGGTGCTGTCCGGGACCGCTGGCTGCGCTGGGTAGCTTTGCCGTCGGAGGCTTGTGCTGCCATGTTCGCCAACGCCTTTCGTTCCTCCCGGCTTGTGTGGCTGCAGTTGCCGGGAACTTCCGGCCTGAAATGTCAGACCCTGCTGATCAACTGCAGAAGTGGTTGTTCTCTGATTTCAAACGTAGGCCAGCCATAAAGCTTTTTCAAACATTTGTTCTAGCGAGTCTCGACTTTGTTCGTTGATAGGTGCTAAAAATGGAGAAGCAAAGTTCGAACATGTGTTCTAGTTCAGCTGCGAAGCAGTCCGGTTATTCGAAGATCCCGGCGTATGTCCGGCGGACCGGGCATACGGGCAGCACAGAATGGTCCAGGAGGGCTCAGTTCATGTCAGCTACAACAGCAGGTCACCATTACCGTCCCGGGAAGCGGCGCAGCCCCCAGGGCCAGCAGTCCACCCAAGGCCTGCACGGCCCGCATGCCGGCGGACGGCCAGGCGGGCCGGCAGCCAAGCCGCCGCGCCTGCGGCTCACCCGCCGCGGGCGGATCGTCCTGATTGGGCTGCCGCTGGTACTGCTGGCGGCACTGCTCCTGTCACTCGCCGGCCTGTTCAACTCACCGGCCAAGGCTGCCGACACCGCCGGCGGTCTGTCGGTGACGGAGACCGTCTCCGTGACGGTGCAGCCAGGGGAATCGCTGTGGGCGATTGCCGGCAGCGTGGACCCGGACAGGGACCCGCGCGACGTCATCGCGGATATCGTCCAGCTGAACAACCTGGACAACGGCAAGGTCATGCCGGGACAGCAGCTGTTCGTCCCGGCCAAATAGGTCACCACCCGTCACGGCCGGTCCCGGCTGACCCGTCACAGTTTCCCGCTCGCCGCCCGGGGCACTTAAACTGGCCAAGTGACTGACCAGCTTGAGCGACTGAACCGACTTCCTCTTCGCACCAATTTGCGGGGGCTGACGCCTTACGGGGCGCCGCAGCTGGAGGTGCCGATCCTGCTCAACGTCAATGAGAACACCCATGGAGTGCCGGCTGACGTCAGGGCCGCCATTTCCGAGGCCGTAACAGAGGCCGCGGCCGGACTCAACCGCTATCCCGACCGGGAGTTCACCGAACTCCGGGAGGCCCTGGCGGAATACCTGGGCCACGGCCTCTCCGCCGACAACATCTGGGCGGCCAACGGCTCCAACGAAGTCCTCCAGCAGATACTCCAGGCATTCGGCGGCCCGGGCCGAACGGCGCTGGGCTTTCCGCCCACGTACTCCATGTACCCGTTGCTGGCCAGCGGAACAGATACCGAATACATCGTCGGACAGCGCGCGGAGGACTATGGCCTGAGCGCCGAGTCCGCGGCCGGCCAGGTCCGGGAGCTGCGGCCAAACGTCGTGTTCCTATGCTCACCAAACAACCCCACCGGCACCGGTCTGGGGCTGGACGTGGTGGAAGCCGTCTATGAGGCCGGCGAATCCAGCCGGACCATCGTCATCGTCGACGAGGCGTACCACGAGTTCGCCCACGACGGCACTCCCAGCGCGCTTACCCTGCTGCCGGGGCGGGAGCGGCTCATTGTGTCCCGGACCATGAGCAAGGCGTTTGCCCTGGCCGGCGCCCGCCTTGGATACATGGCCGCCGCCCCCGAGGTGGCAGACGCCCTGCGCCTGGTCCGTCTCCCGTACCACCTGTCCGCCGTCACCCAGGCCACCGCACTGGCCGCGCTCCGGCACCGCGAGGCGCTTATGGCCGACGTCGAGGACATCAAGCAGCAGCGCGACAGGATCGTCACCGAACTCACCAGGATGGGGCTTCGACCGGCCGCCTCGGACTCGAACTACGTCTTCTTCGGCGGCCTGGAGAACCCGCACGAGGTCTGGCAGGCCCTGCTGGATTCCGGTGTCCTGATCAGGGATGTCGGCATCCCGGGCCACCTGCGCGTCACGGCCGGCACTGAGACGGAAACCACAGCCTTCCTGGAAGCGCTGGAACGCATCCTGGCGAGGCAGGCTGCTCTTCCGGCATAAACTTGAGGGTAGAACCCCCGCAACGTCTGCACTCTTCCTGCGTGAAAAGGACACCTATCACTATGAGCGACACCGGAATCAAGGCTGCCGAGGCCCGCACAGCACGCCTCGAGCGTGCCACCAGCGAATCTTCCGTTCTGGTGGAGATCAACCTCGACGGCACCGGCGTTTCAGACATCAGCACCTCGGTCCCGTTCTACGACCACATGCTGACCGCACTGTGCAAGCACTCACTAATCGACATGACGGTCAAGGCCACCGGGGACATTCACATCGACGTGCACCACACCGTGGAGGACGTGGCCATCACGTTCGGCGAGGTACTGCGGACTGCCCTTGGCAACAAGGCCGGCATCCGCCGCTTCGGCGAAGCCACCGTGCCGCTGGACGAGGCGTTGGCCCACGCCGTTGTCGACGTGTCCGGCAGGCCCTATCTGGTCCACGGCGGGGAACCGGCGGGCCAGGAATACCACCTCATCGGCGGCCACTTCACCGGTTCGCTCACGCGCCATGTCTTCGAGGCCATCACGCTGCACGCCGGGATCTGCCTCCACATGAACGTCATCGCCGGCCGCGACCCGCACCACATCGTCGAAGCCCAGTTCAAGGCCTTTGCAAGGGCATTGCGCGCCGCCGTCGAGCCGGACCCGCGCGTTGAGGGTATTCCGTCCACCAAGGGGGCATTGTGACCGGCAAGATCCTGAAGGACGGCGCCATCATCGACCCCTCGGCCACCGTCAAGCCGGCGTCGCCCGAGGGGAAGCCCACCGTCACTGTCCTGGACTACGGTTCGGGCAACGTCCGGTCTGCTGTGCGTGCCCTCGAACGGGCCGGCGCTGAGGTGATCCTGAGCTCGAAGCCGGAGGACGTCCTCAATGCCGACGGCCTGGTGGTTCCCGGAGTCGGCGCCTTCGAAACCGTAATGCGAGAACTGAAAGCCGTCGACGCCATCCGCATGATAGGCCGCCGTGTCGCAGGGGGCAGACCCGTCCTCGGCATCTGTGTGGGCCTTCAGGTGCTCTTCGAAGCCGGCGTGGAACACGGGACCGAAGCCGAGGGCATGGGGGAGTGGCCAGGCAAGGTCGAACTCCTCCCTGCCGACGTCGTTCCGCACATGGGATGGAACACGGTCAAGGTCCCGGAGGGTTCCAAGCTGTTCCAGGGCGTGGAAAACGATCGTTTCTATTTTGTGCACTCCTACGGCGTGCAGGCCTGGGACTTCGAGGTCGTGCAGCCGTGCATGGCGGCTCCTCTCGTGACCTGGTCGGAACACGGCGCGCCCTTCATTGCCGCTGTGGAAAACGGGCCGCTCTGCGCCACGCAGTTTCACCCGGAAAAGTCGGGCGATGCCGGCGCGCGGCTCCTCCGGAACTGGGTGAATGGCCTCCGCCACCCGCACGGCCGGACCGGAGCGGCAGCAGTGCCTGTGGCCGAGACGACGCCTGCGGCTGCAACGCCCGGTGCGGACGCCTAGATGTGGTCCATTGTCCTGATGGGGCTTGCGGGCCTGCTGGCCGGCGGCGCGTTGTCCTTCAGGCAGCAAAAGAAGCCGCTCTGGACGCAGATCGTGTTCTCGGTGCTGGCCGCCATGTCGCTGCTGGCCGCCTATCTGCTGACCCTGCCTGCGGCCTGATCTGCTGACCGGCAAACGCCTTTCAGCCACCCTGCCCACACTGAACGCCAACCCCCGACACCCGGACGCACAAGGCAGCGCCGCTCCGGAAACCGCGCTACATGAGAACTGAGGACCCGAGATGACCAGCCAAACCGATCTGCCGGCACTGGAACTGCTTCCCGCAGTCGACGTCGTGAACGGCCAGGCGGTACGCCTGGTCCAGGGCGAAGCCGGCAGCGAGACGAGCTACGGCACGCCGCTGGAGGCGGCCCTGAATTGGCAGCAGCAGGGCGCCGAGTGGGTCCATCTCGTCGATCTGGACGCAGCGTTCGGCCGTGGCACCAATGCCGAACTCCTTCGGGAAGTCGTGGGCCGGCTCGACATCAAGGTTGAGCTCTCCGGCGGCCTGCGTGACGACGAGTCCCTCGAGAAGGCCCTTGACCTGGGCGTGGCCCGGGTCAACCTCGGAACCGCCGCCCTGGAGAATCCCGAGTGGACGGCCCGGGTCATCCACCGGTTCGGTGACAAGATCGCCGTCGGGCTGGATGTCCGCGGAACGACGCTCGCCGGCCGTGGCTGGACCAAGGAGGGCGGGGACCTCTGGGACGTGCTGGGCCGACTCGAGGAAGCCGGCTGCGCCCGCTACGTCGTCACCGATGTGACGAAGGACGGCACCCTTCAGGGGCCCAACGTTGAACTGCTGCGGCAGATGGTTGAAAAAACCGGCAAGCCCGTGGTGGCTTCGGGCGGTATTTCCAGCCTCGATGACCTTAAGGTCCTGCGCTCCCTCGTGCCGCTCGGCGTCGAGGGCGCGATTGTCGGCAAGGCTCTCTACGCAGGCGCCTTCACACTGCCGGAGGCCCTCGACGTCGCCGGTCGCCGCTAGGCTGCGGCCGTGGCAGGACATGGGCTGACGCCCGGGGAACAGGACCGGGCAGCGCACCAGCCGGCTGCCCGCAGGCTTCCTGCCCACATCGAGGCGGCCCTCGCGGGCGCGGGCGGCCCCGCGGATTCTGCCGGCCAGCCCTGGGCCGGGCGGAGCCTCGCCGGCGATGACGGAAAGATCCACAATTTCGAGGACGACGACGGCAAGGCGGACACCGGTTATCTCGCCGCTGTCGAGGCGCTCCTTAGCGCCGATGGCGATGAAGCCGCCGTTGTCGCGGCGCTGGCCACTGCACGCGTTTTCGTTCCTGTTGTCGCACAGCTGGCGGAGGAAGCCGAAGGCGCCGGCGGGCTGCACGCCGACAAGCAGGCGGACATGGCGCTCGTGACGCTGAAAGCGCCGGACGGCAGGCTGGCCATGCCGGTCTTCACCTCGTCCGGTGCGTTGACGGCCTGGCACGCCGAGGCCCGGCCCGTTGCGGTCTACGCAGCACGGGCGGCGCTCTCTGCCGTGGCGGAAGGTGCGGAATTGCTTGTTGTTGACCCCGGTTCCGAAGTGACGTTCGTCGTGCGGAGGCCGGCGGTCTGGTCATTGGCACAGCAGCAGCCTTGGGTTCCCTCCTACCGCGACACCGAACTGGCTGACGCCCTCGGCACTGCGGCAGCGGGTTCGCCCGCGGTCCGGCGCCTGGAAGTCCTGCCGGGTGCAGGCGTGCCAGCCACGACCGCGTCCGGCCGCCGGATCGCCGGCGGAGGTCCCGGACCGGAGCTGCGTGTAGTCCTCTACCTGGAGGAAGGGCTGGATGCTGCCGGCGTCCAGTCAGTGGTTGCCGGCCTGCAGCAGGAGTGGAGCCGGAATGAATTGTTCGGTGAGCGCGTTGACTCGATCGAAATCAAACTAAGGCGCGCCGCAGAGTAACCGCCGGTCCAAGGGTCGGTCCGTCCTTTTGCTGCCCGGCGGCAGACCGAAGGATCCACCGTGAATTTCACCCTGTACCTGGAGCTGCTGGCCGTCAGGCCCATACGCCGGCTCCTGGCGGTGGGCATGATTGCCCGCATACCCCATTCGGCCGCAGGTGTGCTGCTCACACTGCACATCGTGCTGACCCTGGGCCAGGGGTATGCGGCGGCCGGCACAGCAGCCGCTGTCATGACCATCGGCATTGCCCTGGGCGCCCCGTGGCGCGGGCGCCGAGTGGATATTGTGGGGCTGCGGAGGGCACTGATCCCGTCGGTCCTGTCCGAGACCGTCATCTGGTCCATCGTTCCCCACGTGTCCTATCAGTGGCTGCTGCCGCTGGTGTTCGTGGGCGGTCTGCTGACGCTTCCCATCTTCAGCGTTGTCCGCCAGTCGCTGGGCGTGCTTGCCGCCGGCGACCGGCGGCGGACGGCCTTCGCCCTTGATGCCATCAGTACGGAGATGGTCTTCATGATCGGGCCGGCGGCCGGAGCGGTGGTGGCCACCAGCGGCCACTCGGTCCTTGGCCTGACGGTCGTCGGCGTTGCCACCTCCATCGCGGGGCTGTTCCTCATGTGGTTCAACCCGCCCACTCGCAGCACCGCGGGCAGCGCCGCCGGCAGCGCTGGCAGTGCTGTTGGCAATGAGGCTTCTGAAGCAGACCGGGAGGACGCGGCCGAAGTGGCGGTGACCGCTGCCGCACCGGGCGATGTCCAGGAGGCTGCCGCCGGGCTGGGACGCCCATCAGAAGGCGCGCAGCGCCGGGCCGGACAGCCGGGAACAGGGCTGCGGAATGCCCAACTGCCGAACGCCCAGCTGCCCAACGCCCAACTGCCGAACGGTGGGCTGCGGGGCAAAGTCGCTTTCAACTTCAGGTGGTTGACCGCAGCCGTGGCAGCTGTGTTCGCTGTCGCCGCCGGGACAGGAATGGTGCTGAGCGGGACCGATGTGGGAATCGTCGCTGCCCTGGAAACTGGCGGCCACCAGGCGGAGATCGGGATGGTCTTCCTCTTTTGGTGCGCCGCTTCCGTCGTTGGCGGCCTCGTTTATGGCGCCTTGCACCGTCCCCTGTCGCCGATCCTGCTCCTGATGGGCATGGCGGCACTGACCATCCCGATGGGGTTCGCCACCGACACTTTGACCCTGAGCCTGCTCTCGCTGGCCCCCGGCCTTTTGTGTGCACCGGTCCTTTCGGCCGCGTCGGAGAAGGTGGCCGAGCTCGTAGACGAGGCGCGGCGCGGTGAAGCGATGGGGTGGTACGGGTCGGCGCTCACCGCTGGCGTGGCCCTTGGTGCGCCGCTCGCGGGCCTGTTCATCGACGGCGTAGGACCATGGGCCGGGTTCGTGTCGGTGGGCGCAGCCGGCGTCCTGCTCTGCGCCGTCGGTATAGCGCTGCAGCAGCGCCGCCGCCGGGCAGCCGGCGCGTAGATGTATCGGGCCGCCCGCCCTGCGCGCAGTCAGCCGTGGGCACTGGAGTCGGGACTCCTTTGTGAACTCCGTTATTCGGGAACGACAGGAGTTATTCGGGAAGGACAGGAGGAATCTGGGACTGTCCCGACTGTGTGAGCTGTATGACTTCGCTGACGGTCACAAAGGCGCACTGAAATTCCGCACTGCATGTTTGCAGGATGACGAACGCCACGGCAGCCCCGGGGTTGAATGCCATCACGCGGGGAATGACCCGGATGGTGACGGTTTGGCTTTCTCTGGTGCAGCCCAGCTGTGCGTTTCCGAAGCCGTTGGCAATCCGGCCGTCGGTCACTCTCTGGTTCATTTCCACCACGGGTACCGCAATGATGCGGGTGGGGTCGCTGTCACAGACGAACGTGACCGGGACGTCAACGGCGGCGCCGTCGGCGACGAGTGTTCCCGGTCCCACGCTCACGAGCGTTGCGGGGGCGGCATAAGCTGGCGTGGCGGTTGCCGTCAGCGCGAGGGTGGCGGCCAGGACGACGGCGACACGGGTTTTGGTGCCTAACATGGGGTTCTGCCTTTATGGAAGGGCGGCATCTTTGGCCGACCAGGCTGTGGCGGCGTGCAAGCCGGATGCCTGGGGATACGGGGCGTGCCCCTGACGGCAGCGCCGCTCAGACGCGGCCAGGTTCAGACCGGAAAGCCGGCTGGCCGCCGAGCTTACTCAGTCTGCCGCGCCGTGACAATAGTCAATTGTTTCCAAGGCATCCCCACTAAAGCAGAAGCCTGAGCAGGAGCCCCGGCAGAAGCCCGAGCAGGAACTTAAGCAGGAACGACGGCGCGCCGTCCCCTCAAGGACAACCCGCCGTCGTCGTAGTTGCTCTCCGGCGTCAGTTCACCGCGCCGGTGTATTTTTCCCCCGGACCCTTGCCCGGGGGATCGGGAATAATCGACTCTTCCCGGAAGGCGAGCTGGAGGGAACGCAGACCGTCGCGCAATGGCCCGGCATGCTGGGAGCCGATCTCGGGAGCAGCGGCCGTCACAAGTCCGGCGAGGGCGGTGATGAGTTTGCGGGCCTCGTCCAGGTCCTTGAGCTCCTCGGCGTTCTCTTCGGCGGCCAGGCCCAGCTTCACCGCTGCGGCGCTCATGAGGTGGACAGCGGCTGTGGTGATGACCTCGATGGCGGGAACTTCCGAGATGTCCCGGACCTGCTGCGAGACGTCAGCCTGCTCGCCGGGGGCCTGGTAAACGTGTGAATTACTGTCTGGAGTGCTCATACTGGTAAGCTTGACACAGACCGACTGGATGTCGTTATTTCGCCGTGTAAGAGACCCATCGCCGCCTTGTGCGGAGACGGGTATCTTTCTGTAGAATCGACTTCAGTTTGCAAGCGGAGTTCTCTCCCACCCGCGCCAGCCGATTTTCCGCGCAGTTCCAGAGGAAAGCAAGGTTGCCGGGTAAAGGTCGGGCGTTTCCGGCAGGCACAGTCCTGCGGAAGCGCGTGCAGCCCTCCGGGCCAGCGCATCCGATCCTCGAGGCCTTCGATTGCTCCGGCAATTGGGGGCCTTCTCTTTTTGCCGGTGGAATACTCATCACAAACACAGGAGCTTTAACATTAGCGAGCCAAGAATCAATGAGCGTATCCGCGTCCCTGAGGTGCGGCTGGTCGGCCCTGCCGGCGAACAGGTAGGAATCGTCCGTATCGAGGATGCCCTGCGCCTGGCTGCCGAGTCCGATCTTGATCTCGTTGAAGTTGCACCTCAGGCCAAGCCTCCGGTGTGCAAGCTGATGGACTTCGGCAAATACAAGTACGAGGCCGCAGTCAAGGCCCGTGAGGCCCGTAAGAACCAGACCAACACGGTTCTGAAGGAAATCCGGTTCCGCCTGAAGATCGACACGCACGACTACGAGACGAAGCGCGGGCACGCCCTGCGGTTCCTCGGAGCCGGCGACAAGGTCAAGGCCATGATCCAGTTCCGTGGCCGCGAGCAGCAGCGCCCCGAAATGGGCCTGCGCCTGCTCCAGCGCTTCGCTGAAGACGTTGCTGAAGTCGGTGTTGTGGAGTCGAGCCCGCGCATCGACGGCCGAAACATGGTCATGGTGATTGGTCCGCTTAAGAACAAGGCCGAGGCCAAGGCAGAGGCCCGCCGGGCCACGCAGCGTGCCGAAGCCAAGGCCCAGAACGAAGCCAAGGCCGCCGGCCGCGTCGACACCTCGGGTGCCGACCAGGCACCCCTGACCCAGTCACTCGCGGACCTGCTGCCCGAGGGCTACCAGGTCAACACCGAAGCAGCCGCGCCGGAGGAACCGGCAGCAGCTGCTGCTCCGGAAGCCGCCGAGCCGAAGCGCGAAGCGCCCAAGGCTGCAGCGGCTCCGGAAGCGCCCAAGCAGGAGGCTCCAAAGGCCGCCGAGCCGAAGCGCGAAGCGCCCAAGGCCGCAGCGGCTCCGGAAGCGCCCAAGGCTCCAGCGGCGAAGGCCCCGGCTCCTGCGGCCGCGGCTCCTGCCGCGCCGAAGCCCGCCGAGGCTGAGGCTCCTGCTGCGGCAGCACCCAAGCCTGCGGCAGTGCCTGCTCCACCGAAGCCGGTGGCCAGGCCCGCTGCGCCGAAGCCCGCGGCACGCCCCACCGCGCCCCGGGCCACGCCCAAGCCGGCAGGCAAGAAGACCACCTAGTTCAAAGCTGCGGAAGGCACCGCCTTCAGGCAGTCAGCAACCAGCACGCCGCCCGCAGGGGCGGCTGCACGAAAGACTGCAGACATAGTCTGCGGATACGTTAGGAGATCGGTTCCCATGCCGAAGATGAAGACCCACAGTGGTGCTAAGAAGCGCTTCAAGCTGACCGGCAGCGGCAAGCTGCGCCGCCAGCAGGCCAACCGCCGCCACTACCTCGAGCACAAGTCCTCCAGGCTGACCCGTCGCCTTGCCGGCGACAAGATCGTCTTCAAGGGCGACGCCAAGGTCATCCGGAAGATGCTCGGCATCTAATTTCCAAGCACTCTGGCTGAGCGCCACCTGGCGCCAGTCAAACTACCAATAAGCCTTCTCAGGCCGGCCGGAATACCGGCAGTAGATGCTTGGGATAAGAATTCTGAAGGAGTACGCACGTGGCACGTGTGAAGCGGGCGGTAAACGCCCACAAGAAGCGCCGGGTTATCCTCGAACGCGCCAAAGGTTACCGCGGACAGCGCTCTCGCCTGTACCGCAAGGCCAAAGAGCAGCTGCTGCACTCGTTTGTGTACAGCTACGGCGACCGCAAGAAGAAGAAGGGCGACTTCCGCCGCCTGTGGATCCAGCGCATCAACGCTGCGTCCCGCGCCAATGGCCTCACCTACAACCGCCTGATCCAGGGCCTCAAGGCCGCTGAGGTCGAGGTTGACCGCCGCATGCTGGCCGAGCTGGCTGTGTCTGACGCCAACGCCTTTGCTGCGCTGGTCAAGGTCGCCAAGGACTCCCTGCCGGCCGACACCTCCGCTCCGGCTGTTGCGGCTGACGCTGCATCGGCTCCGAAGGCCAAGAAGCCGGCCGCCAAGAAGGCTGCTGCCAAGAAGCCGGCCGCCGACGAGGCCGCCGAGTAGCAGCTCCCCGTTCTGGGTAGTTCGAGAACCTGCTGTTACAGCAACTAAGGTTCTTATATGAACGAAACCGGGCGCCCGCAAGACTTTCCACTGTCCAACCCCCGAGCTGATCGGGTCCGGGACGTGGCAAAGCTTGCCGGGCGCCCGGCCCGTTTAAGGCGCCGCCAGTTCTTGGCGGAGGGACCCCAGGCTGTCCGTGAAGCCCTGACGCTGCACCGCAAGAAAATCGACGCGGGGGAGCCCGGTGTTGTCCGTGAGGTGTTTGCCAGTGAGGCGTGCCTGGACCGGTATCCGGAGTTCGAAGAGCTGGCCGCCGGCACCAGCGCCAGGCTGGCAACCGATGATGTCCTTGCCGCCATGGCGGACACCGTGACTCCACAGGGCATCATCGCTGTGTGTGATTTCGTCGATGTTCCGCTGCACGAGGTTCTCGATGGCGGGCCGCGGCTGCTCGCCGTGCTGTGCCAGGTCCGGGATCCGGGCAACGCCGGGACCGTCCTGCGGGCTGCCGACGCCGCCGGCGCGGATGCTGTGGTGCTGACCGGCTCCAGCGTGGATATCTACAACCCGAAGGCCGTGCGTTCCACCGCGGGCTCGCTGTTTCATCTGCCGGTGGTGCTCGGCGCCGACGTCGAAGAGCTCGTGGGGCAGTGCAGATCCCGCGGCATTGGCGTGCTGGCCGCCGACGGCTACGGGAAGCTGAACCTGGACCGCCTCCAGGATGAGAGCGCGGCCCGGCGGCTCGGCAGCTCCACGGCCGGTTCAGATTATGCGCTGGAAAGCCCGACTGCCTGGCTGTTCGGAAACGAGGCGCAGGGACTGTCCGAAGAGGAGCTTGCCCTGGCTGACCACCGGGTGGCTGTTCCCGTGTATGGTTCCGCCGAAAGCCTGAACCTGGGGACGGCGGCCACTGTCTGCCTGTACGCCAGCGCGAGATGCCAACAGGACTAAAAAGATCCCAACAGGACTAAGAACGGGGCACACAAAAAACGGGGGCCCACATGGTGGGCTCCCGCATTTTTCTTTGGGCAGGTCCGCCTCGGGCGGGCCTTGGTGGTCTTAGGTGGTCCGGTTACGTCCGGTAATGGCCCCGTAGACACCGGCGACTACCAGGCCGCCGATAATGGCGAGGATCCAGGTGCCGAGGTCGAAGAACGCCAGGTCACCCCTGCCGAACAGAAGGCTGCCAATCCAGCCACCAACGATGGCGCCTACAACGCCCAGAAGAAGGCTGGTGACCCAGCCGCCGCCGACCCTGCCGGGCATAACGGCTTTAACAATTGCGCCTACGATCAGGCCGAGAATAATCCAAGCAAGAAAACCCATTGTCTCCTCCTTCATATTCGTCGGGATCGATACAGGTCAGTCCCGACATGGCTTCAAGCTAACACAACGCATGTTTATTTGTCAGCACGCTTAGTTTCAAGGTTTTTTGTGGCGCCGCGACGTCACGAGTGCTGCTCCGCCCAAGGCCGGGCGGGTACGTCATTACTAGTGGTCCCGCTGCGGGGCCTTGTCCAGTTCGTTGTAATTCCCGCTTGAAGAGGTGAAGCCCCCTTGGCTGCAACTGGCGGTACCAAGGCGATCGTCGCAGCGCGTTCATCCTGACGCTGTCA
The DNA here is from genome assembly GCF_059759125.1 of Arthrobacter sp. GQ119. NCBI lineage: Bacteria > Bacillati > Actinomycetota > Actinomycetes > Micrococcales > Micrococcaceae > Arthrobacter > Arthrobacter sp. GQ119. The sequence goes on along the minus strand of NZ_JCAXEA010000001.1, from coordinate 7,802 downwards.
TCCTCCGTGCTGGCTGAGGCCATCCATTCCGTGGCCGACTCCGGCAACCAGGTCCTGCTGCTCGTCGGCGGGAAACGGGCAAAAACGGCCGCCAGCGAGGAGCATCCCTTCGGCTACGGCCGGGAACGCTACATCTACGCGTTCATCGTCTCCATCGTGCTGTTCAGTGTCGGCGGCCTGTTCGTGCGGAACAGCCATAATCGGCCTGCTGGCCTTGAAATCGCCCGGCTGATACCTGGAGCCGGACGTGGGCCGGTCGGATCTGCCCACCGGCCAGGCCGTCGTCGGGGGCACCGGATCCTAGCCGTCGCGACGGTCCGCCGGGCATGACCGCCGGGCATGACCGGCGGGCTTGTCGGCAGATAATGTCGGCACCCAAAGGACCGGCGGCTAAAGGACCGGCGCCCAAATAGCAGAAACGGCCGCTGGCCCTGTGGCCCGAAGGGTTACGGGGCCAGCGGCCTTTTACGCTCCAGCATTCCGCTGAGCACAGCCACACCCAGGCCCAGGACTGCCAGCACGGCGCCCACAAGGGCCGGTGCAACATAACCCCAGCCCCAGGCGATGACGAGTCCGCCCAGGAAAGCTCCCAGCGCGTTGGCCACGTTGAGGGCGGCGTGGTTGAGGGAGGATGCCAGGGAGGGCGCGTCCGGTGAAGCATCGAGCAGCCTGGTTTGCAGCGCCGGCACCAGCATGGCCCCGGCCGCGCCCACAACGAAGACCATCACCAACGCGGACCACGGCGAGTGCACGGCGATCGCGTACACCACCAGCGCCACGGCGATCCCCGGCAGCACCCGGTAAATGGTTCCCATGACGGACTTGTCCGCGATCCTTCCGCCCACGATGTTGCCTGCGACCATTCCGAGGCCGTAGAGGGCCACCACGAACGGCAGGAACGCGGACGGGATGCCTGCAACCGAGGTCATGGTGTGGGCAATGTAGGTGTACGTTGCGAAGAAACCGCCGAATCCGACGATCCCGATCAGGATGGCAAGCCACACCTGCGCCCGCTTCAGCGCTCCGAGTTCCCGGCGGATACTTGCGTCTGCATGGGCTTTTTGGAAGGGCACAAACTTCCAGATCAGGCCCAGTGTGACCAGCCCCAGGGCGCCGACCAGGACGAAGAGCAGCCGCCAGCCGAAGGCCTGGCCAAGCCAGGTGGCGAACGGCACGCCGATGACGTTGGCCACGGTGAGTCCGGCCATGACCATGGAAATGGCCCAGCCACGCTTCGTCGGTGCCACCAGCGACGCGGCGATCACGGCCGCCACGCCAAAGAAAGCTCCGTGCGGCAGCCCGGCCGCGAACCGGGACACCAGCATGCTCCCGTAGTCAGGGGCGATGAACGACGTCAGGTTGGCGATGCTGAAGAACAGCATGAGGCCCAGGGCAAGGTACTTTCGCGGCAGTTTCGCTCCGACAGCGGCCAGTACCGGTGCGCCGACGACCACGCCCAGTGCATAGGCAGAGATCAGGTGCCCGGCCTCCGGCGTCCCGATGTTGAGCCCAACCTCCACTTCCTTGAGCAGGCCCATCATGGCGAATTCGGTGACACCGATTCCGAAGCCTCCCATCCCCAGCGCCAAAATGGCGAGTCCGAGATGGGACCTGTGGGTTGTGGCTTTGCCGGGAGCGTGAGTGGTGGTGGTCATGTGCCTGCTTTTCGGAGCTTGGGGGTGGAGAGTCTCGGCATCGTGCGTGAAGCTGCCCGCACACGTAGATTGCCCGGACAAATCTGATTTTTATAACGACGGGTCTGTAGAAGGTATTCCGCACGTCGTTGGGGGAGGGCTGGCGGCAGAGGTGCGCGCCCCCAACCATTCTCCCCCATACACTGGGGAGGTGAGCGAACTGATAAGCGTTGTGGGCGGTGCCGTACTCGATTCACTTGCCCGGCCAACCCGTTTGCTGGTGGCCAGGCGGACGGCGCCTCCACAGTTCGCAGGCATGTGGGAGTTTCCGGGCGGCAAGGTGGAAGCCGGCGAGACGCCCGAAACCGCCTTGCACCGGGAATTGCGCGAGGAGCTGGGCATCGGCGTCCGCCTGGGTTCCGAGCTGACATCCCCGCACCACGCAGGCTGGCCGCTCAATGAACGCGCGACGATGCGGGTATGGTTTGCCGAACTCACCGACGGCGAGCCCCGGCCCCTCGAGGACCATGACGAACTCGCCTGGATCGGCCTTCGGGAACGTGAGGAAGCTCTCAGCCTTCCGTGGATTCCTGCCGATCTTCCGATTGTCCAGGCACTGTTGACGGAACTCGGGGCCACTGCCTCGCTGAAAAACTACGCTGTCTGATCAGAAGAGCGTTGGCTGGGACGCCTGGGCCGTCCCGGGCGTCCTGGCACCTGCCGTGGGCAAGCTGCCCTCTGGGTAGGCGGCTTCTTCACCGCGGGGGTCGTCGGCATCCCGGTGGCTGAACCCGTGTGAGCCGGAAAACCCGTACCGGGCCTTGAAGTAGCGGACCCGTCCTGCGAGCCAGGCGCGGTACTCCTTCGAAGCGTAGGATCCCGTGCCGTACAGCCGCCTGTACCGTCCAGCGAGTTCCGGGTGCCTTGCCGCTATCCACTGCATGAACCATTCACGCGTACCGGGCTTCAGGTACAGGGCCCCGGCCGTCACGCCGGTTGCCCCGGCGGCGGCCAGCGAACTGAACAGGCAATCCAGGGCTTCGTCGCTGTCCGACAGCCAAGGCAGGATCGGCATGGCCATCACTCCGCACGGCAGCCCGGCATCGCGCAGCCTCGATATGAGCTTGAGCCTGGCCCTCGGTCCGGGCGTCCCCGGCTCAATGTCTTCGGACAGCCGGTCATCTGTCATGGCGAGTGAAATGCCGATTCCCACCGGCACCTGGGCGGCGGCGTGTTTCAGCAGCGGGATGTCGCGGGCCAGCAGCGTTCCCTTGGTCAGGATGGACAGGGGAGTCCCGGAGTCGGCCAACGCGGCGATGATTCCCGGCATCAGCCGGTACCGGCCCTCGGCGCGCTGGTAGGGATCGGTGTTGGTGCCCAGCGCGACGTGCTGCCGCCCCCAGGACGGCTTGGCCAGTTCCCTGCGCAGCACCTCCGCGGCATTGATCTTGACGACCACCTGGCTGTCGAAATCCAGCCCCGCATCGAAGTCCAGATAGGTGTGGCTCTTGCGGGCAAAGCAGTAGACACACGCGTGGCTGCAGCCCCGGTAGGGATTGACTGTCCATTCGAATGGCATGCGGGAACCGGAGGCCACCTTGTTGAGCACCGATTTTGCGGTGACCTCATGGAAGGTGACCCCGGCAAATTCTGGGGTGGAGACAGAGCGCACAAGCCCGGCCAGCGGCAGCAGCGGCACCGCGGCCGCGGCGGCTGTGCGGTTGTCCGCGCCGCTGTCTGTGCCACTGTTCGCCGCGCTGTCAGTGTCTGGCGCCCGGGGTGCGGGATTGAGTGCCTGCGCGTCCCATCTCATGGCTCAATTCGAAGGTATGTTCGAATCAAAGTCAAGGCCCGCCGTGGGTGTTTCGCCTGATCCGCCGCCTGATCCGCCGCCTGCCGGCGAGGGTGCGGTTGTGCGCTGATGCCGTTCGGCCGGCGTAGCCGCCGGCTTCGAGCCCGGCATGGCGTTCAAAGGGATTTCCCGATGCCGGGTCGCCGTGCCGCAGCAGCGACCACCCGGCGGCGGCGAAGTAGAGAACCAGGAAGGGCAGCCCGAGGCAGGCGTACTGCGTGCTGTGCCGTTCCTCGTGACCCAGGAGGACGGGGTTTCCCAGGGCCGCCTCGGGCCCGGCGCGGAAGATGATCACATTGCCTACCGTGAACGCCCCGGCGAAGGGGAGTTTCCAGGTGTAGCCGGTGGCGATCGCCAGGCCGCGCGGCCCGCTCACGACCGTGGTTCCGGCCAGCCTGGCGAGCAGGCGTCCCAGCAGAGTGGAGCCATTGAGCAGGTTCGCCAACCGGCGCAACCGCTGTCCCGGGGTCATGAGGCAATGCTAGCCGCGGGACGCGAACAGCACATTGGCCGTCCCGTTCGGGCAGCCGGGCCCGGTCAATTAGACTGGGAACAGTGCCCGCCGGCCAACCTCCGGCGAGCCTGCCCTTGTCCTTGCAGGGCGTCACCGGATGGCGTCATGCAATGACGTGCCAGTGACGGACGCGCTGCCGGGGAAACCGGCACAGCAGCACCGGCCACTGGTATCACCCGACTCGTAGCTAAGAACAGTAGATGACTGAAACTTTGCCGGGCGCTGCCGTCCCGAACCCTCTGGATGTAGCCGCCATCACCGCCGCCGTCGAGCAGGCAATCTCCGCCATCGCCGGTGCCTCCACGCTCGATGAACTCAAGGCTGTCCGTTTGACCCACACCGGGGAGAAATCGCCGCTGAGCCTCGCGAACCGCGAAATCGGTGGCCTGCCAAAAGACCAGAAGGCTGCCGCCGGGAAGCTCATGGGTTCCTCCCGCGGGCGCGTCAACAAGGCACTCGCGGAGCGCACCGCCGAGCTTGAGGCCGAGAACGACGCCCGCATCCTGGTCGAGGAAACCGTCGATGTGACAGCCGCCCCGCGCCGCCGCCGGGCAGGAGCGCGCCATCCGCTTTCCACCCTGCAGGACCGCGTGGCAGACATCTTTGTCGGCATGGGCTGGGAAATCGCCGAGGGCCCGGAAGTCGAGTCTGAATGGTTCAACTTCGACGCACTGAACTTCAAGCCGGACCACCCGGCCCGCGAGATGCAGGACACCTTCTTCGTGGAACCGCCGGAGGCACACCTCCTCATGCGCACCCACACCTCCCCGGTGCAGGTCCGCTCCATGCTGGAACGCGAGGTGCCTATCTACGTGCTGTGCCCCGGCAAGGTGTTCCGCACCGATGAGCTCGATGCCACGCACACTCCCGTGTTCCACCAGTTCGAGGGCCTCGCGATCGACAAGAACCTCAGCATGGCCGACCTTCGCGGCACGCTGGAGCACTTCGCCCGCCAGATGTTCGGAGACGAAGCCCAGATCCGGCTGCGTCCCAACTACTTCCCCTTCACCGAGCCCTCCGCGGAGCTGGACATCTTCCACCCCGGCGCCAAGGGCGGGCCGCGGTGGATCGAGTGGGGCGGCTGCGGCATGGTCAACCCCAACGTCCTGCGCGCCGCAGGCATCGATCCGGATGTCTATTCAGGGTTTGCCTTCGGCATGGGCATCGAGCGCACGCTCATGTTCCGCAACGAGGTCAGCGACATGCGCGACATGATCGAAGGCGATGTACGTTTCAGCGAGCACTTCGGGATGGAGATCTAAACAGTGCGTATCCCACTTTCCTGGCTGCGTGAATTCGCGCAGGTACCGGCCGGAGCAATGGCTGAAGACGTCATGGCCGAGCTCGTCAAGGTCGGCTTTGAAGAAGAGGCGGTCCACCGTCCCACCGACGCCCTGCGAGGGCCCATCGTGGTGGGCCAGGTGCTGAGCCTGGTCAAGGAACCGCAGACCAACGGCAAGACCATCAACTGGTGCCAGGTCCGCGTCGTCCCCGAGGGGCAGGAACAGACCCTCACCGGCAAGGGCATTGACCCTTCCGGCGTCCAGGGCATCATCTGCGGCGCCCACAACTTCGTGGAGGGGGACAAGGTTGTTGTCACCCTTCCCGGTGCCGTGCTGCCCGGCGATTTCCACATCTCCGCGCGCAAAACCTACGGGCACCTGTCCGCGGGCATGATCGCCTCGGTGCGCGAACTCGGTATCGGCGAAGACCACGACGGCATCCTGGTGCTCTCGAGGATCGGGCTGGACCCGGAAATCGGCACCGACGCCATGGACCTCCTGGGCCTCTACGACGAAGCCGCCGAGATCAACGTCACCCCCGACCGCGGCTACGCGTTCTCGATCCGCGGCGTCGCCCGGGAATACGCCCACGCCACCGGCACGTCCTTCACCGACCCCGCCTCGAAGGTCACGGCCCCGGTGTCGCTGGCCGGCGGCTACGGCGTCAAGATCAACGACGACGCCCCCATCTACGGCAAGCCGGGCTGCGACCGCTTCGTGGCCCGCACCGTCCGGGGCGTGGATGCCACCCGTCCCACGCCGCCGTGGATGACTTCCAGACTTCGGTTGGCCGGGATCCGGTCCATCTCCCTGCCCGTGGACATCTCCAACTATGTGATGCTCGAGCTGGGACAGCCCCTGCACTTCTATGACCAGGACAGGCTGTCGGGCGACATCGTGGTCCGGCGGGCCGTGGCGGGGGAGAAGCTCACCACCCTGGACGGCAAGGAGCGCCCGCTCGACGTCGAGGATCTGCTGATCACCGACGATTCCGGACCGGTCGGCATCGCCGGCGTCATGGGCGGCGCCTCCACCGAGGTCTCGGACACCACGTCCACCGTGCTGATTGAGGCGGCCCACTTCGAGGAAGTCTCGATCGCCCGCTCACGGCGCCGCCACAAGCTGCCGTCGGAGGCCTCCAAGCGCTTTGAACGCGGCGTCGACTGGCAGGTGGCGAACATTGCTGCCCAGCGCGCTGCCGACCTCCTGGTCGAACTCGCCGGCGGCACCGCCGACGAGGCGGGGACCGACGTCGGGACAGCTCCGGACGCCGTGTCCATCGCCCTGCCCACCGCTTTCGCCGCCGAGCGGATCGGCATCGACTTCACCGAAGAGCAGATCGTCACCTCCCTCGAGGATCTCGGCGCCGTCGTGGAAAAGGCCGACGGCGGCTGGACAGTTTCGGCGCCCAGCTGGCGGAGCGACCTTGAGACCAAGGAAGACCTGTCCGAAGAGATCGCCCGCCTGGTTGGTTACGACAAGATCCCGGCGACGCTTCCCGTCGCTCCTCCGGGCAGGGGGCTGACGCGCGTCCAGCAGCAGCGGCGGCGCCTCATCCAGGCCCTCGCTGACGCCGGGCTCACCGAAGTCCTGGCCTACCCGTTTGTCTCGAAGGCTGCCAACGACACCTTCGGCGTGCCGGAGGCCGGGGCTCCCCGTAGCGCCGTCAAGCTGGCCAACCCGATCAGCGAGGAGCACGGCTACCTGCGGACGTCCGTGCTGCCCGGCCTGATCGAGGTGGCTAAGCGCAACCACTCGCGCGGCTTCCGCGACCTGGCCCTGTTCGAGGCAGGGCTTGTCTTCCTGCCCGGCGGGACTGTGGGCACGGCCTCCATTCCGCCGCTGGGCGTCAAGCCGTCCGATGAGGTGCTGGACGCACTGTACGACGGCGTTCCGGACCAGCCGCTGCACGTCGCCGCGGTCCTGACCGGCCACGACTCACCGGCTGCCGCCGGCCACACCCCGCGGGTCTGGGACTGGGCGGACGCGCTGGACATCGCGCGGCTTGCGGGCGATGTCCTGGGCGTTGACATCGTGGTGGGGCAGGGCCAGCACCAGGCCTTCCATCCCGGCCGTGCAGCCAAGCTGTCATTGCGCAGCGGCGAAGTTGTGGGCTACGCCGGCGAGCTGCACCCGAAGCTCCTGGCAGCCTCGGACATGCCCGCCCGTTCCGTCGCACTCGAAATCAACGCCGACGCCCTTTTCATGGCCGCCGCGGATGTTATTGTGGCGCGCCACATCTCGACCTTCCCGGTCGCAACCCAGGACGTGGCCCTCGTGGTGCCGCAGGAGATTCCAGCAGACGACGTGCTGGCTGCCCTGCGGGAAGGTGCCGGCGAACTCCTGGAAGATGTCGCACTGTTCGACGTCTACGCCGGCAAGGGCATCGAGGACGGCAAGAAGTCACTGGCCTTCGGGCTTCGGTTCCGCGCCAACGACCGGACGCTGACTGCCGACGAGGCCTCGGCGGCCCGCGAGGGCGCGGTAGCACTGGCCGCAGAGCGCTTCGGCGCCGTCCA